>NC_014506.1:615199-922799 GCF_000147355.1 Sulfurimonas autotrophica DSM 16294
TACATAGATGATATTTCCCTTTACATCGGTGATGCGAACCATCTCCTCCATCTGCTCAATTGCTTGCGAAAGTAGTTTTAATTTTTTTTCACTCTCTTTAAGTTTTTGAGCCGCTTTTCTATTTTGTATGCGGTTTAAGAGATTCTTTAATTTTTCATTCACCATGTCCAAATCTATAGGTTTGAGTATATAACCATCTACAGCGAGATTAATCGCCTCATATAAAAACTCACTGTCACTGTGCGCACTCAGGAGTAAAATAAGCTGTGATACATCTATGGCTTTGATGGCCTTTACCATCTCCAAGCCATTCATTTTAGGCATACGAATATCTGAAATAACGATGTCTGGACGGTGTTTTTTATAGAGCTCTAAACCCTCTGCACCATCTTGTGCCACATAAAGCTCTTTACAAAATCGCTTTAAAAATCGAGAGAGCATCTCTCTGACATTCTCTTCATCTTCCACATAAAGAATAGTTGTATTATTTGTATTCATTAAGATTTATCCTAAATTCTGCACCCTCGGCAGTATTGCTTACATCGAGTTTTGCTTTTATATTCTCTTCAATGATCATTTTTGACATATAAAGACCCATACCCGTACCTTTGCCTTGCTCTTTGGTTGTAAAGTAAGGTTCAAAGATTCTGTTAAGAATTTCCACAGGAATACCGCCTCCGTTATCTCTGATGTAGATTGTTTTGTTCTTTAACTCTATGGTAATTTTTGCATCTTTTTGCTTGTTTTGTAATAAAATATCTTTTGCATTGTTAATAAGATTCAGAATTACCTGCTGAAATTCATTTTTATATCCGACTATTTCAAAACCCTCACCGATAAGTTCAACGGCAATATGATTATTTACCAGTTGTGCTTTTTGAATGGAAAGAACCCTTTCTACGGCATCTTTAACATTGAAACGCTCTTTTGTCTTGTCAACTCTGTAAAAGTTTCTAAAGTCATCAATCGTATCAGACATAAATTTGATGACTTTTTTAGTTCCTTGAATAAATTCATCCAAATACTCCTCAGTAATCAAGCCGTCTTCATAGTCATATTTGAGGTTTTGTATCGCGATACCTATTTCATTAAGTGGCTGTCTCCATTGATGCGCAATCGCGCCTATCATCTCACCCATGGAAGCAAGTTTGCTCTGCTGTTGGAGTGCTTCGAGTTGTTTGATGTTCTCATCGGTTTTTTCTTTGACGATGTTTTCAAGGTTTTCATTAAGTCTGTTCAGTTCTTGGGTACGTTCATGTACTTTTTGTTCGATATCTTTTTTGCTCTCTTCGAGCTTTTGCAGCATTATCTGCAAGGAACTTGCAAGTTCTTCTATTTCATCTTTTGTATGAATGGCATCAAAATCTATCTCTTGTCGGTTGTTGCCTTGAGCAATCTCTTTTGCCGTTTTTGTGATTTTTGTAAGCGGTGTTATAAGATGACGCACTAAAAACAAAGATATTGATGCGATAATTAATGTGATTATAGTTATGTACGCAGACAAAGAACCGATAAAATTGTCATACTGTTCTTTTGAAAAAGTCTCAGATGAACTGAGTGCAACAGAGATATGCTTGTCTTTTGTATAGATCAGCGTAGTATAGGTAAAAAGAAGGTTATTTGTAAAATAACTCTTTTTGTTCAAACTAAAATCATGCATCAAAGTAGCATCATTATTACCGAATTCATAGCCAAAGATTTTTTTGTTGTTTTTGTTGTAAATATAGTAACCGTTTTTATCGGCAAGGTAGATGTTTTTATGATTGTTTGCATCTTTATACTGCTCTAAAACCGTAAAGAGTTTATCTACGTTGGCATTGATGATTAAAATTGCAAAAAGTTTACCCCCGAGATAGATCGGCAGTGCTGTACGCAGAGTTGGAGTCAAGGGATGGCTGATGCGCCCAAATTCACGATTGAGATTGATATCTGAGAGATAAGCTTTTCCGTCGGCTAACTGCATAGCTTCTTTGAAATATTTTTTCTTTGATTTGTCTTGGAGTTTGTTTTCCGGTCTGAGATGAATGCCCATTTTATCTTTATATGCCACAATTGCTTCTCTTCCGTTGTTTAAGAGAAGCCGGATATTAAAGTATGCTTTATTGTGAGACAAAAGAGAGGTGAAATTGTCTTGCAGTGAATATATAATACCTGCTAAAGTTCTGTTTGTAACAGCGTCATAGTTGTACTTGTTGTTAAAGGCTCTGTAAAAAGCAATGATATCATCATCTTTAGAGAGAATTTTTGCATCATAAACCAA
Organism: Sulfurimonas autotrophica DSM 16294; assembly: GCF_000147355.1. Lineage (NCBI taxonomy): Bacteria > Pseudomonadati > Campylobacterota > Epsilonproteobacteria > Campylobacterales > Sulfurimonadaceae > Sulfurimonas > Sulfurimonas autotrophica. The sequence continues at coordinate 617,460 of NC_014506.1, forward strand.
TTTGTTTATACTGCCGTTTATACTTCTAGCATCTTCTTTGAGTTCAAATTGTAAATTTTCCAAACTATTTTGTTTGAAGTATTCTGTCATTAAAGAGTATGATAATAAAGCAATGGTGACAACACCGATTGCCGCAATGATAAAAGTACCGATAGCAACTTTTGTTGAGAGACTAATGCGCATAACTGCCGTCTTTGAGTATTTGTTTGGTAAGTGTATTGGTTGCTTCTATTACGCTGTAAATATCAGATGGTGTTTTACCTTGAAATATTTTGTTACTTTTATTGCCTTTATACTCCATTCCATAATAAATATGCAGTTCTGAAACCGTACCGCTGATAAGACGCAGCGCATTATAAACAGAGTTTGGCGTAATTATTTTATCACGAGGAATGGCGATAGTGGCAGAGTCAACATTACCTCGTTTTTTGATTTTTGTTAATATTTTCATAAGTTGTAAACTCTGTAAAAACACATCATGAGGTGATCGTGCTTCATGTGGCAACATGGCTATATTGATATGTTTGTGTAAAAAATTATCGCTGATTATCTGCACATTCTTATATAGCTTGAGGGCAAGCGTATAGGTCTCATTCGGGGTATATTGCTGATTTAAAATAGTATCAAGTTCATATGATATTTTCCACAGCTTATTATAAACATCAGAAGGTGTTTTATCTTGGTATATTTTTTTATCAAGATAGTTTCTGTAAGAGATAAAGTTGTAGTTGTATTTTTTTGCATTGTAAATAAGATTTATTTCATCATCAAGGCGTAAGATAAGCTCATATACTTCACTTGGTGTGATTTTTGTGTTTGGTGCATCAGGAATCTGAGATGGATAAAACCCTTCAAGGGCTTTAAGTCTTGACACTTTTTCCAAATCTTCAAGACCTTTTACATAAACATAAATAGGCTGTAGTCCGTAAACATAAGGAACTTTTTTAGCCTTGATTTGAATGCCCCCTTGTTCTTTAATATGCATAATTTTATGAAGAATGAACTCACTCAAGGCATAAACTTCATTTGGCGTTTTTATGAGTGATTTTTGCGGGTATTGATTGAGCCGATGTGAAAAGGAAAAAGTAGGAAGCAGTGCTTTTGCATATTCAAGATTTTGTACAACATCTGAAGGTGTTTTTTTGGTTTTTGGCTTTTGCGGAGGAAAACTCCGCTCAATTCCCAAACGGCGCGAGAGTCTGTTAAGCTCTGCTTTTACTGTTTGAAGTGAATCATAAACTTCTGTAGGTGAGATGACTTTTTGTTTGATTCTTGGTACGGGTACGGGTGCCATCCAGAGCTTTTTTTCATCTTCACTTATCGCTTTTATTAAATCACGAGAGGCATAAAGTGCATGATTTGGATGAAGATTGGGCTTTTTAGACGGCATTTTTATATCATTGTATTCTCTTTGTGAAGAACGTAGAAATTTAATCCTCTCAACAATTTGCTCTGATTGAATATAAACATCTGTTGGTGTGAAGCCTTGCCCGATTAAACTGTCAAAACCAAGAGAAACAGTCCAAAGAACCTGATAAACATCACTTGGAGTTTTTCCTTTGTACTGTTTAAACGTAAAGTGTGTTTTTTGATTTTTTAAAAGGTAATGTATTTCCTCTTTTAATCGGATAACATTGTTATAAACATCCTGAGGTGTAATTTTTCTCGGCGGTACAGGTGGAACTGTAATAAGTCCAAATTTATATATTTCACGATATTTGTTTACCTTTGTCAAAACTTCGAGTGTTTTTTGAATAACATGACGCGGAAGTTTATTATGCTGCTGCTCTACCTTCTTGAGTGGTTGCGTGATACCGTTTTCCCTGCGTAGTTCTCCAACCATTTGTTTAAGTACCATTGACTGCGAATAAACATCAGAAGGTGTTTTTTCATCTGCATACAATCCTATCAAGCAGCATAAATATAACAGCAAAAATATTTTTTTCATATATTATCCCTCTTTATATTTAATATTATACAAAAGAACTCTCTAAATTATTATTAATTTTGTTACAATTCTTTATGCAAATAAGAGAAATGACATTAAAAGAACTCTACACTGTTTATGATGTAATAAAACAACTCCGAACCGAGCTTAGTTATGAAGAGTTTGAAGACCTTATATACGATATGCGGCATATGGAGTATAAAATGTTTGGCATACTCGAACGGGGTAAATTGGTATGCTACAGCGGTGCTGCTGTGCAGACAAACTTGTACCACAAAAGACATTTATATATTTTTGATTTGGTCACAGATGAAAAATACCGCTATAAAGGATATGGGAAAATGATGCTGGAATATTTACATGATTATGCCAAAACAGCCGCCTGTGAAAATCTCGTACTCTCCTCAGGAGTGCAAAGGCAAGAAGCCCACAGCTTTTATGAAAAAGCAGGCTTTGAAAAAAAGAGCTACCTATTTGTGAAAGTTCTTTAAAAATCGTGTTGTGTCTTCTATGGACATAGGCTTTGCAAAATAATACCCTTGAATGTTATGACATCCGTTTTCTAACATAAATTCAAGTTGTTGCGCTGTTTCAACACCCTCAGCTAAGGTCTTTAATCCAAGGCTTGATGCAAGCGCAATAATGGCTTTTACTATAGAAATATCATCTTTATTGTCTGGAAGTTCCACTACAAATGATTTGTCTATTTTAATCTTACTAATAGGAAGTTTTTTTATGTATGACAAGGAGGAATATCCCGTTCCAAAGTCATCTATTGAAATTTTTATGCCTAGCTCTTTTAGTCGATTTAGTTTAGCAATGGATTCTTCTGGTTTTTGCATTAGTCCACTTTCTGTGATTTCAAGTTCAATTTTCTCTGGGGGGCATTTACTTGAAGAGATAAGATTACTTATAGATAGCTCAAAATCATCTTTTTGCAGTTGTTTCATAGCGAGATTGAGTGATAAGCTTCCCGTGAATATATTTTCATTTCGCCATTGCATTACTTGTGCTAGAGCTTTTTTCATAACAATTCTGTCAAGTTCTACTATCATGCCTGTTTCTTCTGCAAAAGGTATAAACTCATCAGGATAAATCATATTTCCATTCTCATCAATCCATCGGACTAAAGCTTCAAGTCCTATGATTTCTTTAGTTTGAGCATTAATCTGAGGTTGAAAATAGACATCAAACACTTCATTTTTTATTGCATTTCTAAGTTTAGACTGCATAGAGATTCTTTTCATAGCTTTTTGTGTCATCTCTTGGGAATAAAATTGATAATTACCTTTTCCTTCATCTTTTGCCTTGTACATAGCAGCATCAGCACACTTAAGAAGATTTTGTGCATCAGTGGAATCTTTAGGATACACGCTTATTCCCACACTTGCAGAAATATATAATACATGTTCGCCGATATCTATGCCTTTGTTCGTTGTATCTAGAATTTTTTGTGTTAAAGTTGAAAGAGCTTCTATATTTTTATAATCATCAACAATAATCACAAACTCATCACCTCCAATTCTTGCAAGTGTATCTTTTTCCCTAATGGCTTGCTTGAATCTTTGTGCAATAATTTTTAAAACTTTATCACCCATATGATGACCTAAAGAATCATTAATCTCTTTAAACTCATCCAGATCAATAAATAGGAGTGCACAATCTTGAGAATTTCTTTTGGCATTATCAATACTTAGTGCAAGCCTGTCTTGAAAGAGTGCCCTGTTTGGTAAAAGTGTCAGTTCATCATGTGTTGCTTGAAAATGAAGCTTTTTGGACTGTTGCACAATTTGTTGCTGCATGTTCTTTGTGTCGGTGATATCTTCATAAATACCTAGTATTCCAATATTTTCGTCATTTATCCCTACAAGTGGTACTTTTGAGGTGGAGAGTATAATTGTTTGGCCATTCTCATCAGTCTGTTTTTCTTCAATTTGTAATTTTGCTATTCTTTCTTTGATTACTTCCTGATCATCATTCATATATTTTTTAGCATCAGTTTTTGCCCAAACCATATCTAAGTCAGTTTTTCCTAAAATTTCATCAATGGAGTTAAGTTTTGCATCCTGTAAAAAAAGATTGTTGGCGCCTAAATATTTTCCATTTGTATCTTTCCAAAAAACCCGTACCGGCAAAGTGTTTATGATATTTTGAAGCAATTTAAATTGGTTTTGTACATTTATTTGTAAATTTTTTCTTTCGGTAATATCTATACTTATCTGAACAACACCTTGAATGTTTTTTTCACTGCTACTTATTGGAGAGAGTGAAAATTCTATGTATTTTCCAGAAGAGGTGTCTTCACTTTCATAATGTTCAATATATTTTTTTTGCTCTATTGCCTGACATATAGAACATTGGGATTTTTGTGAATTTTTTGGATGAAAAAGCTCGTGATTTGATTTACCAATTATGTCAATTTCTGCTAAAGATAAAAATTCACAAGCAGCATGATTGATTTGCCTTACCATACCTAATTCATCAACTACTGCTGCAGCAACAGGAATTGCATCATAGGTCGAAGCACCTTTTTGCATTAACGTAAAAGGCTCTTTTAGAGATGTTTTAATAATAGCCTGTAAAAGTACCCAAAAAGATAAAAATTTTAATATATGCCCAACTAGATTTAAAAAACCATACACATCATTATAGAGGGTAAAAGAAAGTTCTGAGAGAATATTAAATACAATGCTTAGCATAACGGCTGAGTAAATACCTTTGGAAAATTCTTGATTGTGTTTTTTATTTATATAAAGGGTAACTGCAAGTATGGCAATTATAAAATATTCAAAATTTATTTTTAAGTCTGTAAGTCCTTGCCCCTGTATATAAAGCGAAAGAGGATGCATCGTTGCAAGGTAAGTAATAATAAGTGCTGTGGCTCCAAAAATTGAACTTACAGTAATATTACGAAACGTTCTATATCTCATAAATGGTGCTGTTAAAAGGATAACAGCACCAAGAGTTCTTGTTAAAACCCAAAATGTAAGCGTGTTATTTGGCGAATCTATCATAAATATTTGCATGCCAGGATACGTTTGTATATGAAATAAATCTAAGAATCCAATCCAAAAATATCCAAGACCTATAAAAAGAAGATATCTGTTTTTTGTAAAAGAATATGTGTAATAGGTGACGAGTGTAATGGAAAAACTGACAAAAACAGAGAAAAATTCAATAAAGGTATGAAAAACCAAATAATTATAATTATACCTTACTATAATTAAAAATAGTGCCAGTAATACAGGGATTAAATAAGTGTTTGCTAAAAGTTTTTTCACATGAACTCCTTTATATATATCCAGTTTATTTGCCGCAGCACTTTTTATATTTTTTACCGCTGCCGCAGGGACAGCTTTCATTTCTCTCTATTTTTGAGTTGTAAAGTTCTCCATCTGCATATTTCCATAAACCATTTTCTTTAATAAAATTACTTTTTTCATGCAGGACTTTTATGCCCTCATTATCACGATAATATGCTTTAAATTCTACGCTGTCGATCTTTACATGTAACACATTGAGTCCCAGCCATTTGACAGAATTTGAAAACTCTTCTATAAGGGTAATATCATTCATATAACGGTTTTGTGCGGCACTGCTGTAAACCAGATACTCACCGTTTGCCAAAACATAAGCACTGTAACGGCTTCGCATTAATTCATCAGGCGTTTGCGCGGCTTTTTTTTGCTCAATTACCGGACCGCAACATTCATTAAAATCTAAATCATTTCCACAAATACACATACTCATCCGTTTTTTAGATAGAATTATACTATGTTTACAATAAGGTTTATGACAAGGGTAGAAAAATGAAAATAAAGTCACTCTATATATCTGCACAGGAAAAAAATGCCGGAACACTCTTTGTCTCTATGGGGATGATGGAAATTCTCAAGCGCAAACTGCATCGTGTCGCTTTTTTCCGTCCAATAATTTTTGATAAAAATATACGAAACGGTGATATAGACTTTATTTTACAGCGTTATAATTTAGATATGAACTATGAAGAATGTTACGGTTTTGATATTAAAGAAGTCGAAGAGATGATTTCCAAAAAAGAGGACAATTCCCTTATAACCCAGCTCATAGATAAATTTAAAAAACTTGAACGTGAGTATGATTTTGTTTTATGCGAAGGCATCAGGCGCTCTTTTTTAACCTCGACTATCAGTTATGATTTAAACGTGAAAATTGCCCAAAATTTCGCAGCACCGACGATAAATATCATAAAAGCGGATGATGCTACGGCAAAAGAGATTTATGAAAATATGTTAATTGAAAATGAGTACTTAACCTCTGAGGGATGTACGCATTTTGCTACCTTTGTAAATCGGGTTGATGATGAAAAACATAAGCAGCTTCAAAAAATGTTTGAAAAAGTTTCTTATACTGTTTACCTTTTAAAAGAGGTGCAGGAGTTGAATCTGCCTACTATTGATGATGTTATTGAGTCTCTTGGAGCCAAAGAGGTTATGCTTGGAGCGTATGACCATGCAAGGGTTATAAAAAATGTAAAAGTTGCCGCGCTGACGCTCGATAATTTTTTAGAACACATTGAAGAAGAAGATTTGATTATTGTTCCCGCTGACAGATCAGACATAATATTGGGGCTTTTTGGAGCTTTGCATTCTTCAAGTTATCCAAATATCAGTGCTATTATTTTCCCGTTCAGCATGAAGCTTAACAAAAATATACAAAAACTTATAGCCGGACTGAACAGTTTTAAAGTACCTATTCTTTCCGTTGATACCGATACTTTTGAAACTGCGACAAATATAATGAACGTCCACTCAAAACTGCGCGTCAACGCACAGAGAAAAATTGCTCTTGCACTCGGGCTTTTTAATAGCAGTGTAAATATTCAAAGTATTGAAGAAAAAATTGCAACGACATACAATGACATTATGACACCGCAGATGTTTGAGTATAAACTTTTCTTTATGGCTTCACAAAATAAAAAGAGAATTGTTCTGCCAGAATCAAGTGATGAGAGAATTTTAAGAGCGGCGGAGATAATTTTGCGAAGAGATGTAGCAGACATCATTTTTATAGGGGACGAAAAAGAACTTAAAGAGCGTTATATGCGTCTGGGGCTTGATTTGTCAGCAGCCCAGATTGTCAATCATCTCACATCCCCCCTTATACAAAAGTTTACAGAGACTTTTTATGAGCTTAGAAAACACAAAGGGCTTACAAAAGACGCTGCAAAAGATGCAATGTTACATGTAAACTATTTTGCAACAATGATGGTCTATCTTGATTATGCAGATGGTATGGTCAGCGGAGCCAACCATGCAACGGCAGATACCATTCGTCCGGCTTTGCAGATTATAAAGACTAAGCCCGGTTTTTCTGTTGTTTCAAGCGTCTTTTTTATGTGTCTTAAAACTAAGGTGCTTGTTTATGGTGATTGTGCGCTTAATCAAGACCCGGATGCTCCCACACTTGCAGAAATTGCCATTGCTTCAGCACAAAGTGCAAAAATGTTTGGAATTGAGCCAAAGATAGCTATGCTTTCTTATTCAACAGGGGAGAGCGGGCATGGCTTTGATGTAGATAAAGTGAGAGAAGCGACAAAAATAGTCCAGCAAAAAAGACTGGATTTGCTTGTCGAAGGTCCTATCCAATACGATGCAGCGATAGATAAAAGCGTGGCAAAAATCAAACTGCCACACTCAAAAGTCGCAGGAGAGGCAACGGTATTTATTTTCCCTGATTTAAACACCGGCAATAATACCTACAAAGCAGTGCAGCGTTCCAGCGGTGCAATTGCCATCGGACCTGTCCTGCAGGGACTCAAAAAACCGGTCAATGATTTAAGCAGAGGCTGTTTTGTGGAAGATATCGTTAATACCGTAGCTATTACAGCCATTCAGGCGGGAGAAAACGAATGAAAATTGCTGTCATCAATTCAGGCAGTTCTTCATTGAAGTTTAAACTCTTTGAGATGCCAAGCGGCAGAGTGATAATAAATAAACTGGTAGAACATATCGGCGAGCCGAACTCCTCTGTAAAAAATCATTTTGAGGCCATAGAGAGTTTACATGTAAACTTCGCAGACATTGACGCGGTAGGACACAGAGTCGTTCACGGCGGCGAGAAATTCAGAAATTCTGTATTGATAGATGATGAGGTAATTGAAGCAATAAAAGATTTGATTCCTTTGGCACCTCTGCATAATCCGGCAAATCTCGAAGGTATAAAAGTCATACGCCATAAAGCACCCGATACTGTGCAAATAGCTGTTTTTGATACAGCTTTTCATGCAACCCTTCCAAAAGAGGCATTTGTGTACGCATTGCCTTATGAGATGTATGAAAAAAATCAAATCCGCCGTTACGGTTTTCATGGAACATCCCATGCCTATTTACTTCAAGAAGCGGCAGCACTATTAAATAAAAAAGTACAAGAGACTAATATCATCACACTGCATCTTGGAAACGGAGCGAGTGCCTGCGCGATTAAAAATGGAAAAAGCTGTGATACTTCTATGGGCTTTACTCCGCTTGAAGGACTTGTTATGGGAACGAGATGTGGCGATATTGACCCTGCTATAGCGTTATTTATGCAAAATGAGTTGGGTTTAAGTGCTGATGAAGTCGATAATACACTTAACAAAAAATCAGGATTGCTTGGTTTATGCGGTGAAAATGATGTCAGAAATATAGAACGTCGCAGTGATGAGAGAGCAAAATTGGCACTCGATATTATGGTGCGTCGTATTCAAAAATACATAGGAGCCTATATGATTGTACTTGAAGAGGTAGATGCCGTTGTATTTAGCGGCGGTATAGGAGAAAATTCTTCTTATGTACGGGAAAAGGTCATGAATAATAAAATATTGAAAAATATAAAATCATTGGTCATAAAAACAAATGAAGAGCTGCAAATTATAAATGAGTGTTTGTGGGTTTTAAAGAATAGAAAAATTACACAGGCATAAAAGCCTGTATAAAGGGTGTGAAGTTAACTACTAAAGTGGAGTTACGTTCTCAGCTTGTGGGCCTTTTTGACCTTCACCAACTTCGAAAGTTACTCTTTGACCTTCAGCAAGTGAAACACGTCCACCACCATTGTTATTTACTTGACGGAAGTGTACGAATACATCCTTTCCACCATTGTCTTGTTGAATAAAACCATAACCTTTTTCATCGTTGAACCATTTAACTGATCCGTCCTGTAATTCTGCCATTGTCTAGCCTTTTATATAAATTTGTCAAAAAATTGGGAGAGTCTTTAGGAGGTTTTAACACATAGATCAAAAATCACACTAAAGATGAATTCACGCCTCATCTTTCACTTGGCAACAGTATATCAGCTTTTTTTAAAATAACCAAACAAATTTGCAAATTTGTATAATTTTTATTAATTTATTAAGGTTTTTCCCCTGAAAAACCGATACTATAAGTATGAATGTAGCATCAAATAATGTAATTAAAAATTTATATACAAAAAAACTTTCTTCAGATGAAGTTAAAGGAATCAAAAAAGAGATTGCTCAAAATCTAAAAGATATTTCTTTACATGTAAATGAAAAGCACAATAGTGTAGATGAGACAGTTGAAAAAATAGTTTCCAATTTTCAAGAGTTTCAAAAGTTTTTACAAGACGTTGGATATGACGGTAAAAAATCTATAGCTGATTTGTCAAAAGAAGATGGTGAACGTATACTTAAAGAGATGTTTGAAAAAAGGGATTATAAAAAACTCGATATAAAGATATAAGGGTTTTAACCTAAAAGAGAAGCAAAGCTTAACTAATATTGTTGTAAAATTCTCTCAACAATTTTAGAAGGTTTTGATTTTGAGCATTTATAGAGAATACGACATACGTGGAATATACGAAAAAGAATTAAATGAAGAAAGTGTCACGAAAATAGGATTTGCACTTTCCTCTAAAATAGATGGTGAATTTGTCGCTGTAGGCTATGATGCAAGAAGTCACTCACCGATTCTTTTTGAATATTTGGTAAAAGGTCTTAATGCCGGCGGGAAAAAAGTGCTTGATATGGGGCTTGTTCCGACTCCTGTAAATTACTTTACAAATTATCAGGAATGGGCAGTAGAAAATCAAATGATTACACCGTCTGCTTCGGTGATGATAACTGGCTCACATAATCCAAGTGAATACAACGGTTTTAAAATCACAGTAGACAAATCTCCATTTTTTGGTGAAGATATTTATGCGCTTGGACGTGAGTGCGCAACTTTGGATATGCCAAAACCTGCACCAAGAGATGTGACAAAAATAAATGCAAAAGAGCGATACATAGACTTTTTGGTAAATGAATTTCAACATCTCAAAGGCATGGACACTAAAATAGTATATGACTGTGGGAACGGCGTAGGCGGTGTGGTTCTTCCAGAGATTTTTGAGAAGTTAGAACTTAATACAAAAGGGCTCTATATTGAACCAGATGGAACTTTCCCAAATCATCATCCCGATCCTTCTGTAGAAGAAAATTTACAAGATGTAAAAGAGCTGCTTGAAAAAGAGGGAGACATTGCTTTTGCCTATGACGGTGATGCAGACCGCATAGCCGTTCTTACACACAAAAATAACATTAAAGGCGATATGCTCGCTCTTTTGTTTGCTATGAAAATGGATAAACCGACCATTGTCGGAGAGGTAAAATGCTCACAGGTGATGTATGATGAACTTGAGCGTCGCGGTGCCAAAGCTGTTATGTATAAAACAGGGCACTCAAACCTAAAAGTAAAAATGAAAGAGATAGATGCAGATTTGGCTTGTGAAGTCAGTGGGCATATTTTCTTTAAAAACCGTTACTTCGGGTATGACGATGCTATTTATGCGACGCTCAGAGTACTTGAACTTATAAAAGACGGTATAGATTTAGATGCAGAACTTGCCAAACTGCCAAAAGTTTATTCTACCGAAGAGATAAAAGTAGAGACTACTGAGAACGAGAAATTTAAAATTATCGACAAGGTAAAAGAACTGCTTCAAAATCCACCATCAGATTTTCCTGCCATCAAAGATATCATAGACGTGGACGGTGTGCGTATAAACTTTGAAAAAGGCTGGGGTCTTGTACGGGCAAGTAACACGACACCTGTTTTAGTTACACGCTTTGAGTCAACAGCAGAAAAAGAAGCAAAACATTATGAAAAAGCAATAAATGATTTAATAGTAAAAGCAAAAGAAAGTTTATAATTTATAGCTATAATAAAGATTAGTTAATCTTAATTAGATAAAATTCTTTTAAAAATTACGGAGTTCACCTAATGCTTTACTATACTATGCTTTTTCTCGCTTTTTTATATTTTAAAATAGCCCGTGTTTATAAAAAAGAAGAACAATCAAATTTAAATATGAACATTCAAAATGCTATTGTTTTTGCTGCTATTGTCGCTCTACTGGTATATGGTTTGACACACAAAACGTGGTACATAGTTTTACTCGCTTCTTATGGGTTTCTTATTCTCTCATCACTGCTTGTTTCCGCTGTTCAGCTTGGTATTTTCATAGATGGAAAGCCTTTTATTAAAATCAGCCATTTATACAAATTGCTTGCGTTTATCGGTATGATTATTACAGTAAGCGATGTATATTTATGGGGTATTTAACAACGATTTAGCTATAATAAGTCTACTGATAAAATTAAGGAAATCTCGATGAAAACTCATACACTTTTAATGCCTTTGGATATGCACCTGCATCTTCGTGACGGTGTAATGCTTGAAAATGTAGCACCATTAACCGCCTATACTTACAGCGGGGCTATTGTAATGCCTAACCTTGTACCTCCTGTTGAAACTAGAGAAGATCTTTTGGCATATAGAGATCGTATTATGGCAGCGGTTCCAAATGATTATTTTGAACCATATATGACACTTTTTTATAAAAACTATGACAAAGCGTTTTTAGAAAGCATAGTGGATGAAATAACAGCTATTAAGCTTTATCCTGCAGGAATTACTACAAACTCAGAGGAAGGTGTCAGCTCTTTTGATATTGAAGAGATGCGTACTACTTTAGAGACAATGAGCAACTTAGGTATTCCTTTGTGTGTGCATGGCGAGACAGATGGCTTTGTAATGGACAGAGAAGCCGAATTTATGAGTATTTATGAACTTTTGGCGCAGAACTTTCCTGATTTGAAAATCATTATGGAGCATATCACTACTAAAGAAGCTGTTGCAATGTTGGACAAATATCCAAATTTGTATGCAACTATTACCGTGCATCATCTTTTACTGACACTTGATGATGTTATAGGCGGCTTAATGCGACCGCATCTTTTTTGCAAGCCGATTGCAAAAAGACCCGAAGATTTGGATGCACTCTTAAGTGTAGCGCTTGAAGCCCATCCAAAAGTAATGTTCGGTTCTGATTCTGCTCCGCATCCACAGCATAAAAAAGAGTCTTGCGGTTGTGCTGCCGGTATTTTCACAGCACCTATTTCCTTGCAGCTTCTTGTAGAAATTTTTGAGCAGTTTGACAAGCTTGATAACCTGCAAGCCTTTGTAAGTGACAATGCGCAAAATATTTATGGAATTTGCCCAGAATTTAAAGAAGTTACATTGGAAAAAAGGCCGTTCTTAGTTCCTGAAAATTATGCGGGTGTCGTGCCTATGTACGCAGGTGAAGTGATTGGGTGGGCTATAGAGAGTGTCGATTAAAATACTCCTGCTCGAAGATGACCTCTTGTTTGGGGAGACTTTAGTTGATTTGCTAGAGGAAGAGGGACATGATGTAGTCCATTTTCCAAATGGACAGGATGCACTTGATGCAACATATGACAATAAGTTTGATATCTACCTGTTAGATATTAACGTGCCTCTTATTGACGGTATTTCACTCCTTGGTGATTTAAGAGGTGCCGAAGATAACACTCCCGCAATATTTTTAACCTCCCATAAAGAAAAAGAGATGCTCCAACGCGGTTTTGTAAGTGGCTGTGATGATTTTTTGACAAAGCCATTTGACAATACTGAGCTTTTACTGCGTATGCAGGCTCTTATGAAAAGAAGCAAAGCAAAAGAAGCGGAATGTGTTGGACAACTATGCCATGATAAAGTTCACAAATGTATCTATTATAATGAAGAAGTTTTGGAACTTTCCAAAAAAGAGTATGAACTGCTTGTGTTGCTACTGAATCATAGTAATTCACCTGTGCCAAAAGAGCTCATTTATGATGAATTATGGACCAGTTCTGAGGGTGGAGGGAGTGATGGTGCTATACGGGTTTATATTAACAGGCTTAAGCAGTTACTTCCGACAATGAGCATAGAAAACATTCGTGGTATCGGGTATAAACTTGTTTCGTAGCCTTCGTATTAATATATTTATCTATTATTTCTCAACGATTATAGGATTTTTGTTGCTTGCATATTATTTTTTAAATGTGTTACATGTAGAAAATCTCTACCTGTTTGCTGTAATCGTTCTTTGTTTTGTCATTCTTTCAGGTATATTTATATCTAAACTTGCAGTTGATCCTTTGGCTGAATATGTGCATGATTTGCAAAATCTTTCAAAAGAGACCCTGCATGAATTGAATCTTCCCATCAGTACAATTACTACAACTACACAGCTTCTAAGTAAAAACAGCGATGATGAAAAAACACTCAAACGTATAGGGCGCATCGACTCTGCCTGTATGATGCTTAAAGAGCGCTATAATGAGCTTGATTATTTGATTAGAATGCAGACGAATCAGAATATAAAAGAGGCCTTTTTTGTTGATAAGCTGGTTGAACAAAGAGTGGCATTTGTAAAACAAATATATCCTCAAATGAACTTTAGTCTCTTTCTAGAAGAAATGCAGATTTTTGGCGATAAAAAAGGCCTAAGTAAAGTAATTGACAATATTATTGATAATGGGGTAAAATACTCACAGAGTTCAAAAAATATAGATATTGAAGTTCAAAACAGTTCTATTACAATAAAAGATTATGGTATAGGCATGGATGAGGTAGAACTTATCCGTATATTTGATAATTACTACCAGTCAAATAAGAATATGCAGGGTTTTGGTATAGGGTTAAACCTTGTGAAGAGATTTTGTGAAAGAAATAATATAGAGTTGATATTTGAATCATCAAAAAATATCGGTACAACAGTAGAGTTAAAATTTAAAGAACAAACAGGAAAATAAATGCAAATAACAAATGATTTTATGGCATATGCAGAACAGGCACTTGACTACGGTGTTATGGGAACTTTAATACTTATGAGTATTGTTACTTTATGGCTTTTTATAGAGAGAATGATGTTTTACAAGAGTGTACGCATAGACGATTATAAACACAGAGATAATCTGGAACTTGATTTAACAGACAATATTAATGTTATCAGTGCCATAGGTGCAAATGCTCCTTATGTCGGACTTCTTGGAACGGTTATAGGTATTATGATTACTTTTTATAGTCTGGGTGATTTGGGTGCTGTGGATGCCAAAAAAATCATGGTAGGACTTGCCCTTGCGCTTAAAGCAACGGCAATGGGACTTGTTGTAGCTATTCCGGCAATTGTAGCCTATACAATTGTACTGAGAAAAGTCGAAAGAATCTTAACAAAGTTTGATGTTGCTCATGAAGAAGTGTAAAAAACATTTTAAAAAGTTTGACCAGATAAATGTAATACCTTTTATAGATATTATGCTTGTGTTGTTAGTTATGGTTCTTACAACGGCAACTTTTATAAAGCAGGGTGTTATTCCCGTGAATTTACCAGAAGCAAAAGCGACAGAAAAGCAAGATACAAAAAAAGAGGTCACGGTTTATGTCAATGCAAAAGGTGAGATGTATTTTGATAAAGAAAAAGTCGATTTAAAAGCCCTGCAACAAAAACTCTCCGCTGTTGCAAAAGACCAAACAGTAGTACTTAGAAGTGATAAAAATTCAAAATTTCAGGATTTTGTGAGTGTGATGGATATCTTGAAAAAACTGGGGCATGAACAATTGTATATTGTTACTAAAGAGTAGTTTTATACTTTAGTATGCTTTGTCAAGCAGTTTGAACTTTTTTTCTTTTTTAGGAGTATTTTTTTCGGATGTTTGCAGTTTTTTTATCGTAGAAACATCTGTATTAAAACTCTTTTTTTCTACTTTATCTACATCATTAAAAAGTGTTGTAGCGATAAAAAATAATACCATAATAACGACAACACTTGCATATAACAAAATATAGTTTTTTATATGCCCTGATTCAAAAGGATTTTCAATTTTCATTTACGAAACAACTCTCATCGCTTTGAGGCTTTCATTTTCAAGAGAGACCTTTTCTATATGGAAAAGAGTCTCTTTGTCTAAAAGTGCTTGAGAACTTTTTTGTACTAAAGCAATAAGAGTAGAATAAGAACTTAAATCAACTTTTTTCCCTCTCAAGGCAGATTGCGCTAAAAAATCAACAATATCTTTCTCGTTTACTGTTTTGAGAGTTTTGACAATGTTGTGAGCCATTATAGCATTGAGTTCATCGTCATGCATAAGTGAATTTTTTACTTTTGCTTTGGCAATATGTTTTTCAAGCCCGCGATTAAAAAGCTGTGTACTTATCTTTGTAGTAAGTTTGTTTGTACTTTTAGTGTTTACTACTCTTTGCAGGTCGATTTTTGGCAGAACGGAACCAAACGCAATGTTACTTATAAAAACTGTTATGATAAAAATTTTGTTACTCATATGCTAGTCCTTTTTGTTTTCTAAGTGTAGTGACATTTGGATAATCAATTATAAACAGGCTGCAAAAGGTTGTTTTTACTTACAGTTCTTATGTGTTTGCAACTCAAATTTTATTGTAACATCTTGCCATGTTTTGCCTTTATGTTTTGAAAAACAGGCTTTGTTGATGCCCGCAAGAGATGGAAGCATATTAAAGTCCGCAAGGTCAATATAGCCTTGTGCTTCTATTTTATCAGAAGTATTGAGTTTCATAGGTATATTTTTTGTTACTCCGTTCATTGTGATATCTATATTGATAATTTTATCACTGAGTGAGACAACTTTTGCAGTGATGTTTTTGACACCTTGCACGGCAAAAAAGTATTTTACGAGCTTTGCATCACGTCCTTTGTTCTTTGAATTTATAGAGGATGTGTCTATGATTACAGTACTCGTTTTTAAAAATGACTTTTCAGATTTTGTATCTGCAGCTTTAATCGAAATATTGTCAAATGTTCCTCCTACACCGATTTTCAGGGGTGTTTTATAAGCTTCCCACGTTACATGTAAGGTTTTTGCATCATATCTGCATTCATTTGCAAAGACAATAGTCGCCAGCGTGAGAAGTATAAGTATTACTTTTTTCATAGTATGCTCCAAGAGTTAGTTAGAAGCATTGTAACATAGATATTTTTTATAAAAATAAGATAATTATTTTATAGAAGAGATTAAAAGGGAGAAAAAGGTTAGTCCTCGATGGTCCTTCGGACATCATCTGTGGTTCCGACGCTAAAAACGAGAAGAAGTTCTCGTAAAAGGTAAGTCCTCGTCGGTCTTTCAGACAACGCTTCCGGTTCCGACACTAAAAACGACACGCAGGTGTCGTTTTCTTTACGTGTCTCACATCATACCCGGCATTCCCATTTGTGGAGGCATTCCTGCTCCCATATCCGGTGCTGGAGTTTCTTCTTTTGGAAGTTCAAAAATTGCCGCTTCCGTTGTAAGAAGTAGACTTGAAACTGACGTAGCATTTGTAAGTGCAACACGCTCAACTTTGAATGGATCGATGATACCTGCTTCAAACATGTCTACGTATTCACCTGTTGCAGCATTGAAACCAATGTTTTCATTGTCTGCATTTTCGATTGCATTGACAACAACACCAGTATCAAATCCTGCATTTTGCGCGATTTGTTTTACAGGAGCTTTTACAGCGCGTAATATGATTTCAGCACCGATTTTTTGATCACCTTCAAGGTCATCTATACTTACTTTTGCAGCAGCGCGAACAAGTGCCGCTCCACCACCGATGACAATGCCTTCTTCAACAGCTGCTTTTGTAGCTGAAAGCGCATCATCAACACGGTCTTTTTTCTCTTTCATTTCAGTCTCAGTTGCAGCACCAACTTTGATTACTGCTACACCACCGCTGAGTTTTGCAAGACGTTCTTGCAGTTTTTCTTTGTCATATTCGCTTGAAGTGGCTTCGATTTGCGTTTTGATTTCAGCAATACGAGCTTTTACCGCTTCTTCGCTTCCTGCGCCGTCAACTATGACACTGTTGTCTTTGTCTATAACAATACGTGCTGCTTGACCGAGCATAGAAATTTCTGCACCTTCTAGTGTATAGCCTGTCTCTTCTGAGATAACAGTACCACCTGTAAGTGTTGCGATGTCTTGAAGCATAGCTTTTCTTCTATCTCCAAAACCTGGCGCTTTTACAGCAGAAATGTTAAGCACACCACGAAGTTTGTTTACAACTAAAGTTGATAATGCTTCACCCTCTACATCTTCAGCGATGATAAGTAAAGGACGGTTTGTTTTTTGAACCTGTTCTAACACCGGAAGCAAATCTTTGAGTGACGCTATTTTACTGTCAACAAGTAAAATCCAAGGATTTTCAATCTCAGCTGTCATTTTTTCAGTATTTGTAATGAAATACGGGCTTAAATATCCACGGTCAAACTGCATACCTTCAACAACATCAAGCTCATCAACAATACCTTTTGCTTCTTCAACAGTGATAACACCGTCTTGCCCGACTTTTTCCATAGCCTCAGCAATCATTGCACCGATCTCTGCATCAGAGTTTGCCGAAATAGTTGCAACCTGTGCAATTTCACTTTTGTCTTTGATAGACTTAGAAGCTGCTTTTAAGTTCTCTAAAATTGAGTCACAGGCTTTGTCCATACCGCGTTTTACTTCGACAGGGTTCGCACCGGCTGTAATGTTTCTAAGCCCTTCGCTAAATATGGCATTTGCAAGAACTGTTGCAGTAGTAGTACCGTCACCCGCTTCATCAGCAGTATTTGAAGCTACTTCTTTTACAAGTTGTGCTCCCATGTCTTCTAGTTTGTCTTGTAACTCAACTTCACGAGCAACTGAAACACCGTCTTTAGTGATTACAGGTGCACCGTAGCTTTTTTGTATTAAAACATTACGACCGCGAGGTCCCATTGTCACTTTTACCGCATCTGTGAGTTTTTCAACTCCGCGTGCGAGTTTGTTTCTTGCATTATCTGAAAATATTATCTCTTTTGCCATTTGTTAAACTCCTTATATCTTTTTAATTTTTTTACTTAACCAATGATTCCGAAAACATCATCAACATCTAACACTATATACAGCTCGCCATCGAGTGTAGCTTCATTTCCGGAGTATTTACCAAAAATAATTTCATCTCCATTTTTTAGTTCATTTACTTCTGAACTTACCGCTACAACTTCTCCGCGAGAAGGTTTCTCTTTCGCATTATCCGGGATAATAATACCTGAACTCGTAGTATTAGTCTCTTCAACACGCTTAACCAATACTCTTTTTCCTAAAGGTGTAAAATTCATTATATCTCCTTACAAATATTATTAATTTATGAGAAGAATATTACAAAAAAAAAGTAAAAATGTCAATACCTTTAGTCATATTGACTAAGCTTATCTTATGTTTACATGTAAACTTATTTGATAAATTTTTATTTGAGTTTAAATTACTAAAAAAAAGCCTATTTTAGTAAAAATAAAGTTTAATATATGTATAATTCCACCCTCTTAAACGATGTCAGGGTAGCTCAGCTGGTTAGAGCACTGGTCTCATAAGCCGGGGGTCGGGGGTTCAAGTCCCCCCTCTGACACCATTTATTAAGAGTGTTTATAAATATTCCGGATTAGCTCAGCGGTAGAGTAGGTGACTGTTAATCACTTGGTCACTGGTTCGAATCCAGTATCCGGAGCCATATTTTTTAAACAACTTTTTTATATTCCGGATTAGCTCAGCGGTAGAGTAGGTGACTGTTAATCACTTGGTCACTGGTTCGAATCCAGTATCCGGAGCCACATTCCTTTCAATATAATATATTTTAAAAATAATCTAATTTTACTTAGTCCTGTCAAAAATAAAAAGAGGATAGAATCAATGAAAACACTTTACATAATCAGACATGCAAAATCAAGCTGGAAAGATTTGAATTTAGACGATTTTGAAAGACCTTTAAATAAACGAGGTAAAAATGATGCTCCCCAAATGAGTAAACGCCTGAAACAACAAGGCATTTATCCTGATATTATACTCTCCAGTCCTGCAAAAAGAGCAAAACAGACAGCTAAAGCAATAGCTAAAGAGATTAGCTATGATGAAAAGATTAGATATATAGAAGATATATATGAAGCATCGCCGAATACTTTAGAAAATATTTTACACTCACTAGATGATAAATATGAAACAGTTTTTTTGATAGGGCACAATCCCGGACTGAATATGCTTGTTGAGAAGTATGTTGACTTTGAAGAAAACATACCTACAGGCGGTGTTGTTAGTATAAAATTTGATACAAAAGAGTGGAAAAATATTAGTCGTAAATATGCTGAGTTGCTATGGTTTGATTATCCTAAGAAGTCTAATAAAATATCATAAAATTATAAAAAAAGGCCAAAAATTGTACAAACTCTTTTTTTCTATCGGATTTTTATTTATTGTTTTAGGAATCTTGGCTTATCTATTTAATGGACATCTCTTCAGGTTACCTGGTGACATAGTTGTTGAAAAAGAGAATTTCAGTTTTTATTTTCCAATAACAAGTATGATATTGATAAGTGTAGTTTTAAGTATCCTGTTTTCACTCTACTCTAAATTTTTTCATTAAGACCATCTCCATTGACATTAATTTTTAATTTTAATATATTGTACATTGCTTTTGAAAAACTTTTGATTGAATGCATATCATTAATTGCCATTGTTGTTACGTCAGACTTGATGCTATGGTCCTTCGCAATATCTTTTATAATGAGTGTGCTTTTTTTATAAGCATCTGAAATTCTTTTATAAATTTCATCCATTTCTTTGATTGAGTTTTCATCACCTTGCATTGCTTTGTTGAAAGCTTGTATATTTTTAAGTATCTGGTAGCGTATATTTTTATAAAATTCCTGCTCTTCTTTTGTGTTGGAATTATAAAAATAGTCCAAATCATACAGCATATCTTTTATGACTTTAGCAGCGGTGGCGAGGTGATTTACCTCTTCAGTTAGCTTGTTTAAATCCTTATTGTATTCTTCATCATTATTCACAGTTGAAAGTTCAGAAGCATAACGATATGTTTCACCTTCTAAAAGACGTATTTTTTCATATACCTTTTCATATTCAACATTAAAATTACTGGTGTATTTATCTAAAATTTTATCTATTGCCATATTCTCATCAAGAACTTTTGGCGGCGGTACATTTATAGCAAGCAGTGCAAATTCTTCAACTTTTTTTGAGAGGTTTTTTATCTCTTTTTTTAGTGCTTCTATTGCAATTTCGGGTACCTCTGTAGATACATTACATATAAATTTTGTCACCTTGTCTTGTGTTTTATGAAAATATTTTTGTGTAAAAGCAGTTAAAAATGCAATAAACGGGTACCATATTAGAACCCCTAAAACATTAAAAAGTGTATGAAAAATTGCAATTTTAATAACTCCGTTTACGTGGGAAAATGCAATGTTTACCAGAGTAATTAATTGGTATAAGAAGAGTAGACTCACAATTCCTGTTGAGAGATTAAACAATAAATGGGCAAAGGCTACTCTTTTTTTGTCAGGAATTCCTCCAATGGCACCAAGAAGAGCAGTTATAGTTGTCCCAATATTGGCTCCAACAACAAAAGCAGCTGCCGCTTCAAAACCGATTACATGTGTAAACAGGGCACTTTGTGCTATGGCAATAGAAGCAGAACTAGATTGAATTACAGCAGTAAGTGTCAGCCCTATTAAAGCATACCAGTAGGGAGTGGAAAACGCATATACTGATATATCAAAGTTTTGGGCTACATCGCCAAAACTCTCTTTCATGCCTTCAAGTCCTAAAAATATAAGACCAAAACCGACTAAAATACCAAAATAATTTTTCCATTTTGATGCATCAGAACTTAAAACCTGTCCTAACCCTCCTATGCCTATAACAGCATATGAGAGGAGTTTAATGTTCATACTAAAGCCGACAATAGCAACAATCCAAGCCGTGACTGTTGTACCGATATTACTGCCAAGTATAATGGCTATACTGCTTTCTAAGCTCATGAGTTGTGCTCCGACAAGAGAGAGGGCCATAAGTGTCACAATGGAAGAACTTTGAAAAAGTGCAGTAGAGAAAATACCGGTTAAAAGACTTTTAAAATGTGTTTTTGTTGCATTTTGAACGATTTGTTTGAATGCATGCCCTGCAGAAAACTTTATCTGCTCTTCAAGGTAGAGCATCCCAAAGAGGAAAAGCCCTAAACCGGAAAATGCTTCAATCCAAATCTGATAATGCTCCATCTAACGCTCTTTACTATTATTACGCTTTCTTTTTAGATTGTTTGCAGGTATATAAAACTCTAAATTTCCGACTTTTTTGATTGCTATCTCGTTACATGTAAGCAAATCATTTAAATTTTCTTTGCTTTTTTCATCGAAAAGTAAATTGATATCTTCCATTGTTAAAGGTCGTTTATCAAGTGTGTTGAGTATTTCCTCTTTTGTATGATATACATTATTTGGTTCGGCATGTATTCTTGAAGCTATATGTATAGGCAGAGTAGAATCAAATTTAAGAGCGATGTCATGTAACTCTTTATAGCTTACCCCCATAACCGGATACGCAGGCGGTCTGTCTATGGTGCCGATGTCTACTCTTTGACATTTTATTTTATGTAGCACTTCGTTGAGTTTTTGTATTTCCTCTTTTGTATCATTCAAACCATGTACAAAAAGTATCTCAATAAAAAGTTTTCCTTTATAGGTCTGGCTGAATTCTATAACTTTTTGTACAACATTTTCTACTGTTATAGAGGGATGCGGTCTGTCTATTTTTTTGAAAATGTCACTGCTTACGGCATCTAGTGAGAGTTTCACTTCATCAAGTTTTAAGAGTGAAGCAAATACTTTTTCATCAACCAAACTTGCACTGTTTGTGAGTATCAGCGTTTTTGTTTCACCTTTTATTTTATTGATTGCATCAATGAGTTCATCAAGGTAAGGGTAAAGTGTAGGCTCACCGTTTGCCGTGAGTGTTATCACATCAATTTTATCATGGAGATGTTTTGTAAGCTCATTTATGATTTCATCGACTGAGACAACCTCTGTTTGTTTATCTACAGTCGCACTTGGAGCGAGTTCACAGTAAAGACAGTCAAAATTACATTGTTTATTTGAGGGAGAGAGGTCTATGCCTAAACTCATGCCGAAACGGCGTGAGTTTACAGGGCCGAAAATTATATTATTTTTTGCTGACACGATGGCACTCTTGTATGAAGTGCTTTGCATTTTCAACAGGAACATCAGGAAGAATTCCATGACCCAGGTTGAATATATGGCGTTTACCCTGCATAACATTTTGAATATCTTCTACCGCTTCAGTTGTCGCTTCTTTAGAATAAAGACGGCATGGTTCCATATTTCCTTGAAGAACATATTTGTCTCCGAGTTTTTCTTTTGCTAACTCCATTGGAGTAGACCAGTCGACACCGAAAACATCAAAATTACCATACACGTTATCTAAAAATGCAGGAATACCTTTAGGAAACATAATGATAGGAATATGTGGGTATTTCTCTTTTAGATACTCGGCAATCTCTACCATATATTTCCAAGAAAATTCATCATATTTGTTTGGCTCAATTGCAGCAGCCCATGAGTCAAAAATCTGCACAACATCTATGCCAGATTCTATCTGCTTTTGCATGTAAAGTTTTACAACTTCTGTTACTTTTGCCAGAATTTTATGCAGGAGTTCAGGGTTTGCGTACATCATTTTTTTACATACATTGTATGTTTTTGTTCCCTGTCCTTCTATCATATATGTTGCAAGTGTCCAAGGTGAACCTGTAAAACCTATGAGGGCTTTATCATCAGCAAGCTTTGTCTTAATAAGCTTTATTGTGTCATATACATATGTAAGTTTGCTTGCCGCTTCTTCGCCGCCTATAAGTCTGTCAATATCTTCTTCATTTTTAATCGGGTCTGAAAATTTCGGACCTTCTCCTTTTACAAATGATAAATTCATTCCCATTTCATCAGGTATGACAAGAATATCGCTAAAAAGTATAGCAGCATCAACACCGACAATATCTACTGGCTGAAGCGTAACTTCACATGCCATTTCAGGGTTATGGCAAAGGTTTAAAAAATTTCCGGCTTTCGCGCGTACTGCCATATATTCCGGCAGATAACGACCAGCCTGTCTCATCATCCATACGGGTGTGTACGGTGTCTCTTTACCAAAACATGCATCTACAAATATTTTACGAGTCGGCATTTAGTGCCTCCCTGCATTGAATTTTAATTCTTATTCCCATTATTATTCCTTAATGATTATGTCCAACTTTACCCAAAAAGTATAAACCAACGGATACAGCTGTGATTGAAAGCGCAAGATAAAGCATCTCTAGTGCGCCGTTAAATTCGGTATGACCGACTTTTTGAAAGAAACTTACTACCAACACCATAACAATAACTTTCGAAATTTTATCTTTGAGCTGGTCAAGTGAGTGAATTGCAAGAATTTTGTTCTCTTTTTCATTCCCTTTTGCAGGGTCAATGTCTGAAATGAAAAGCTCATACAGACCAAATGCAAAAAGGAGCATCACAACACCTATAAGATATAAATCTACCGCTCCGATAATACCGCCGACTACATCTTCATGAAAATGCTGTGGATGTTCGTGGTTAATGTAAACATTGAGTACCATCTTAGCTGTATCATATATATCAAAACTAGCGACTATAAAAAGTGCAATAGCCCCGATAAGTCCAAAGATAACGGCCAGAATGACCATAAATCTTGAACCCCAAAGTCCATTTTCAAAGAGTCTTTCAAGCATTTAGGCCCCTTCTTCCATTTCTATCCATTTTTGGGCAATTCTTACAGCATTTGTAGCAGCACCTACTCTTAAATTATCTGCAACAACAAACATATGCAGCATATTATTTGAAAACAAATCATTTCTGATACGTCCGACAAATGTTTCATTCCTGTCTATACATGTAGCCGGCATAGGGTAGAGCGCTTCATCCGGGTTGTCTAAAATTACTATGTTTGGCGCTTTGCTTAGTATTTGCCTTGCTTCATTGGCTTCAACCTGAGAATCAAAAGTCATAGTGATTGATTCCGCATGACCGCGAAGTGTCGGTACACGAACACAGGTAGCACTGAGTGCTACTTCTTTGTGCATGATTTTTGTTGTTTCATTAACCATTTTCATCTCTTCTTTTGTATAGCCATTATCGGTAAAAACATCAATTTGAGGGATGACATTGAGTGCAATTTGCTGGTTAAATGCTTTGTGCTCCGCTTCATCAAGTTTAAATGCAAAAAATGCCTGCATCTGATTGACTAGCTCTTCCATAGCAGATTTACCTGCACCACTGGTTGCCTGATATGTATCAACATCAACACGAACCAAATCATAAGCTTCATCAAGCGGTTTGAGTGCCTGTACCATCTGTATGGTTGAACAGTTAGGATTGGCAATAATTCCTGATTCTCTCCATCGCGCTATATCTTCAGGGTTTACTTCAGGCACAACAAGAGGAACGTTTGGATCCATTCTAAAGTGAGAAGTGTTGTCAATAACAACAGCACCTGCGGCAACTGCAGAGGGAGCAAATTCAGCACTTACGCTGCCGCCTGCACTAAAAAGGGCAATTTCTACCTCTTCTTGCTCAAAAACATCATGTGTAAGTTCTAAAATGTCAAAATTTTGGTCATTATAGTGCACTTGGAGCCCTACGCTTCGCGCACTTGCAAGCGGAACCAGTTTGTTAAGAGGAAAATCTATCTCTTCTAAAACTCTTAAAATTTCTTCACCGACAGCGCCGTTTGCACCGACGACTGCTACATTATATTTTTTCATTAATTTTCTCCTGTTTTATTTTCTGACATCTAAAAAGAGTTCATCTTTTTGAATTTCATTGTTTTCACTCAGTATTACAGAACGTTCAACTACTGAAAGAAGTTCTCGGATATTTCCGGGCCAGTTATAAGATAAAAGTTCACTTTTTGCTTCGGGCGACAATGTTTTAACATCAAAACCGTACTTTTGACAGTTCTGTGCGATCATTGCCTCTGCTATTTCGAGTATTTCGTCTTTTCTTTCTCTTAAAGGCGGAATGTTGAGCGGAATCGTATTGAGTCTGTAGTACAAGTCTTCCCTAAATTCTCCATTTTTTATTTTTTCATCCAAATTTGCATTTGTGGCAGAAATAACCCGTATATCTATTTTTATAGCTTTTGAAGAGCCGAGTCTGCGAACTTCTTTTTCCTGTAATGCCCGAAGAAGTTTTGCCTGAACACCATAAGGCATCTCTCCTATTTCATCTAAAAACAGAGTGCCTCCGTTTGCCAGTTCAAACTGTCCGGTTTTAGCTTCAATTGCATCGGTAAAAGCACCTTTTTCAAAACCGAAAAGTTCGCTCTCTATCAGGTTTTCAGGAATTGCCGCCATATTGATAGCCACAAATGGTTTTTTGGCTCTTGGAGAATTTTTGTGTATATAAGAAGCAAAGACCTCTTTTCCCACACCGCTTTCACCAAGAAGTAAAATGCTGGCATCTGTTTTGGATGCTTTATCCGTAATCGCTAAAACTTTTTTGAGTGCTTGTGATGAACCCAAAAAATCATTTGCTGTTTTTTTTGTTTTCGCTACTGATTTTTTTACTTTTTGCACCACTTCTTCACGCTTGATTGCATCAACCAGCGTATCAACATCAAAAGGCTTCAATAAAAAATCTTTGACACCTAAATGTATAGATTCAATAGCCCGGCTGAGTGTTGCATTTCCGGTCATTATAATGACTTCATATCTGCCGTTTAATTCTTTAACAAATTCAATACCGTCCATACCAGGCATATTGATATCTGTAATGACTAAATCAAAACTATCATCAAGACCTTTGAGTGCATCTTTGGCATTTTTAAATGTTTTTACTTCAAACTCTTTGTAATCGCTCATAGCAATTTCAAGAGATTTACGCATATTAATATCATCTTCTACTATGGCTATTTTCACAAAAAGTCCTATTTATATTCGGCTATTTTAGAACTGAAATTTTAGCAAAATTATCATTAAAATCGACTTTGAAACATGTTGTTTTTAGTATGAGAATCGTTGTGGAGGTGTTTTGAAGGTTTGTTGTACATTCTTTATGTTCTACATTAAGCCCTAGTTTGTAAATATAGTCTATGAATTTTTCATTATTTAGGGCAATGATTTTTTTTAAATTTTTACTATTGTGTGATTCTAAAAGAAGAGTGTTGGATGGAGTGCCTTTACATTTATGCATGGCTTTAGAGATATCTAATGTTTCATTGTAGACTATCGTATCTTTTACAAGATATCGGTAAGAAATAAGATATTCACCTGCATGAAGTGCAAGTGAATGAAAAAATATTATTGTGCAAATTGAGAGTGAGAAAGTGTGATTTCCATCTCTACTTCGCATAATCCCTCTTTAAAAGTTGTTTCTACTACATTGGCATTTCTTACCATTGCATCTACTGATGTTCTTACAGTAGAACGTTTTACCATCATATTTTTAATGAGGTCCTGGCCATCTACTCTAACACCTTTGACTTTTTCAGCGATAAGTCTATATGCATCTGCAACGGCGGCACGCTTTGCCAATGCATAGGCTTGAGCCGGTGAAGTTGTATTCATAGGTGCAACCCCTTGTCCTAGTACACTGATGAGTAATGGTTTGTCTTGTGCAAGAACAGCAGCATTTGTTTGCGGCATACTTGGTTGTACTACTGCAGGTTCTTTTTTCTTGTTGGCAGTATGATGAGGGCATACTACATGAATTGTAGTTTCAGTGGGTGCAGCAATTGTTTGCTCAGGTTGCATTTTTTGAATTGTTGCATCAGCTGCAAAAGATGCAACACTCAGCAATGTTAGTAATACTACAGAGTATTTCATAGAATATCCTTACAGGAGGAGCTTTTACAGCTCCAGATTTTATAACTTTTTATTAAGCAACTATTATTCCAAGTTTAAAGATGAAGATGTTTCTTCATTTTCATCTTCATTTTTTTCTTCTTTTGGACAGCGTGAAATACTTACAACTTCATCACCTTTTACTATATATACGCCGGAAGTGTTTCTGCTTGACTTTGAAATAGTCTGCATATCAACACGTATCATTTTACCGGCTTTTGTAAGAGCCATCATATCCATGCTCTCATCAACCATTAAACAGCCTACTATATATTTACCTGTCTTAGCTGTCATTTTCATTGCTATTACACCAGAACCGCCACGGTTTGTAAGTCTGTACTCTCCGGCATCAGTACGTTTACCTATACCTTTTTCTGCGACGATTAAAATCTCTTGATCATCACTTGCTATGATGTTTGCATCAACGACTTCATCGCCTTCATGTTTAAACTTAATACCTCTTACTCCACGTGTGCTACGTCCTTGTTCACGAGTTTTTTCTATTTCAAATTTTATACATTGTGCAAGTTTCGTAACAATGAAAAGGTATTTAATACTTTTATCGGCAATTTTTGCAGTAATAAGTGCATCATTATCGTCAAGAACAATCGCTCTTACACCGTTGCTTCTAATGTTGCTAAATTCACTTAAATTTGTACGTTTGACAATCCCATTTTTTGTAAAGAAGACTAATGATTTGTCTTCACTAAAGTCTGTTGTCGGAATGATAGATTGGATTTGTTCATCTGCTTGTAAATTGATAAGATTTACAACTGCTTTACCTTTTGCAGTACGACTGCCCTCAGGAATTCTATATACTTTTAACCAATGAAGCTGTCCACGATCGGTCACAAAAAGAAGTGTATCATGCGTGTTACATGTAAAGAAGTTTTCTATAAAGTCATCTTCATATGTTGTTACGGCAGTTTTGCCTTTGCCTCCACGCTTTTGTTTTTCATAACTTGCTAGTGGTACACGCTTAATGTAGCCTCTATGAGTAATAGTAACAACCATTGGCTCGTTTGGAATTAAATCTTCTATATCTATGTCATCATAGTCATCTTCGATTTCTGTTCTTCTTTTTGTTGTATAAGTAGTAAGCACTTCATCAAATTCTTCTGCGATAATACCATGAAGTACATCTTCACTTTTTAAGATTGATTCAAGATACTCGATAAACTTCATTAACTCTGCAAGTTCGTTTTCAATTTTTTCTATTTCAAGACCGGTTAAACGTCCAAGTCTCATTGCAACAATGCTTGCTGCTTGAATTTCTGAAAAATCAAATTCAGATACAAGATTTTCTTTTGCCGCTTCTTCAGTTTTTGAAGCACGAATAACACGGATAACATCGTCAATGATATCTATAGCTTTTTTCAAACCTTCAAGGATATGTGCACGTGCTTTTGCTTTTTCAAGGTCAAAAATCGTACGACGGATAATAATAGTTTTACGGTGATTGATAAAATGCTTGAGAATATCAATAAGACCAAAAATTCTCGGTTCTTGATTTAATATAGATAGCATGATAATACCAAATGTCGTTTGCATTGATGTTTGTTTAAACAGATTGTTTAAAACTATTTCACTTATTGCATCACGCTTAAGCTCAATGACAACACGCATACCGTCACGGTCTGATTCGTCTCTAATTTCGCTGACACCGTCTATCATCTTGTCTTTAACAAGATTTGCTACATTTTCAATGAGACGTGCTTTATTGACTTGGTAAGGCAGTTCATCAATGACAATGACATCCCTGTTTCCTTTTTTCTCAATATGCGTCTTAGCGCGTACTTTTATACGTCCACGCCCTGTTTCATAGGCATCCATGATACCTTTTTTACCAAAAATAATACCGCCGGTTGGAAAATCAGGTGCTTTGATATGTTCCATAATCTCAGGCAGAGTAATATTTGGGTTTTCCAAGAGTGCTTTTAAACCGTTCATAATTTCCGTAGGGTTATGCGGAGGAATGTTTGTCGCCATACCAACGGCAATACCGGAAGAACCGTTTATAAGGAGATTCGGTACACGAGTAGGCATGACATCTGGTTCTTTTGTTGTCCCGTCATAGTTATCTATCATATTAACTGTGTTCTTTTCTAAGTCTTTAAGAAGTTCTCCTGCATACTTTGTCATACGTGCTTCCGTATAACGCATTGCTGCTGCAGAATCGCCATCAACAGAACCGAAGTTTCCTTGTCCGTCAACAAGTTCCATTCTCATAGAAAAATCTTGTGCCATACGTACGAGTGCATCATATACTGCCGTGTCACCATGTGGGTGATACTGACCAATTACATCACCGACTATACGTGCTGATTTTTTGTATTTTGCACCGAAAGAAAGATTGAGTTTGTCCATTGCATAGAGGATTCTTCTGTGAACAGGTTTTAGTCCGTCTCTTACATCAGGTAAAGCACGACCGACTATAACACTCATCGAGTAGTCAAGATAGCTGTTTTGAAGAGTTTCTTCTATATTTATACTTTGTACATCGCCATTGTTTAACAAGTTGCTCATTGAAACACCTAAAATTTAAATTTATACATATTATCTTATTTTGGCTTAATAAAATGTTTAAAGATGATGAACTTTTATACAATTTATGGAAAAAAGGAAGAATTGTTAAAGCTGCTTAAAAATTAATCAGTTAAATTTAAATTACAGTCCTTTTTTATTCTATACTTTGCCTTGAAAATATTCAATTAAAGGATTCACATGAAGAAATGGTTATTGGCACTATTATTTGCCATACCGGCATTTGCTGAAGAAGTGGTAGAGGTTGTTGCAGAGGCTGCACCGACATTAGATACAGGAGATACAGCATGGATGATGATATCTACTGCATTAGTATTACTTATGACACCTGCAGGTCTTGCACTTTTTTACGCAGGTATGACAAGAAGTAAAAATGTACTCAATACATACGCTATGGTATTTGGGGCATTTGTAGTTGCATTTGTTGTTTGGATTGCTGCTGGTTATTCAATAGCATTCGGTACAGCGGAATCTGCTGCTGTGCAAAATGTTATGGGTGGATTTTCAAATGTGTTTTTAAATGGAATCAGCTGGCATGATCTAAGCGGGACATACCCTACTTATGTATTTGTTGCTTTTCAAGGTACATTTGCTGCTATTACTGTAGCTATTGCTGCGGGTTCAGTTATTGAGCGTATCAAATTCTCAACTTGGTTGGTATTTGTAGCTATCTGGGGACTGGTAGTTTATGCTCCTGTTGCTCACATGGTATGGGGTGGAGACGGTGCATTTCTTTTTGATTTAGGTGCTCTAGACTTTGCCGGTGGTACTGTTGTACATATGAATGGTGGTTTAGCAGGTCTTGTTCTTGCTATATTAGTCGGTAAACGTGCCGGATATCCTAAGTCTGCTATGAAACCTGCTACTGTGCTTTTAACTGCTCTTGGTGCGGCTCTTTTATGGTTCGGTTGGTATGGATTCAATGCAGGGAGTGCATTCGGTGCAAATGCAATTGCCGGTGTAGCAATGCTTACTACTACAATTGCAACAGCAGCAGCTGCTATTACTTGGATGCTTGCTGAATGGGCTGTGTATAAAAAACCTACTCTTTTAGGAATTGCTACAGGTGCTGTTGCAGGTCTTGTTGCTATTACTCCTGCTGCAGGTTTTGTTAGTGTTGGCGGAGCATTCATTGTTGGTATCGTTGGTACACTATTCGCATTCTGGGGTGTTACAGTACTTAAAAAGAAACTTGGTTATGATGATTCTCTTGATGCATTTGGTGTTCACTTCTTAGCAGGTCTGTTTGGTGCACTTGCAACTGGTCTTTTAGCGTTAAAAGACAATGATTTACTATGGGACGGACCGTTGAAAGAATCAGGTGACAGAATGGGACAGTTTATCGTTCAAATAGAATCTGTTGTAATCGTTGGTCTGTTTACTCTTGTAGGTACTGTTATTGTTTACTACATTGCAACTGCATTAACGGGTGGTTCACGTGTAAGTGAAGATGAAGAAGTAATGGGTCTTGATGAATCTATTCAAGGTGAAAGATACATGAACAACTAATCTCTTTTTGAGATTAGTGTCTTGATTTTGTAATCAAAAATGGTTACAATTGACAAATAATAAAACTTTTTGGAGAAATAACAATGAAAAGAATAGAAGCAATCATTAAACCTTTTAAGCTAGAAGATGTCAAAGATGCATTAGCAGAAATTGGAATTGATGGAATGACAGTAAGTGAAGTAAAAGGGTATGGCCGTCAAAAAGGGCATAGCGAACTTTACCGTGGTGCAGAGTATGTAGTGGATTTTTTACCGAAAATCAAAATGGAGATGATTATTGCAGGTGACATGGTAGAACAAGTTACTGCAACTATTGTTGAAGCTGCTAGAACTGGAAAAATCGGTGATGGTAAAATTTTCGTAAGTGATATTGAAAAAATTATTAGAATCCGTACAGGTGAAACTGACGAAGAAGCGATTTAATTATATAACGCCAAAGGAATTCATCCCTTTGGCTTCGCTAGCCGCTCAGACACTTAAGCTAACTCCTTGACAAGGAGTAGAAAATCTACATATTTACTTCTTTAATACCTAAAAACAACTATTTAATTTTTAAAATATCTAATTTTTGATACACTCAATACTTAATTTACTTTAAGGATTTATTTATGTCAGAAGCTGATATTAAATATATAATAGACACATTTTTTACACTTTTTGCGATGGTGCTCATCATTTTTATGGTTCCAGGTTTTGCTATGTTGGAGGCTGGTCTTGTTCGAACTAAAAATGTTTCATCTGTTTTAACTGTCAATACTATGATTTATGCTGTTGCTTCAATGGCATTTTTACTCATCGGTTACACTATAGCATTTGGTTCTTGGGAAAATTCATCTATGAGTATCTGGGCTGCATTTTTGTTTCAAATGGCTTTTGTCGGTAAAACTATAAATATTATGAGTGGAGGAGTAAGCGAAAGAGTGAAAATTCTTCCATTGATGCTTTTTACTGTTGTTATGGGTGCAGTGATTTATCCATTAATAGTAAATGTAAGCTGGGGAGCAGATTTACTTGCAGGGACAATGTTTGACATAAATATGTATGATTTAGCAGGTTCTACGGTGATTCACTCAACCGGCGGTTGGGCATTACTTGCTGCTATTTTGATTATGGGTCCTCGTAAAGGTAGATATAAAGATGGAAAAATAAAAGTTATTCCTGCTTCAAACGTCCCTCTTGTTGTGCTTGGTGCATTGCTTTTATGGATAGGATGGTTTGGCTTTAACGGTGGGAGTGTTGGTTCTATATCTTCTGTTGAAAATGCCAATGCTGTCGCAAAAACAATTATGAATACAAATACGGCAGGACTAGCCGGTGCGATAATTGCCGCTATTATTATGTATGCACGATATAAGCTTTTGGATATTACTATGATTCTTAACGGTGCACTCGGAGGACTTGTAGCAATTACTGCAGGGCCGGACCTTTATGATATGTATACGCCGATACTTATCGGTGCAATCGGTGGAACACTTGTAGTTTTTGCTGTACCTATGTTTGATAAATTAAAACTTGATGACCCGGTTGGAGCGCTTTCTGTGCATCTTGTTAACGGTATTTGGGGAACATTAGCGGTAGGTATTTTTGTTGATAAAGTATCATTACTTGCACAGCTTAAAGGTATAGTGGTTATCGGTATTTTTGCATTTATCAGCTCTTTTATCGTGATTTATGTCATAAATAAAATTATTGCATTTAGAGCAGAAGATGATGTACAAGTCGAAGGACTTGATGTCAATGAAGTAGGAGTTGAAGCATACCCAGAATTCAAACGGGCTATTTAATGATTTATGCATAATCACTCAAAATCTCTTTTACTTTCTTTATCCATTCATGTTCTAATTTTGCTGAGCCTGTTTGGAATCTATAAGTATGCTTTTTCATCTGTTAAACCTATAGAAAAAGAGAAGAGAATTTGTGTGAACTTGACGCGTATAAAGCAAAAAGCAGTAGTTGCGCAAAAACAAAAAGTACAGAAATCAAAACCTCTTCACAAAAAAATAGTCAAAAAACCTGTTATACACAAAAAAGCTCCTGCAAAAAAGCCTAAGAGAGTAAAGAAAAAAGTTCCTCTTAAAAAAGAGATTAAAAAAGAAGAGCCCAAAGTTATAGAAAAACCAATTGAACCGATAAAATCTGTCGAACCTGCAGAACAACCACCACAAATAGAAAAAAAAACTGAAGTTGTTGCAAATAAAATTGTTGCAAACGAAATTCCTCAAAAGAAGATGAGTGATGAAGAACAGTATTTAGAAAATAATTTGGCAAAAATTTCCCAATTGATAAAAGAAAATTTATATTATCCGAGAATGGCACGTAAACGTGGCATACAAGGCTCTGTCACAGTCCGTTTTATGTTACTCAAAGACGCTACCGTGACACAAATAACTACGATATCTTCCAACAGTGGAATTTTAACACGTGCTGCAATTAAAACAATCGCCGAACTTTCAGGAAAATTTCCAAAGCCAAAAACAGATCTAATGTTAACTGTACCTATACAATATTCTTTGCACTGATTCATTGCTGATGTCTTATTTTCCTGCGCTTAGTATTGCCTGTTCAAGGTGGTAAGCAATACGGGCAATATGTGCAGATGAACGTTGTAGCCATCGAATTGCTTCTAGCTGATAAGTTCCCTCATCTATATTAACAGTTCCATCTGCCATTAAGGATGTTATGTTTTGTCTTTTTTGTTTCACAGTTTTTACTACGTTTGTATCATTGTTTTGTGCAAAATTTGACATTTGTTCAAGAGATTCTTTTTCTAAGAGCTGAAGTATTGTTTGAATGAGTTGAATAAATTGATTTTTTTCTTTTGTCAGTAAACTTGATGACTTAAGCAACAAAATTCTATGTTCATCTTCACTGCATCTGTCAAAAAGTCGCTGAAGATGATCAATAACGTGAATGAGATTGATTAATCGTTGCCAATTTGCATCTTGCGTATTTTTTAAATTAATCATATCTAAAAAATCTTGTGTCTCGTCTAAGAGTTTATCAAACGCATGTATATTAATTTTGTTTGCATTTTTCTTCTCTCCAAGTAAATACAGTATATGTTGTAGTAATGTTTTAAACTCATTTTCAAGAGATTTTTGAACAACACTTAAAGCCAAAGGTATATTTTCAAGCAATGCAGGATCAAAATTTTGTATATATTTTTGTTTTGGAGTGGGTATAATTTTTTGCATAAGATGTGCGAATGATTTTGTAAAGGGAATAATTACAATAACACCTAAAAGATTGAAAAATGTGTGAAATAAAACTAAGACTATTTCAGCTTGCTGCATTAAAAAAGCGGGTGCAAGTGACTGAAACAGCATTGTATATGGTGCAATCAAAAACAACGCTGCAGTGCCGGTAAATATATTATACACAACATGTGAGAAGCCAGTTCTTTTTACTTCTGTAGAACCTCCAATAGTTGCAATGGCGGCTGTAAAGCTTGTTCCAACATCCATGCCGACAACCAAAGCTGCCCCTTGTTCAAA
This sequence comes from Sulfurimonas autotrophica DSM 16294, assembly GCF_000147355.1. Lineage (NCBI taxonomy): Bacteria > Pseudomonadati > Campylobacterota > Epsilonproteobacteria > Campylobacterales > Sulfurimonadaceae > Sulfurimonas > Sulfurimonas autotrophica. Next base: position 652,022 of record NC_014506.1, read on the forward strand.
ACTTATAGCACCGCCGTAAATCATAGTAAGTGTTGCAGCAACACCTGCGCTTGATGATTGCGTGATAATTGTAACAAGAATTCCGAGTAAAAACAGTTCAAAGCGGCCGACAAAAGAATCCCCTGGAAAGTTTTGCACAGAAATAATATCTTTAAAGACAGACATACTGTCTTGCATAAAACTAATACCTACAAAAATTAAACCAAAGCCGGCAACTGCAAAACCGATGTCTGCTATTTTTCCCTTTGAAAAAAGTTTTAAGCTTGAACCCAAGAGTATAAAAGGTAAAACTATAGTGCCGAGTTTGAGTTTAAATCCAAGCAGGGCTACCATCCAACCCGTAATTGTAGTCCCGACATTTGCACCAAATATGATGCCGAGTGCTTCAGGGAAGGCTAACAACCCAGCGGCTACAAACCCCACAGCAGCAACTGTTGTAGCACTCGAAGATTGCAAAATGGCAGTACTGATTGCCCCTGTCATGACTCCGCTAGTCGGTGTCTTTGTAAAGCGCACTAAAGCATTTCTAATAGTATCTCCGGCAAGGGCATGTAACCCTTGTGTCATGATAATCATACCTAGTATAAAGATACCAATGCCCCCAACTGCCTGGGAAAGAGTGATCCATGAATTCATAATAATTGAACTACCTTATGAAAGATAATGCTATTATGGCATAAGTTTCTAATGATTATTTTTAATCTGAGTTAACTTGGCAAGCTTGAGGAGAAATACATTAATGACGGTAAAATTATTTCATAATCTTATTTTAAATATAATATTATACAATTTATAAATATTAATAAAGGTTGGGTAATGCATTTTTTAGATGAAGATATTTATGAGGCTGTGAAAAATTATCTTCCAAAAGTGAGTGAATATGTGAATTCTCATGGTGGAGATATCAAACTTCTTGGAGCAAAAGAGGGCACTGTTTACATAGAACTAACTGGTGCATGTGGTGGCTGTTCTATGAGTCTGATGACGACAAAAATAGTTGTACAAAAAAAATTACGAGAGCTCATACACCCTGAACTTGTAGTTACAAACGTCGATGGAACTCCTGAAAATAAGATGCCCGAAGATGCTTATATCGGTACTAAAAAAGATGATGAAGATCATGCGAGTATGGAAGAAGAAAAACATGGAATGCTCGATAATATTAAAAATATGATAGGACTTTAAGATGCTTATAGATTATGCAGACAAAGAACTTATGCAGTGTTACCAGCTTATGGCGCAGACAATTATTCCTAGACCGATTGCCTGGTAACATCGCACCTTTTAACTATTTTATGGGGTTTAGTTCTGAACCTGCTACCATGATAGTGAGTATAGGGCATAAAAGTGACGGAAGCGAAAAAGACACCCTTAGAAACATTAAAGAGAGTGGTAAATGTACTATATGTATGGTCGATGAAGCGCATCTCAATAGGAAAAAGTTATGCACTTCTTGGTAAAAAAATTACTCCGCCAATAAGTAAATAAATGCTAATGCATGATTATGTACTTTATTTACTTATTACTCTTATTCTCTCTGGCATATTTTCGATGGGTGGAGCGGAAGCTGGTTTAGCCCTTATCCCTATATTTAACTTTTTAGGGCTTGGATTTACAGTAGCAAAAGCAGTCGGTCTTTTTACCGGAGCATCTACTACTATTACGTCTAGTGTTATGAATATCAAAAGAAAGGCAGTTGATTTTAAATTTGTTTTTCCTATTGCTTTAATGATGGTTATTTGTGCACCGCTTGGTGCTTACAGCAGTAGTTTTATAGATGAAAATCTTGTAAAATTTATCTATATGCTTTTACTCTTTTATTCAGCTGCTATGATGATGTTTAGCGAGAAAAAAAGACTTTTTCATGCAGAATCGAAATTTACTCTTTTTACAGTAAGGGCAGCTGTAGGTTGTATTGTGCCTTTTTCGGCACTTGGCTCCTTCTTTACTTATGCGACGTATGTCCCACTTGATTGGGTATTACTCAGTGTTGTTGCATTTTCAGCGATTGTTGGTGGATACATCGGGGACTATTTTATGCACTTTAAATTAAAACAAAGCCATATAAAAAAACTTATGGCTGGGCTTTTATATCTTTTAGCGCTTAAGCTACTGTGGCACTTTATCATTTAAAGGACGTTTATGAAAATCAATACCTCTTTATCCGTTGTTATCCGCATTACTTTGTGGCTTATTATACTGCTGGGCGGTGCAATGTATGCTTACTCATTTGATAAAAATAACCTGCTCTTTCACTCTCCTCTTTTTCATATCTTATCTGCCCCCATTGGTCTTTTTATTTTACGTCTTGCATTCCGCGCTGCTGCAAATGGAGGTAAAGAGCTTGCAAAAGGCAGAGGTAAAGATATGCCGCGTTTAGAAACGAACAGACTTATCACAACAGGCATTTACAAATGTATGCGTCACCCTATGCTTTTTGGTCTGACTCTATTACCTATTGGCTGGGCTTTACTTTTAGGAATGCCTACTTTTATTACTATTATTGCTCCTTTGGAAATGCTCTTTATCATTTTTATGGTGATAATTTTTGAAGAGATGGAAGTGAAGAAAAAATTTGCTAATGAGTATAAAGACTATGCAAAGAAAGTTCCTATGGTCTCTTTTAAACGTAGTTGTTTAAGAAAAGTCTTTAGAAAATATAAAAGATAAACGCCAATTCTAAATCTTGAAGTCCATCAATATATTCTTCTTTAAAAATAATGTTAGCGCAAACTTCTTTTGCTCGGCAAAATAATAATGTAAGTAGTTAATAACTGTAATTAAAATATAGTCTAATGTTTTTTTATGATGATGATTTTATGAAAGTTGGTGACCCCGAGGAGAATTGAACTCCTGTAACATGGATGAAAACCATGGATCCTAACCGCTAGACGACGGGGCCAACAAATGTATATATGGTGTCCTGTGATGGATTCGAACCATCGGCCACATCATTAAAAGTGACGTGCTCTACCAGCTGAGCTAACAAGACGTTTGCCTCTTATTGTTAAGAGGTCGAAATTATAGACAAATAGAGATGATATGTCAAGAAAAAAGAGTGTAAATTTACAAATTTTATTTTAAGCAATAGATTTATTTATAATTCAATGCTTTTTAACTACAATCTCTTAGCAAAGAGGATTGTTATGAGGAAAAAAATATATATAATATTGGCTTTTTATGTTCTTTTGATGAGTGGATGTTCTCAAAAAGTCGGGGTTAAAGCACTTGTACCTGCCCAGGTTGACAGAATATCGCAAACGAAAATAATAGCTGTAACTGATTTCACACATGACAGAGTTGGACTCTCTCGAAAGATTGAAGCGAAGTTATCTAATTATCAAATAGATAATAAGAAATATTTTACTATTGTGAGTCGAAATGATATTAATAAGGTCATTGAAGAACAAAAATTGCAAAACAGCGGTCTTGTTAATGATGAAAATATTGTCAAAGTTGGAGAGTTCATAGGCGCACAGGCCATAATTTCGGGAAATGTGAGCCCTGTAACAAAGCAGGACAGTTATTTTTATGAGCCTCGTGTACGTTGTGCCAATAAAAAGTGTTCGGAACTTGAAACATATAATGTTCGTTGTATGAAACGGCTGGTAGGACTTTCAGCTGAGATTAAAATTGTTGACGTTACAAAAGGTGACATAATTTATGCAGATACCCTAAGCAGATCTACTTCATTTAAACATTGCGCGGATGATTCACGGGCGATTCCCTCTAAAACAATGGTGGCACAGAAACTCGCAGAAGATATAGCAGATGAATTTACTTATAAATTAACTCCGCATTATAGGCGTTTTAATGTAAAACTTTTAGAGGATCCTGATTTGGATTATACGGATGAGCAGGAAAAACTGTTAGAATTTTCTTTAAAATACATTGAAAAAGGGCGTTATAGCAAGGCAGAACAATTGTTAAAGGAACTCGTTGATTCGACAAATATGAAGAGTTATGTTCCATTTTATAATTTAGGTGTTATTAAAGAAGCCCAGGGAAAATATAAAGAGGCAAAAGAGTATTATGAATATGCAGATAATTTGATGCTAGAACCGGTGGATGAGATAAATGAAGCAATGGTTCGTATTAATTCATTAATTGCCAACAAACAAAAAACACTTGAGCAGCTAAGCAGATGAGTAAATTTAGCATAATTTTACTTGTCTTTGGTTTGCTTTTAAGCGCTTGTGCCTCAAAACAAAAAGTTGTAGTGCCAAAAAAAGAGCTGCCGTCTTGGTATGTGCATCCTCCTAAATCTGATGCATATGAGCTTTTTGCCCTTGGAGAGGGGGGAAATCAACAAGATGCCATTAATAATGCGCTGAGTCTTGTAGTCTCCACATTAAGTGTCTCTATCTCATCGAGTTTTAGGGCAAAAACAGTTGTAAAAGAGGGCAGTGTAAACAGTTCTGATGCAACCTATATAAATAAAACACAGAGTAATGTTCAAAAGATACGTATAAGCCAATATGAAATACTACATGTAACAAGACTCGGTTTTAAAAGATATGCCGCTGTTATAAAAGTAAATAAGCAAAAATTATTTCAGGGTTTAAAAAATGAAATAGATCAAAAATTTGAAATTTACAGGAATGATATAAAAAATATTCAACGTTTAAATGCGCTCAAGCAATTGGCATATTATAAAAATATGAAAAAAGCTTTTGGATATATAAAAAATGCACTTATTGTTATGAAAGTACTTAATAAAGGATTTGATGATAAAAAATACCTTGCAGCAATGAATGAAATCAATACAAAACATCAATATCTTTTAGAGCATATAAGTTTTTGGGTATATTCTAATGTAAAAAGTCTTACTAAACCTGTCATAAGTGCTTTAACACAGCAGAAGTTCATCATTAAAAAAATGAAATCAAAAATGCATTTTGATATTTACATCAAAGTAAAAATTCAAAAGGCAAATGCATACGGCTTTTCTCTTGCCCGCAGCGAAATATCATTTATAACCAAAGACTACAAAAAAGAAGTTTTGGCATCGAATGTCATACATGTAACGGGACAATCTTCGCAAGGCTACGCCATAGCCAAGCAAAATCTTGTAAAAAGGCTCAATGATTTGATACATAAAGAGGGCATTTCGAAAGTGTTAAATTATTAGACTGTATGAAGTCTATAGTATTTAGTAATCGTTTACTTCTTAGGAATATACTTACATAAATAATAAAAAGAAATATTAATATGAGGTATAAATTATGATTAATAAAATACAGAATGTAAAAAATGAAGTTTCAAAAGTTGTTGTCGGTCAGGAGAAAATGATAGATTCATTGCTCATTGCACTTTTATGTGAGGGGCACATACTCATAGAAGGTGTTCCCGGACTTGCAAAAACAACAACAGTCAATGCTCTTTCAAAGGCTTTAGGGCTTGATTTTAAACGTGCACAGTTCACACCGGATTTACTTCCATCAGATATTTTAGGGGCCGAAATTTATGACCCGCAAAACAACCAGTTTAAAATTAAAAAAGGTCCGATTTTCACAAACCTTTTACTTGCAGATGAAATCAACCGTGCTCCGGCAAAAGTACAATCTGCACTTCTTGAAGTAATGCAGGAGAAACAGGTAACAATCGGGGATACAACTTTCAAACTTGATCTGCCGTTTTTTGTAATGGCGACACAAAATCCGGTAGAACAAGAAGGTGTTTATCAGCTTCCGGAAGCACAGCTTGATCGTTTTATGCTCAAGCTTGTTGTCGGGTACAATACAAAAAAAGAAGAGCTTGAAATCGCAAGAAGAATCTCAAGCGGTAATTTTGAGACAATCAATCCTGTACTCAATAAAAGTGAATTAGAAGCGCTTAAAAAGGCTGTAAGAGATATACATGTAGATGAAGAAGTCGAAGAGTATATGATAGAACTTGTCAACGCTACAAGGCATCCTGAGGAGTATGGACTGGATGATATCAAAGAGTATATACAGTTTGGAGCATCACCTCGTGTAAGTATTGATATGTTTAAAGCAGTCAAAGCAATGGCATTTATGCGCGGTAAAGATTTTGTAACACCTGTAGATGTTGCATACATTGTAAAAGAGCTGATGCGTCACCGTATTGTGCTGACATATGAGGCTGAAGCTGAAGGTATAACAACGGATGAAATCATTCAAAAAGTGCTTGAAACTGTAGCGATACCATAAGGTCGTTGTAATGAGTAAATTACAAAAAATTCTTGTACGGGCCCGCCGTCAAGTTTTTAGTGAGATGGTTGGAAACAATCCGTCAATCTTTCAAGGCGAGGGCTATGACTTTATAGAACTGCGCGAGTATATGCCGGGTGATGATATTCGTCATATAGACTGGAACATTACGGCAAAACTCCAAAAGCCTTACATTAAAATCTTTCGTGAAGAGAGAGAACTCAATGTTGTCATTGCTTCAATGTTAAACGGCAGCGTCTATTTCGGTTCTAAAAGATTCAAGCAGGATGTTATAGCAGAAATTACGGCTATGCTTAGTTTTTCTACCATTAAAAATGGAGATTTACTGAGTTCATATATTTTTAGTGACAAGATGGAGTCTTTTTTGAAACCGAGTAAAAAGCTGTTCTCGGTACATAAAAGTACGGATGAAATTCTAAACTTTGATCCGCTGAACAAAAAGGCAGACTATAAAGTTTTGGCAGATACTCTGTTTAAAAGACTTAAAAGAAAGTCGTTAATTGTCATTGTCGGTGATTTCTTTGAAATTCCTGATTTTAAAGTATTGGCAAAAAAACATGAAGTTGTTGCCGTCATAGTTCGAGACAGACTTGAAGAGACCCCGCCTGAGATGGGATTTACATCGTTAGTAGACCCTGAGAGTGGTGCTGTATTAGAAGGTGATTTTAACGCACAAACTGTAAAAGAGTATGCAAAAAAAGTTTTAGTACATGACAGAAAACTCTATGCAACATTTAGAAAACACCAGATTAGATTTACAAAGATTTATACAGACGGAAAAATCGGTGTTTCATTAAGAAGATTATTTGAAGGCAGATAAATGCAAAATATAAACCAAAACGAAATTCCTTTGCATGACATAAAGCCGCTTATAGAGATACATGAGTACTCTTTATACTATTTTATCGGAGTGAGCCTATTGGTTGCGCTGATACTTATGGGCTTTTTATATTTGGCATACAAATGGGTTAAAAGTAAGAAAAAATTTAATAAAAGAGCAGAACATTATAAATTACTCAACACTGTTGATTATTCAAATCCGAAAAAAGCAGCGTATGATTTGACATTTTACGGCGTAACATTTAAGGATGACAGCGAACGTCACCATAAAGCGTACGAAGAAATGATAGAAAAACTAGAAAAATATAAATATAAGAAAAATGTAGAAGATTTTGATGCGGACACTTTACATGTAATAGATTTATATAAGGGAATGATAGATGTTTGACGGCATATATTTTGAATTTCCAAAATTATTATTTGTAATATTCTTTTTTATAGCATGTGAATCCTTATGTAAAATGAAGCTGCCTTCAATTTACTTTCCGCATGCATCACAGTTTATGAAAAGCAATGTTGCCGCATCAAAATTACTTTTCTTTTTAAAATGGCTGACAATAATTATGATGATTTTAGCTTTGATGTCTCCTGTAAAAGATGAACCTTATGAGTTGAAACCAAAGCACGGGCATGAAATAGCCCTTATATTGGATGCATCAGGTTCTATGAAAGAGAGAGGGTTTGACCCTGTGAATCCGGCTGCATCACGTTTTGATGTTGTCAAGTCAATAGTAAAAGATTTTATAAGTCAGCGAACAAATGACAATATGGGGCTTGTAGTTTTTGGCTCTTACTCATTTATAGCTTCACCGCTGACATATGACAAGCATATACTCTCACGTATAGTCTCTCAGCTTGAAGTGGGCATGGCAGGTAAATATACGGCTTTATATGAAGCATTGGCACAGGGTGTGAACCTGTTGAAAATGAGCAAGGCAAAGTCAAAAGTAGCCATTTTACTTACAGACGGGTACTCGACAGCAGGTGCAGACAAGATCCCTCTTGACGTAGTGCTTGATATGGCGAAAAAAGAGGGTGTAAAAGTTTACCCTATAGGCATAGGCGGTCCTGATGAATACAACAGAGCAGTACTGCTAAAAATTGCAAAAGAGACAGGAGGGGTTGCCTTTGGTGCTTCAAATGCCTCACAATTAAAAGAGGTGTATAAAAAAATAGATGAATTGGAAAAATCAGAGATAAAAAATGAAACATTTTCATATAAAAATTATTACTATTTTTATCCGTTGTTTATAGCATTGTTATCATTGCTGTTGTATGTATATATACGAAATAAAAGAGGGAGTGCGATATGAGTTTTTTACATTCGGAATTTTTATATTATATGCTGCCGCTGATATTTATACTTTTTGGACTTTTGCTCACGCAAAAAGAGTCTCATGCGACATTTTTTTCAGATGAGGTCATTCAAAAACTGAGAGTCTCATCAAATACTTTGACACTCAAGGCAAGAAATGCACTTTTTATGCTTATTGCTGTTTTGATGACCATAGCCTTAGCGGGCCCTGTTATAAAAGACGGAAAAATCGAGATCAAAGCAAAAAGTGCTGACATAATGATAGCCTTGGATATATCGGATTCGATGTTGGCTGAAGATGTTTACCCGAATCGTTTGAAACTGGCAAAGCAAAAAGCATTGGAGCTGTTGCGCCTGGCTCCAAATGAGCGTATAGGTGTGATAGCATTTGCAAAAAACTCTTATTTGGTTTCTCCTCTGAGCTTTGATCATGAAGCAGTAGCGTTTTTGCTTAAAAAGCTCGATACTAATTCAATAACCGAGCAGGGAACAGACCTTATGTCAATGCTGCAGGTTGTTGATAAGAGTATAAAAAAGGACTCTAAAAAGTACCTGCTGATTTTAAGTGACGGCGGAGATAAAAAAAATTTTTCAAAAGAGATTACCTTTGCAAAAGAAAAAGACATAGCGGTTTTTGTATTGGGCGTCGGTACACCGCAGGGTGCGCCTATAAAACTTGAAGATGGTGAGTTTATAAAACAAAACGGAAAAATCATTGTCTCCAAACTCAATGATAAAATTGCTGACTTGGCAACAAAAACAGGTGCTGTGTACATTCAAGGTGTAAATTCAGATGCAGATGTCAAAGCGATGCTTAGCGAGATAGAACGTCACAGCAAGAAAAAAGAGCTCAAATCCGAAGAGATTGAAAAATATATACCACTCTTTTACTATCCGTTAGGATTGGCACTCTTACTTCTTTTAATAGCAACATCTTCTATGAGCAAGCGTGTAAAAGTTGAGGTGCCTGGCTTGTTTATTTTGGGATTGTTATTGTTTAACAGTTCTTCTTCATATGCAGGACTGTTGGACTTTATGCATCTTGATGAAGCGAAAAAAGCGTATACACAAAAGAATTATGCCAAATCTGCCGAAATTTATGATGCATATGCAAAAAAGGCTAATCATAATGAGAGTTATTATAATGCGGGAAATGCCTTGTATAAGCAAAAAAAATATAAAGAATCGATAAAAAATTATGAAAAAGCAACATTTAGTGACAAAATCTCGCGTGCGAAAAATTTTGCAAATATGGGAAATGCCTATGCAAAAATAGCTGATGAGAAAAGCTTGAAAAAAGCGATAGAATCTTATGAAAAATCCTTAAAACTGCATGAAGATAAAGATACAAGAGAGAATTTGGAAGCTGTGAAAAAAGCGTTAAAGAAAAAAGAGCAGAAAAAACAGCAACAGCAGAAAAATAAAAACCAAAAAAATAAAGACAATAAGAAAAACAAGGATAATAAAAACCAAAAAAACAAACAAAACCAGAAAAATCAGCAGAATCAAAAAAATAAACAAGATTCTCAAGATAAAAAAGCTTTTAAGGGTTCCAAGAAAAAAGATCAAAATAATGAGCAAAGAAAATCCAAAAAGCCGAGTGAAGAAGAGAAAAAACAGCAAAAGCAGCAAGCTGATAAAAATAAGCAAAAAGATAAGAAAAAGCAAGAGGCCCAAAAAAAGAAAGAAGCTGCTGAGAAAAAACAGAAAAAAGATAAAAAGAAGCCTGCTTCCGGATCAGCTGCAAAGGCGGCAAAAATGAAAAATAAAATGAGTGATGCAGAAGAGGCTAAATGGCTTAAAGCATTAAACAATAATCAAAATACGTATTTATACAGACTAAACCAAAGTAGTAAGAAAAAGGAAAACAGTAATGAAAAACCTTGGTAAAAAAATCATAATAATTTTTAGTTTACTTGCGACTGCCATATATGCAAATGTAGTTGCAAAAGTGTATCCCAAAAATGTTGTCAGCGGAGAAGTGGCAACATATACTTTAACTATAACCGGCGGTGAAGTGAATAAACCGGTTATCAGTACAATATGCGGCAGCAATGTACTGGGTACGAGTTCTCAGACAAGTATTCAAATGATAAATAATGACTATAAAAAAAGTTATGTATTGAGTTACCAATTTATGCCGCAAAAAAATTGTGTGATTGCCCCTGTTAATGTTGAAGTTGATGGTAGAATGGAGCAGTCAAACAGTGTAAAAGTGACAGTAAAACCGGCTGTACAAGATAAAAATGCAGATTTTGTAGTCAATCTCATTCCCTCAAAAACGAAGCTGTTTGTAGGTGAACCGTTTAATTTACAGCTTGTTTTGAAACAAAAAAAAGATGCAGAGGCAGTTGACAGTAAGTTTATAGCACCGGATTTTAAAGGCTTCTGGGTGAAAGGCGAATCACAAGCGACAAGAACTGAAGAAGGTGATTTTATCATCACCAAAGCGATGTATAGACTTGCTCCCCAAAGAGAAGGTAACCTGACGATTCAACCGGCACAATTAAAGATAGCAACAAGGATTTCTTCACGAGATGTCTGGGGTGGTTTTATGCCTCAGGTAAAATGGAAAAGTTACTTTTCAAATGAAGGGCACATAAAGGCAAAGCCTCTGCCAAATAATGCAAAAATTGTCGGAAATTTCACGATTTCTGCCACTGCTGATAAATTAGAGATTAATCCAAATGAAGCTGTTAATGTTACTGTAAAAGTTGTAGGCGATGGAAACTTGGAAGATATTAAAAGTTTTAAGCCTTATATACCGGATGTGAATGTTTTTGATGAGAAAATAAATATCAAAGGCAATACGCTTACACAAAAACTAGCTTTTGTTTCAGATAAAGATTTTACTATTCCTCCTTTTTCACTAGCTTTTTATAACCTTAAAACAAAAAGAGTAGAAAAAATTTCTACACAGCCGATTCATATTAAGGTGAATGGTGCTGTTAAAAAAACTGAGCTTAAAATACAAAGAGATGATTCTATAAAAACTTCTGAAAAATCATTACATGTAACACAAAAGCGAGAAGTACTCAGTAAAGTATGGATAGTGGCAGCATTTGTCGCAGGACTGCTCATAGGTATCTTAATTATGTTGTTTGTGAAGCCTGTCAAGTTCCTTAAAAAAGAAAAAGCATTGAATTTAAATGATGAGAAGCTATTGCTTATAAAACTACTGCCGTATAAAGATAAAGATGAAGAAGTGAAAAAAATAGTAGATGTTTTAGAAGCAAACTTGTATGCATCTAAAAAAGAAAAAATTGATAAGAAGATTTTAAAAGAGATATTGAAAAAGTACGATATATCCTAATCTAGGATATCGTGCAGTTTATTTGCATTTGCCATTTCTTGATGAACTTTGTCCCACTCTTCATTTTGAATATTTTGTTTGAGGTTTGTTAATTCTGCTTCAAAGAGTTCTATCGCTTCAAGCAGATTCTCTTTATTTTGTCTGAAAATATCTTCCCACATATAAGGTGAACTCTTCGCAAGACGACTCATTGAACGAAATCCACCGGCTGCAAGAGCCAAAATATTGTGCTTGTTCTCCTGTTTTAAAACAGTATTTGCAATTGAGTAAGAGATAGCGTGAGGCATATGAGAAATAAAAGCCGCATGGCGGTCATGCTCATGGGACTTCATAAAATACTTTTTCATATGGAGTGATTTAAATATTTTTTTTGCAGTTTTGCTTTGAATCTCTCCACTGTCTTGTAAATCACATAAAACGACAACTTTATCATAGTAAAGATTTTCAACAGCAGCATGGGGACCAAAGTTTTCCGTTCCTGTCATAGGATGTGCGGCTACAAAGTTTTTACGTATTTGAGGTGGGACAGAGGCAACGATTTTTTCTTTTGTACTGCCAAGATCGATGATAGTAGTATCAGTATCCACATCAGTAAGTTCTTTTAAAGTATTGATGACACCATTGACAGGAATAGCAAGAAAGATAACGTCACATTTTTTGACCTCTTCAAAAGAGACTGTTTTATCAACCAAACCAAGACAAAGGGCATCTTTTTTATGCTTTTCATTATGGTCATACCCCACAATCGAGTCAACATAATTTTGTTTTTTTAAAGACAGAGCAAGCGAACCACCCATTAAACCTAATCCAATAATTGCAATGTTCATGTTTATTCTTTATGTTAATTTGCAAAATTATACTAAATTTACTTAATATTAACCTCATAATGGGTAAAATCTTTACTAATTTTTTAAATGGAATATGAATGAAAATACTTTTATCTTTTTTATTGGTTGTTTTTACAACGAACATATACGCGCAAGTAGTTAAAACAATTGAATACAATGGTCTTGTTCATCTCTCTAAGCCAGTTGCATTGAGAATGCTGGGTTTTGGAGAGGGTGATGATGTTGACAAAGAGGTAGTTGATAAAGCAATCAAAAAATATTTTGATCAAGGTTATTTTAATGATATATGGACAGAATTTGATGGAAATGGGAAATTAACTTTTTATTTTAAAGAAAAAGCGATTATTTCTCAAGTAGAACTCAAAGGTTGGAAAGAGAGTGATGAAGAAGTAAAAGATTCGGTCATACAAATTAAAAAGGGAACGTTGTATGATGAGAAAAAACTTGAAGCTGCTAAAAAACGCATCATCGACGCAATTTCACAAGAAGGTAAAATTGACAGTGTTGTAGAAGTTGAGACAACATACTTGGAAAATGGAAGTGTAAAAGTTACATTTATTGTCAATGAAGGTGAAGAAATTATCATTAAAAAGCTAAAGTATAGCGGTGTTTATGGCTTAGATCCAGATGATTTTGATGATGTATTAGCAAATAAAGAACAAGAATTTATGGGCTGGTTCTGGGGTCAAAATGACGGAAAAATGAGCCTTAGAGATTTAGAATATGATAACTTGCGAATTCGTGACTATTATATGCAGTATGGGTATTTGGATGCCAAAGTAGATGAACCTCTTGTAAGAGTTGACTTTGATAACTACAGTGCTGATATGAGTTACCTGGTTTCTGAAGGGAAACCTTATATAATCAGTAAAGTTTCCATTAATCAAGTGAAACATGTAGCTGATGATGAAAAACTACAAGAGGTTATATCTCTTGAACCAGGCGAAGTATTTAACATAAAAACTTTTAGAGATGATTCTAAAAAGATTAAAACACTTGTAGCGGATTTGGGTTATGCTTTTGTTCAGGTTGTGCCAGATTTGAAAAAAGACAAAGAAAAACATACAGTTGAAGTAGTATTTAAAGTCATGCCGGGTGATAAGGTCAAAATTAGGAATGTATTGATTTCAGGTAACAACAGAACACTTGACAGGATAATTCGTAGAGAATTGTATTTGGGTCCAAATGATATGTATTCTTTAACTGATTTAACTGATTCTCGTACAGCCCTTGGAAGACTTGGATTTTTTGACGGCAATACAATAGAAGAAAAAAGAATTGACAATAAAACTATGGATTTAATTGTCAAAGTAAAAGAAGCTCCGACTGGTAATATTCAACTTGGTGGTGGATATGGAAGCTATGGCGGTCTTTTGGTGAGTATAGGAGTGAGTGATAGAAATATTTGGGGATCAGGTATTAATGTTGGAGTAAAAGCTGAAAAATCTCAAACAACACAAAACTATTCTTTTAATATTTCGAATCCACGTTTAAATGATAGTGACTTTAGTGGAAATTTTTCTATTTATCATTCAGCATATGATTATATTGATTATTCTGTTTTGAGTAATGGTTTAACAATGGGATTAGGACATAGATTTACCCGTCATATAAGTGGATATGTAGGTTATGGTTATTCAAGCAACAGCTATACTTTTGGAAATGATTTTAATGCAAGTGTATATGGCGGAGTAAATCCATTCGAATCTTATACAAAAAGCGGTGTGACAATAAGTGCAAAATGGGATAATACAGATGATTATTATCTTCCGCGTAAAGGATTTGAACTAACACAGAGTCTTGAAAAATCAGGCCTTGGCGGTACAGCTGATTTTATAAAAGCAAGAACTAATTTTGCTAAATATTATGGACTTCAGGATTTACTGGGGGTTGATGCTATTTTTAGATATAAAGCAAGATATTATGCTGTGATTGATAACGGCTATATTCCATTAGCTGAAAAATTTTATATGGGTGGTATTGGAAGTGTGAGAGGGTATCAATCATATTCCCTTTCGCCAACAGTAGCTGACTCAACAGCAACAGACGGCATTAGAAGAGTCGGCGGAACACAAACTTTTTCAAATAATGTAGAACTGAGTTTGCCTTTAATTCCAAAAGCAAAAATGCGAGTGGTGGCTTTTGTAGACTGGGGAACGATTTCAGATAATATTACAAACAATTTATTGACAAATAATATATCAAGAGCCGGATATGGTGCGGGGATAGAATGGTTTTCACCTGTCGGACCTATTCAGTTGATGTTTGCTCGTCCAATAAGCCCTAAAGAAGGGGATCAAACATCAAGCTTTGAATTTACAATGGGACAGAGATTTTAAAATAATACTTTAAAGTCTTGGTGCCCGCATTCTAATTTTGCCACTGCTTCTTTGGAAAGATAAAGCTTTTTAGTGGAGCTTACATGTAAAGCATTCCCCTTAAAATTCAATTCAAAATCTAGATTTCTTGGCCTATGGCTCAAAAGTGCAATACTTAATGAGAGCAGAAAACTCAGTGTTTTTGTGACTTGTTCTTTAGGCAGTAGTTGTTTATAAAGCTGCAAATGTGTACTTGAAGGCAGTTTGTTCTTAGCATATTTTGTCAGTGTGGCTATCAGCATGATGTCATGATGTGTAAATCCATATTCCAGGGCACTCTGTATCAAATAATATGTATGCTTATTTTGTGAATAAAAGTGTACACTGCTCCCCGCAGGATAAAGCTTCGCTGCTATGGCAAGATTATATCTGTATTTATAGTCTATACCAAAATATTCATATGTTAAATCAAATATCTTTTTACTGAGTAAATTTAAATTATTTGAAAATTGCTTATCCTGCACATGTGTGTCTATGAGATATCGTACTGAAGTATTGTAGTTGTGGGGAAATTTATGCTTAGAGTTTCTTAACAAATCTGCTAAATAAACACCCTCTCTTACACCAACACCGCTGGTAATAATTTTTGAGATATTTATTTTTTTAAGCACTCTTTGTAAAATGAGCGTACCGGGTTTTATAACATCAAATCTATTGTTGTCAATAAAAAGATTTTTTAACTCTTTATTGTTTTTTGTATGTAAAAGCTCTTCTATAAATTGCTTTAGTGTTGTTGCATCATACTCGTATGCATGCAATTTGTTCAGAGGATATGTTGTACGTTTCATTATGGAGTTTGAAATTGCTCGAAATGTTCCACCAATCCCAATAAGGGTGTTGATTTTTTCAATTGGCAGCATTTCTAGCTGTTTATCAATATATTTAACCGCACCCTTAATATCATTAGAGTCGAAATAAAGCTCTTTAAGGCGGACAGTTCCAAGTTTTAAAGATAAAGGATGTGAAACATTGTTTTTGTCTATATAGGCAAGCTCAGTAGAACCTCCTCCTATATCTATACTAAGCGCATTGTGTTGCTGGGGTAAAAGATTTGCACAGGCAATAGCCCCAAAATAGGCCTCTTTTTCACCGCTTATAATTTTGATATTGAGTTTTAACTTTTGTTTTACTTTTTGCAGGAAATCTTTTTTGTTGGGAGCATCTCTTAATGCTGAAGTCGCGACACATAAGAGTTTGTTTACTTTGAACGAATTACTGATTTGTATAAAATCACTGAGTGCATCAAAAGTCCTCTGCATTGGAACTTCCTGCAGGGATCCATTGTGTTTGTAGGCATCTTCAGAAATTCTGACTTTTGATTTTGCTTCATGAAGTAGATGAAACGCAAAACGGGATACTTTCTCGTATATCACCATTCTAACTGAGTTAGAACCAATGTCTATGATTGCAACACGTTTTGCCAAGGTACTATTCTTCTATTTCTAAGTTTTTATACTTAAATTGAAGTTCTGCTATTGTCTCAACATTATCTTTGTCTGGAACTATACAGTCAACCGGGCAAACAGATATACAAGCAGGTTCATCATATATTCCGACACATTCGGTACATCTATCAGGATCAATATAGTAAATTGGATCACCTTCTTCTATTGCCAACGTAGGACATTCTTCTCTACATGCATCACATGCGATACATTCATCATTAATTATTAGAGCCATATTCAAAAACCTTATATTCTATACTTATTTTTTATCTGACGATTTATATCAAATTAAAGCTTTATTATTTTTGAAACGTTATCGATTTCTTGGAATTATGCAAGAGAGTTTAGAATTTAGCTGTAATGATGCAATTGTTCCATCAATTCCGTCTTCTCTGTTTTTTATACTTATTCTAGCACCTAAGGCATCTGCAGCACTTTTTGCTAAAAACAGACCAAGTCCGACACCTGATTTGTTTCCTTGTCTCTTAAACGGAGCAAATAAATCAATTGTATCATCAATTCCGCATCCTTCATCTATGACTTCTATAAGAAGCCCGACATCATCTTGAGAGCTTCTGAGCGTAACCGATTTCTCTTTAGGTGTGAATTTAAGAGCATTTTGCAAAAAGTTTTGAATGATTTGATTTAAAAGGCTGAGTTGCAGCGTTGCCATAAATCCATCCGGCTCAAAATGCATCTGCAGTACTTTGCCTTCATTCTCTGCAAGCAGTTTAAAATCATTCGCTTTTTGTTTTAAAAATGCTATAACATCTACTTCTACCGGTTTGTCAAGCTGAGCACCTTCTTGGCGACCTATATTTAATATATTTGAAACGATTATGTTCATCTCGTCAACAGTTTTATTTGTTGTTTTAATTGCTTCTATATACTCCTCTGGCGTTCGTTTTTTAATGAGTGTAACTTGGTTTTTTAATTTTATGACAGCCAAAGGGGTTTTGAGCTCATGTGCTGTTCCGATAAAAAGTTCTTTTTGGTATTTGACAAAGTTTTGAATTCTAGAAATCAGGTGATTAAGTGTTTCTCCCAAAGGTTCAAACTCTGCAGGAAGTCTTTGTGTATCAATCTCTTTTATAAGATGTTCATTCATATTTGCCAGTTTTTTTGTAAGTGTTTGTATCGGAGCAACGAGCATTTTTGACAATGCTATAGCATAAATTATGACTAGAAGTACACCGGCTATATTTATTATAAAGATATATCTTAAAATTTTTTTTAGCAATCGTTTTGTCTGCGTAATATCTTTTGTAATTTTAAGATAACTCTTGTCATCAAGATTAAAAGGGTATACAAGTGTTAAGTAGGTATGCTTATGATCTGTTTTTTCATATACATCCATCTGTGTATCGGGATTTTTTAAATAAATTATTCCGACATTTAGGGAGAAAAAATTTTCAGGAATAGACTCATCGGCCTGAAACACTGATTTGTAGGCAGAAATATTTTTCGCATACTGTATAAGCTCTGCTTTTTTATCATCATAAATGGATTTTTCTATATAAAAATATAAGAGAGATGAAAAGATAATTATGAGTGTTACTGATGAAAAAATCAGTTGAATAAGAAAGCTAGTTCGAATACTTCGCTTGGAAAACATGATATAACCTCATAATTGTATTTATGTGATTATATCATTTTAGAGTTTAATTAAACTTCTTTTGGAAAACAAAAACGATAACCGCGACGGCGTACAGTTTCTATTGTTGTGATAGATAAAGGTTTATCCATTTTTTGTCTAATCTGATTAATGGCAACTTCGATTACATTTGGAGTAACGAGTTCAGGTTCTTCCCAGATAGCATCAAGAAGCTGCTCTTTAGAAACAATTTGATCACGGTGACGAGCTAGATGGGTAAGCACTTCAAAAGGTTTCCCTTTAAGTTCTATTTCTGTCTCTTTGTATGTAATCTTTTCTTCTTCAGGGTTAATTGTTAAATCTTCTATTTCGATAATATTACTTCCGCCAAAACGAAGACGTGCTTCAATACGAGCAATTAAGACATCAAAATCAAATGGTTTTCTAATGTAGTCATCAGCACCGGCACGTAATGCCTCGATTTCACTTTCATTGTCATCTCTTGCTGAAATAACAACAACTACTGTTTTTGGTGTATTTGCTTTAATATCACCTATAATATCAACTGAGTTTCCATCCGGAAGCATCCAGTCCATAAGAACTAAATCGTAGTTACGGATGTCAAGATAGTATTCACCGTCTTTTAACGTTTCAACAACATCACTTTGATAACCAAATTCTTTGAGTCCTTCTGCCAACATTTTGTTTAATGTAACTTCATCTTCTATAATGAGAATACGCATTCATTTTTCCTGTGCTTAAATATTTGGTGGAATAATAGCATAATTTTAGGTTACTTTAAAGTTTTTTTCAATTTTTTTTAAAAAAAAATGAAGTTAGGATTAAGAATTGAAGTGTGTAGTATCGCTTACACTGACCATACAATCGGGCAATATTGAGGGTTTTGTGATTTTTAGATAGAGGGTGTTTATTTTTGAAAATTTATTTTTGAGTTGTACACTTAAATATTGAAGAGCATCTTCAATAAGTAAAAACTTTTGATGAATCATAGCTGCTCTAATAAAATCTGCTACTTCTGCATAATTAATAAATTCATCATCATATGCATATTTAATTTCTACATTGATGATAACTTCTTGTGCATTGTTTCTCTCAAATTCCAAAATACCTATGATACATGTAAAGGTTAAATTTTCAATGTGGATTTTCAAATTATATGACTCTTTTTTCTTCACCCTTGATAACACGGATGATATTTGGAATATGTTTGTAAAAGAGAATTGCTACAATGAAAACAACCGGTGCATGTGCCATATTCGGATGAATTATAAAACTTGAGATGAGCAGGGCAAGCACACCTGTAAGGGATGAAACTGAAGAAATACGGACAGTTTTTGCCATAACTAGCCAGACTATTAATGCAATAGTCGTCTCAACAGGCAGCATAAACATCATCACACCCATTCCCGTTGCGATGCCTTTACCGCCTTCAAATCCAAGATAAGGAGAGAAACAGTGTCCAAGAACTGCCAGTACCGCTACAGCCCATAAAACAGATTCATCAAGTCCCATAAAATAGGCTGCGCTCAAAACTGCAACACCTTTAAGCGCATCTAAAACAAGTGTCGCAATGCCAAGTTTCTTGGCCAAAGCCGGATTTGTCTCTTTTACAACTCTGAGTACATTTGTTGCACCTATACTACCGCTTCCTGCTGATTTTACATCAACACCTGCAAATTTTTTTGCGAGTAAAAGACCAAACGGAATACCGCCTATGAGATATGCCGCAATGTAAAAATCAACATTGATATTAAATAAAAAATCCATAAATTACCTTAAATTATTTGAATGATGACATTCTACAATTTCTATACTAAATTTTTGATATAATTGCATAATTATAAAATACAGGATGATTTTTTGCAGTTAACAAATGATGAATTAAAAAAAAGAATTAATGAACTCAAAGAAAAGCTGAGTGTGACTGTTGTTGCACACTTTTATCAGCGTGATGAAGTATTTGAACTTGCTGACATTACAGGTGACTCGTTGGAGTTGGCTATGAGAACAATAGCTGATGATGCCGAATATGTACTCTTTTGCGGTGTTGGATTTATGGGGCAGAGTGTAAAAGTACTCTCTCCAAACAAACGTGTAGTTATGCCAAAGATTGCCTGCTGTGCAATGGCTCGAATGATTGACTCAATGTATTATGATGATTCTGTGAAGTATTTACAAGACAACGGTATTGCCAAAGAAAATATTTTACCGATTACCTATATAAATTCAAATGCTGATGTTAAAGCGAAAGTCGGAGAGATGGGCGGAATGGTGTGTACAAGTTCCAATGCAAAAAAAATCATCACTACCGCTTTGGATGAAGGTAAAAAAATACTTTTTGTACCTGACAGATGTCTAGGACAAAATATTGCCAACCAAATGGGTCTTAAATCAATGGTAATCGGACAAGAAGGCGATCCTAAAGAAGCTGATATCATATGTTATGACGGATTTTGTTCAGTGCATCAGCTTTTTACGCTTGAAGACATAGAGTTCTATCGTAAAAAATTTCCGGGTATCTTAATAGCAACACACCCTGAATGTGATCCTGCAATTTGTGAAGCGAGTGATTTCGTTGGTTCAACATCGCAGCTTATTAAATATATAACAGAGTTACCTGAAGAGCAAAAAGTGGCTGTTGGAACAGAGTTTAACATGGTAAACCGCTTGCGATCGAAAAATACTTACGTGCTGAGTTCTACAAAACCGGAATGCCCGACAATGAATGAAACGACACTCGAAGATGTTTATTTGACACTCAAGGCTATAGATGAGGGTGAGCCGATAAATGAGATAGAAGTAGATCCAAAAACGCAAAAATGGGCGAAAGTCGCATTAGAGAGAATGTTGGCATTATGATAGAGCAATTTGTAAAAGAAGCATTGGCAGAAGACGTCGGACGCGGAGATTTATATGCTCTGGTTGAAGCCGCTATGCCTGCAAGTGCTAAAATAATTGCAAAAAGTGACGGTGTTGTTGCGGGGAGAAAATATATAGATGCTATGGCAAAATTGGAAAATTTTTCAGTTACATGGCTCAAATCTGACAAGCAGACATTTTTAAACGGCGAGACGATAGCAACTGTTGAAGCAGATTCTCATACACTGCTTCGCTGTGAAAGAACACTTTTAGACATGCTTTTACATGCGAGCTCTATAGCAACACTGACAAGAAAATATGTTGATATTGTAGAGCCGTACAATGTAAAATTACTTGATACGAGAAAAACGAGGCCTTTGCTCCGGGTATTTGAAAAGTATGCAACACGCTGCGGTGGTGCTGTTAATCATAGAATGGGCCTTGATGACTCTTTAATGATAAAAGACACACATTTAAAAACCATCAAAAATTTACAAGATTATATAGAAGATGCCAGAAAGGTTATTCCTTTTACGGCAAAAATAGAAGTAGAAGCCGATACACTTTTTATAGCCCAAGAGGCTATGGCGGCACAGGCTGATATAGTGATGTGCGACAATATGGCACCTGCTCAAGTTGAAGAAGTTGTTGCTTTTAGAAATGAAAATTATCCGCATATACTTTTGGAAGCTAGTGGAAATATCTCTTTAGAAACTATTGAATCTTATGCAAAAACAGGTGTTGATGCTATCAGCTCAGGAGCACTTGTGCATCAGGCAAACTGGATAGACCTCTCAATGAAAATGGATTAAAGGTCATAATATATGGCTGATGATCAGGAAAAAACGGAAGAACCCACCCCCAAAAAAATAGAAGATGCCCGAAAAGAAGGCAATGTTCCGAAATCTCAGGATGCTTCGGGAGTTCTTACTCTTTTTGTAGCAATATTGGGCGTGTTAATGCTTTTTCCTTTTATGGCAGAGCACATGATTCATCTTTTTCGGTACTATTTCTCTCTTATCGGTATGCCTGTTGATAAATTATTTGCAATGGATATTGCAATAGTCACAATCAAAGAATTTTTACTCATGGTTCTTCCTTTGGCTACTGCAGTTGCCATTTCAGGTGTGATCGCCGCATTGGCACAATTTGGATTTTTATTTACTACAAAAGCTATTATGCCGGATTTTAAAAAGATTGACCCGATTAAAGGAACAAAAAATCTTTTTTCCTTAAAAAAATTAATTGAAGGCGTCAAAGTAACGCTGAAATCTTTCACAACCTTGGGTGTGGGTTTTATATTTTTCTTTTATTTTATTCAAGAACTGCCGACGGTCGCACTTTTTGGACTGCATGATCAGCTAATGTGGCTTAAAGATAAAATGATAATTATCGCTTTTGTGATGCTTTTTATTATTTTTATTTTTGCGATTATAGATGTGATTATTGTAAGAAAACAGTATTTTGACGGCTTGAAAATGTCTAAGCAAGAGATTAAAGATGAGATGAAAAATATGGAAGGTGATCCGCTTATTAAATCTAAAATTCGACAAATTCAGATGGAAGCATCAAAAAAAAGAATGATGGCAGAAGTACCAAACGCCGATGTGGTTATAACAAACCCTACGCACTATGCCGTCGCCATAAAATATGATGAAAGCAAATCACATGCACCTTTGGTCGTTGCAAAGGGGATGGATAATATAGCCCAGCAAATTAAGAAAATTGCAAGAGAAAACAGTGTGCATATTGTTCAAAATCCTCCTTTGGCAAGAAGTCTTTATAAAGAAGTTGACGTGGACAAGCCCATACCTGAAGCATTGTTTAGCGCAGTAGCCGAAGTTTTGGCATATGTTTACAAGATGAATAAGAAATAGTATATAATTTGATTTAAAAAAGTAGACATTTGATAGCTTTTAATGATATAGACAATGCAAAGCATATTGTAATTAGGACTGATGCCAACTCATTTGCAAACGCAAATGCCCTGTATTCTTATATATTGAGCAAACACAAAAAAGTTTCTTTAGTCATAACACAAAAGATTGATGCTAGGGTTTTATTTTTACCCTGGTATGCAAAGCAAAGAGAGAGTCTTCCTGCCTCAGCTGATTTGATAATTGAAGCGCAGCCTGATACTATCGCTCTTTTTGATACATTGAAAAAAAATGATATTACAATAAATCAAAAAATGGCAACAGCGCTGTTTGCAGGTCTTTTAGAGTTTACTGAAGGCTTTTTAAATGATACATGTAATGGTACAGCTTTTGCTGTTGCTAGTGAATTGATAGAGCTAAAAGCAGAGTATCTTACATGTAAAGAGTTTTTGCAAAAAAGAGAGTCGCTGGCGCTGTTTCGTTTGAAATCTTTGATGTATAAAAACATGGTGCAGAGTTCTAATGCACAGATTGTAAATATGTATATATCAGATGAAGATTTGAAATGCAGCGGTGCGACCCAAAAAGATGTCCAAAAAGTACTAAAAGAAGTGCTTAAAATAGTACATGTAAAAGAAGTCAGACTTTATAAAAGTGACGACAATAACAAAATTTTAAAATCAATTAAGGAAATATAATTTGAGAAACAAGAGAAATAAATCTTCATTTGGTGCATTATTCCTAATGACATTATTTGTAGGAGCTGGATTATACGTTTATTTTTCTGTAACATTTGAGCGTAATGCGCCTGTAATTACACTGCAAACGAACGGTTACTGGAATCTTAAAAAGCCACTGCAGTTAAAAATAGAAGATGGCAGCGGGATAAAATCATATAAAGTGATAGTGCGAACAAAAAGCGGTGATAGTGAACTGCTATATAACCGACTGCTTACTCCTCAAAAAGTAATTAAACTGGAATTACAACCGCCACGAGGTGCATATGCAATTAAAGACAAAGATATTGAAATTATTGTACAGGCACAGGATGCTAGTAAATGGAATTTTCTTAATGGCAATGTAGCACTGAAATCCTTTAAACTTAAAATTGATAAGAAAAGACCTCAGGTTAGTATTGTTAACAATTCATACAAAATATCTCGTGGAGGTTCTGCTCTCGTTATTTTTAAAGCAGAAGATGAAAATTTAAAAGAGTTGTATATAGAATCAAATCACAACAAACATTTTAAGGCTGAACCTTTTTACAAAGAGGGTTATTATATAGCTTTACTTGCGTGGCCTGTGCAGGATGAAAGCTTTAAAGCGACAGTTGTGGTAAATGATGCTGCAGGAAATATGACAAAATCGTATGTTCCATTATATTTAAAAAACAAAGCATACAGACTTTCAAAAATTACACTTTCTGATAAATTTTTAAATGGAAAAATTGCCGAGCTGGCTGAACAGTTTGATGAGACACAAGGAATAGAAGTTCCGCTGGAAAGATTTAAAATAATCAATGAAGATGTACGAGCAAAAAATGAAAAATTGATTCATAAACTTACCTCAGATGTACCCGAGGAAATGATTAGTGATTTTAAAATTAAAAAAATGTATCCTCTGAAAAATGGACAAGTAGTTGCATATTTTGGAGATCATAGAAAATATTATTATAAGGGCCACTTTATCAGTGAAGCATATCATTTGGGATTAGATATGGCAAGTCATGCTATGGCGCCTATAAAAACACAAAACGGTGGAAGTGTTATATTTGCAAATTATAATGGATTATATGGAAATTCACCTATCATTGCGCATGGTTTAGGTTTGTATACGCTTTATGGACACTGTTCAAGTTTAGAAGTTACCACGGGCGATGAGGTGGCACCAAATATAGTTATTGCAAAAACAGGTAAAACTGGTTATGCAATGGGAGACCACCTGCATTTTGGCGTATTGGTCCAAGGTATAGAAGTACGTCCTCAAGAGTGGATGGATAAGCAGTGGATAAAACTCAATATTAATGATATTATTAAGCGTGCTAAAAAAATTATTGATGGCAAGTAAAGGATAGCAAATGTATCAGACAACAATTAAAAAAAGCGTAGAACTTGTTGGAATAGGCTTGCATAAAGGTTCTCCTGTAAGATTAAAGTTAGAACCTTTAGAATCAAACAGCGGTATCGTCTTTTACCGAAGTGATGTGGACGTTTCTATTCCCTTGATTCCAGAGAATGTTGTTGATACGAAAATGGCAACAGTTATAGGTAAAGATAATCATGTTATCTCTACAATCGAGCATCTTTTATCGGCTGTATATGCTTACGGAATTGATAATCTGCGCGTTATTGTTGATGCTGATGAGGTTCCTGTAATGGACGGAAGCAGTGCAAGTTTTTGCATGCTTTTGGATGAAGCCGGCATTAAAGAACTAGATGTGCCTAAAAAAGTTATGATGATTAAAAAAGAGGTCAAAATAAAAGAGGGAGAAAAATATGTCAAACTCTCACCTTCGCCTGATTTAAATTATGATTTTACTATTAAGTTTCCTCATCCGGTTATTCAAAAACAGGCATATGTTTTGAAGTTTACCAAAGAAAGTTATAAAAATGAAATATCTCGGGCAAGAACATTTGGCTTTTTGCATGAAGTTCAATATTTGCGTTCAAAAGGGTTGGCTCTGGGAGGTTCACTTGAAAATGCAGTAGTTTTGGATGAAAAAAAAATATTAAATCCCGAAGGACTGCGTTTTAGTGATGAATTTGTAAGACATAAAATTCTCGATGCAATTGGTGATATGAGTCTGATTGGCATGAATTTTATAGGAAACTATGAAGCATTGGCAGGCAGTCATGATTTAAACCACAAACTAACGCTGGAACTGCTTAAAGATGCGGATAATTACGAGGTTGTTGAACTCGTAGGCGAAAAAACAAGAGAGTTAGAAAAAGCATATGCCTAAAGTTGATGTTTTATGTATAACACTTTCATCGCCGATAAAAATTGGTGTTTATGAAAATAATAAAATTCTTGAAGTGATAGAGAGTAATGAAAAAAGCTCTGATGTTCTGCCTTTGATTTTTAAAAATATACTCAATAAATATGATGTAGAGAAATTATTTTATGCTAATGGACCAGGCAGTTTTATGGCTATAAAAGTTGCTTATATATTTTTAAAATCATTAAGTATTTTAAAAAAAATACCTCTTTTTGCGACAGATGCCTTTTATTTTAATAAAAATCAACCCATCAAAGCGATTGGAAAGCTATATTTTGTTAAAATCAATCAAGAGATAAAAACTCAAAAAATAGAAACAGCACCACAGGCAGATTTTAGATTGCCGGATGTGCTGGATTATAATGAGTTTAGTACAAATACAACACCCTTGTATATGATAGGGGCTGTTGGATAGGATAATCAGTGACAATAAGCGTACCGGCAACGTCTGCAAACCTAGGACCAGGTTTTGATACTTTGGGTTTGGCAGTAGATTTAAGAAACAGAGTTGAGTTTCACCCGTCAAAATTTTTTAGTGTAAGCATCAAAGGTGAAGGTGAAAATAATCCAAGATTAAAAGGGAACAACCTTTTTATTAGTATTTTTAATGAGCATTATTCAAGACTGACAAAAAATAAACAAAATTTCAAGTTTACATTTTATAATCAAATTCCAATGTCCCGCGGTCTTGGAAGTTCTTCTGCTGTTATAGTTTCAGCAATTGCTTCTGCACATGAAGCAGCAGGCATTCGTGTTTCAAAGCGTAGAATTCTCAATCATGCACTCGTCTATGAATCCCATCCTGATAACATTACACCTGCTGTTATGGGCGGATTCAATGCGGCTACTATTGAAAAGAACAAGGTGTTTTCTCAAAAAAAACACCTTCCTGATTATTTGAAAGCTGTAGTGGTTATTCCAAACAAACAGATGAATACCTCAAAATCAAGGACAGTCCTGCCAAAATCATATTCGAAAGAAAATGCAGTCTATAACCTTTCTCATACTGCACTAACCGTAGCAGCATTCTTTAATGAAGACTGGGAGATGCTAAAACTTGCCGCACAAGACAGATTTCATCAAAAAGCTAGAATGAAAACATTGCCGGAACTCTTTAGTGTGCAAAAAGTTGCGTACGAAAGCGGTGCTTTAATGAGTACACTCTCAGGAAGCGGTTCTACATTTTTTTCACTTGTCTATGATGATGATTCTGCGATGATTGCAAATAGAATGAAGCAGAAATTTCCTGACTTTGGTGTGAAAGTTTTGGATTTTGACAACGATGGCTTAATAATAGAGCGATAAGCCCTATTAAATAAAGTAAGATTTAGATATAATGGCAAAAAAATTTCATCAACCAACTAGAATGTGTGTTTCTTGCAGAACAAGAGAGCCGCAATATAATTTATTAAGACTACAGTGTCTTAATGGTGAATTGACATCATTTGACGGGATTGGAAGAAGTTTTTATTTATGTCAAAGTTGTCTACAAGAAGATAAAAAACTTTTTAGAGCTTTAATGCGTCAATGTAGAAGCTCAGATAAAGATAAACTTATGAATAAACTAAAGGAGATCATCACTGATGATAGAAAAAGTTAGAGTACACGAAATTGCAAAAGAGCTAGGAATAGCTTCTAAAGATGTTTTAGATAAAGCAAAAAAAATGGGTCTTGAAGTAAAATCTGCACAAAGTGTAGTGACGATGGAACAAGCAGAAAGCATAGCAAATTACATAATGAATGGTGATGAGAGTGCCCAAGTGCAAAAACCTAAAGTTGTAAAAAAGACATCTAAAAAAGTGAACGAAGATACTCCTGAAGAAACAAAAACAGATGTAAAAGAGACAGCTAAAGCATCAGAAGAAGCTCCTGCAAAAAAAGAGGAAGCGCAACCTGAAGTAAAACCTGCAGCAGAAGAAAAACAAGAAGCAAAAGCTCCTAAAGTTGAGGCAAAAAAAGAAGAAAATGCTTCTGCCCCCAAAGCACCTAAAAAAGAAACTGCTAAAAGTACACTAAAAGTTGTACAGCCTACTGTAAGACCCGTTATTAAAAAATCGGGATTAAAGATTGTTAAAAAGAAAAAGCCAAAAGTTGAGGAGAACTATTCTATTCCTCAAAAACAAGCGTCTGTTTCATCATATGGAAAGATGAGTGCAGAAGCACTTGCAGAATTATCAAGAAAAAAGAAATCAACAACAAAACAGTCACCGACATCAAAGAAAGATCAGGGAACAAAGCTTGATATATTCGGTGGTTCTCTGTCTGACGTGTCTATGGATATGGATGACCAGGTAACTCTTTTAGATTTGAACTCAACTGAACGTGCTCCAATAGCTCCAGAAGAACCAAGAAAACCAAGAGCACCAAAGCCGGCAGGTAGAAATGCAAATAAAAAGCAAGCACCACGCGGTAGAAAAGTTTCTCGCGATAAAAGAAAAAAATATGCTAAAGTAACACATGAAGAGGAAGTTGTAACACATGTAGAAATTCCTGAAGATATTCGTGTTTATGAGTTTGCAGAAAAATTGAAACGCCCGATGTCAGATATTATCAAAGTTCTTTTTGACCTTGGTATGATGATGACGAAAAATGACTTTTTGGGTGCCGATGAGATTGAAATATTATCTGAAGAGTTTGGTGTAGAAGTTACTATCGTAGATCCTAAAGATGAATTTAACTATGTTGAAGAAACTGAAGTTGAAGATATTAATGCAGTTGAAAGACCACCGATTATTACTATAATGGGACATGTCGATCATGGTAAAACGTCATTACTTGATGCTATTAGAAAAGCAAAAGTAACAGAAGGCGAAGCCGGTGGAATAACACAGCATATCGGTGCATATACAGTTGAACAAAATAATAAAGCTATTACATTTATAGATACTCCTGGTCATGCTGCATTTAGTTCTATGCGTCAACGCGGTACAGATATTACAGATGTTGTTGTTATAGTTGTTGCTGCAGATGACGGTGTGAAACCACAAACACTAGAAGTTATAAATATTGCAAAAGAGTCAGGCGCGCCGGTTATTGTTGCCTTGACTAAAATGGATAAAGAGACTGCAAACCCTGACCTTGTCAAAGGTCAAATGGCAGAACATGGCATCTCTCCTGTTGATTGGGGCGGAGATGTGGAGTTTGTACCTGTTTCATCAAAAACAGGCATGGGCATTGACGAATTACTGGAAAATATTCTTTTAACCGCAGAAGTACTTGAACTCAAAGCAAATCCTGAGGCACCGGCAAAAGCTGCAGTTGTTGAATCATCTTTAGAAAAAGGCCGCGGTCCTGTTGCAACTGTAATAGTTCAAAACGGTACACTGAAAGTCGGAGACAATGTTGTGTGTGGTAGTTCATACGGTCGTGTAAAAGCACTTGTCAATGAAAATGGCAAACAAATTAAATCAGTTGGACCATCACATACATCTGTTGTCGTAGGACTTAATGAAGTGCCTGCTGCAGGTGAAATTATGATGGCAATGAACAGCGATAAAGAAGCAAAAGAGTACGCACATAAACGTTATGAATATGAGCGAAATAAAGAGCTTTCAAAATCAACGAAGTCAACGTTAGAAGATATGACTTCTATGATTGCAGAGGGCAAACTTAAGTCTCTTAAAGTAGTTCTTAAAACTGATGTTCACGGTTCACTTGAAGCAATTAGAAGTTCATTAACAGAACTCAGAAATGACGAAGTCAAAATTGATGTTATTTCAAGCGGTGTCGGTGGAATTACAGAGAGCGATGTAGAACTGGTGAGCAACTCTGAAAACTGTGTTCTTCTCGGATTTAATGTTCGTCCTACAGGTTCGGTAAAAGCACTTGCAAAACAAAGAAATGTAGATATTAGAACATACTCTATAATCTATCAATTACTCGATGACATGACCGGAATGTTAACAGGTATGATGGCACCGAAATTTACTGAAGAAAATACAGGTCAGGCAGAAGTAAAAGATGTCTTTAAATCACCAAAAGGCATGGTTGCAGGATGTCTTGTAGTTGATGGGAGACTTATCCGCGGTGGACTTGTTCGTGTTATTCGTGAAGGTGTTGTTGCATATGAAGGTGAACTTGTATCACTTAAACGCTTTAAAGAAGATGTTGAAGAAATCGGAAACGGCTATGAATGTGGTGTGATTATATCTAACTATAATGATGTAAAAGTCGGTGATGTAATTGAAACATTCAAAAAAGTTGAGCAAAAAGTTTCACTATAAAGAAAACAGATGAATGAAGCACAAATAAAGCTAAAAAGAACAGAGGCTCTTTTGGCTGAACTAATTCCTGAAGCACTGAGTCAGCTCAATGACAACCGTTTGCATGAACTTGGCGTGATTGAGGTAAAGTGCTCTCGCGGAAGAAGTGATGCAAAAGTTTATATTGACCCGAGTAATTTCACTGAAGAAGAAAAAAGAGCATATCTTAAACAGTTAAGAAAAGCACGTCCTTTGGTTGAAGATTTTTGCTTAAAAGACCAAGGCTGGTACAGATGTCCGAAACTGGCATTTGAATTTGACGAGCAGTTGAAAAAATCGCAAAATATCGAAGATTTATTTAAAAAGATAGCAAAAGAAAAGACGGGAGATGAATCATGAGTTTACAAAGTGATATAGAGTCAGTCGTTAAATCAGTTGGTTTAGTACTTTACGATACAGTTATTGTAAATGAAAATGATGAAACTATTTTTCGTGTGAGTGTCATATCAAATGATGTTGAAGAGGGTAAACAAAAAGGTGTGAGTCTTGATGAGTGTGTTGAACTGACACATTTAATTTCTCCTTTACTTGATGTTACACCGCCTATTTCAGGTGAATACAGACTAGAAGTAGGAAGCCCAGGTATAGAACGAAAACTTACTACATTGGATCATTTTAAAAAATCAGTGGGTGAAAATGTCTCTTTACTTTTAGATGAAAAAGAAAAACTCAAAGGTAAACTCGTTAAAGTTGAGGGGAATAAACTTTTTGTAGAAAAAGAGGGACAAATACACGAAGTTGATTTTAATGCTGTGAAAAAAGCAAAAACCTACTTTGAATGGAAATAGATCATAACTTTTATATGAACCTCGCAATTAGCGAGGCTTGGAAGTATCAAGGTCTGACATACGCAAATCCTGCAGTCGGCTGCAGCATTGTAGGCGAACACGGTGAACTCTTAGCCGTTGAAGCGCACCATAAAGCCGGAGAGCCTCATGCTGAAGTAAATGCTATTAAGGCTGCATATTATAAGCTTACACAAGATGAAAAAATTTTGCAACTTATATCTTCTTCACAGATACATATATATTTACTGCAAAATCATAACAATATTTTTAAAAAATGTTCTCTTTATTCGACCTTGGAACCTTGCTCGCATGTAGGGAAAACACCGTCATGCGCCAATTTAATAGCAGAGCTGGGTATCAAGAATGTTTTTGTCGGTGTAGAAGATTTTAACACCGACGCTGCAAATGGCAATACTGTTTTAGAAAAAAGCGGTGCAAATATAAGTTTACATGTAGAGCAACAAAAGTGCGAAGATCTGCTTTTTCCATTTAAAAAGTTTATGAGCGATAAGTTTGTTTTTTTTAAATGGGCGCAAAGGCTCAACGGCACAACAGATGCAGGCATTATAAGTTCTGCAGAGTCAAGAAAAAATGTACATGCCATGCGTGATGTATGTGACCTGCTTGTTATCGGAGGCAATACAGTCCGCAATGACAGACCGACACTTGATGCACGGCTGGTAAATGGCAAAGCCCCTGATATTTTAATACTTTCACGCGAAAAAGAGTTTGACACTGCCATTCCTCTTTTTCATGTAAAAAACAGAAAAGTATATATAGAGAGTGATTTTTCAAGAATGAATGACTATAAAAATATTATGATTGAGGGTAGTGCAAAAATGTATGAACTCAGTCGTGATATTGTAGATTATTATCTATGTTACCTTGCCCCTGCTTTTGGCGGGCATGATGGATTTAAAAACATTGAAGATAAATTTCAAATTTTAAATGCGGACAAAGAAGAGGAAGATATAATAATGTGGATGAAAAGGATAGAAGATTATGAGTAATGCAAAGGCACAAAAACAAGAAAATATTGTATCAATGTTTGATGATATCGCCCCTACATATGACACTGCAAACCGTGTAATGAGTATGGGTGTAGATATTTCATGGAGAAAAAAAGCTTGTGATTTGGCTTTTGACTACTATGGGAAAGAGAATATAGAAAAAATCGTTGATGTTGCATGCGGTACCGGTGATATGATGGGTTATTGGAAAAAGCAGGCACAAAAAGCAGATTTACATGTAAACTCCCTTGTCGGTGTTGACCCCTCAAACGGTATGGTAGATGTCGCCCGTAAAAAATTTCCTAATTTTAATTATCATATTTCAAAAGCGACCGAGATTCCGCTTGAAGATGCAAATGCAGACATACTCAGCATTACCTATGGAATTCGTAATGTCATGGAGCGTCAAGAGGCTTTTTATGAGTTTAACCGTGTTCTTAAAAAAGACGGACTGGTCGTGATTTTAGAATTTATGAAAGATGAAAATAAAAATATTTTGAAAAAAATACGTGATATATATATGCATAAAATTCTTCCATATGTTGGAGGAGCAATTTCTAAAAACCTGGCAGCATATACATACCTGCCTGATTCCATAGAAAATTTCGTGACTATTCAAGGCATGCAAAAAGAGCTGGAAAAAGCCGGCTTTGAAATGCTTCATACGCAGAGCTTTTCTATGGATATTTCTACATTAATGATAGCGCGAAAAAAGTAAGACGCCTCATATGAACACCCTTAGTGTATCCGCGCTCAATGAACAGATAAAAACTGTTCTTGAAAGTACTTTTGAACGTGTTTTTGTAGAGGGTGAACTCTCCCGCATTACTTTTCATAACTCCGGTCATATCTATTTTACTTTAAAAGACAGTTCCTCTGCCATTAGTGCTGTAATGTTTCGCGGTAATGCTTCAAAACTGAGATTTCGTCTTGAAGAAGGAATGAAAGTCATCATTGACGGTACTATTACGCTTTATAAGCCCCGTGGAAGCTATCAGATAAATTGTTTTTCCATTGAACCGGCAGGACAGGGTGCTTTGGCTTTAGCATATGAACAGCTTAAACAAAAGCTTTCTGCACAAGACTATTTTAACCCTGAGAGAAAAAAAGAACTCCCTAAGTTTCCTTCACGTACTGCACTCATCACTTCAGGAACAGGAGCAGCACTTCAAGATATGCTGCGAGTAGCAAATTCCAGATACAGACTTTTAGAAATCGATGTGTATGATGTTCTTGTGCAAGGGGAAGGGGCTGCATTCTCCATAGCGAATGCTTTAAAAATTGCCGATTCAAGGGAATATGATATTATAGTCATAGGTCGTGGCGGCGGAAGTATAGAAGATTTATGGGCATTTAATGAAGAGATTGTTGCCGATGCAATATTTCATGCCAAAACTCCTGTAGTTTCAGCCGTGGGACATGAAATAGACTGGGTAATCAGTGATTTTGTTGCGGATTTACGAGCACCTACTCCGAGTGCTGCTATGGAGATGATACTGCCAGATACCAATGAACTTTATCAGTACTTAGACTCTTTATCAACACAGTTGAGCCAAAAACTGCATCATAAAATATATAATTTGAGCCAAGAGCTGTTACATGTAAAGAACTCTTACATACAGCACTCTGTAGAGAAAAAATTACAATTTAATTTAAATGAGATTAAAAAACTAAAAGAAGATTTTGCTCAGACTATTGCTTTTCGATTACAAAATTACAAAAAAGATGTGGATTCCTTACAGCAACGTTTTCCGCAAACAATTGAGAGTATTATAAATATTGCGCAAAATCAACTTTTAAATTTGCAAAAAATGTTAGAATCCAATAATCCAAAATATAAAAACAAAAAAGGTTTTGCACAGATTGTAAAGGATTCGCATGTAGTGGATTTGTCTTCACTGAATGTCGATGATGTCTTTGAGGCACAGAGTGATGAATACATTGTAAGTGCAAAAGTTTTAAAAAAGGAAAAAATCAGATGAATTATCCGCAATTTTTTGATGAAGTGCCGAGTGTAAAAGTAAAAGACCCTCTGGCTCAGGTTTTAGGAGCTTTTAAAAACGGTGAATATGAGATAACATACCTAGAAGTTGTAAAAGCTGCAGGGCACTCTTGTCCGACAGTTGCCGGTGCTTATATTATGGCGAGTGAAGCTATAAAAATTTTATATCCCAATGAGCGAGCAGTACGGGGAAATATTAAAGTTGAATTTGAAGAATCTGTAGAAGAAGGTGTTGCCGGTGTTGTTGGTAATGTTGTTTCGCACATTACGGGAGCAACATATAAGAGTGGATTTAAAGGACTTAACGGTCAGTTTGCCAGACATTCACTGATGTTTTTTGATGCAAATATTAATTCCTCTGCTAGATTTACAAGAGTAGACACAGGTAAAAGTGTTGACGTAAACTATAATCATTCAGCTGTACCTGCTTCACCGAAAATGATGCCGTTAATGCAAAAACTGACAACTGGTGCTGCTACACCCCAAGAAGTTCAAGAATTCGGTCAGTTATGGCAAGAGAGAGTAAAAAGAATTTTTGAAAATTTAGAAGACGTAGTAGAGGTTACTGAGCTGTAAAAGCTCACTAACTTATTTTAGAACTAAATCGGGAAAATATGTGTTGAGAATCACAGCAGTAGATGCAGTGAGTTTTTTCATTATTTTGTCCAGTTTGTCTTCTTGATTCCACACAGGATGTGCAACACCGCTTAACTTTTCCAACTCATTTTTAGCATTATATTCAACACCGAGCTGATCAACTAGACCGACTTTCTTTGCCTGCGCTGCTGTAAATATGTGTGCATTTGCATAAGTGTCTCTTTTTTTAAAGTCGAGTTTTCTTGCATCTGCGACGTCTTTGGTAAACATATCATATGTGCCCTTAATGACTTTATTTAATTCTGCCACTTCATACTTTTTCCACGGTCTGTCCGGTGTGCCGATTTGTTTATAGAGACCGGCTTTTACCACCTGAGATTTTATACCGATTTTGTTCATCAGACCGCTTAAATCGGCACCCTGCATAATAACCCCGATACTGCCTATCATACTTCCGGGATTTGCAATGATTTTATCAGCCCAGATACTTGCATAATAACTTCCACTCGCCATAGTGCCTTTTGCATAAGCAACAACAGGTTTTTTTATTTTGAGCCTTTTTATCGCATAGGCAATTTCAATAGAAGGAGAGACGGCCCCACCCGGCGAATTAACGCTTAAAAGTACACCTTTTATGGCATTATTGTTCGCTGCTTTATTTATTTTTTCTACTATTTCTGTTGCATCCACAATAGGACCGCTGAGATTAATTTTTTGTAGATTATAGTTTGTAAACTCTTTTTTACTTGCCGGAGCAAATATTAAGATCAAAATCAGTACAAATACCATTGCTTTGAAGTGATTTTGTATATAGTTCATCGTTGCAGTTATGGGTGAAAAGATTTTCTTTAAAAATTCCATTTATTCATTTCCTTTTTCAAGTTTTCCATTAATGAAAACTTTTGAGATATTATAGCGGTGAAGTATTAAATGAATGGCTAACTCCTCGTTTGGTTCGGCATCTAAGTCAAGAACAAGCATATCGGCATTTTTTCCCTCTTTTATCTCTCCTGTATTGAGTTCGAGTGCCTCAGCTGCATGGATGGTTACGCCTTTTATAAGCTCTTGCGCAAATGCTAAGAGCGGGGCATCACTGTGCATAAAAAGAGAAATTTTCATCTCTTCAAACAAATCGAGCTTATAATTTGAACTGAGCCCGTCAGTAGCAACAATCCATCGAATCTTTTTTTCATTTAATTTTTTGATATCAAGCGTAGGGTTGCTCAAAAGTCTGTTTGAAATCGGACAGTGAATAATAGTGTGCTTTTGCTGTGCAATCTGATCAAGCTCTTCTTCATTAGTTTTGACTGCATGGGTTAAAAGTGTTTCATACCCGTCAAAATAGCTTAAAAACTCTTTGGCATTACTGACACTTTTATCTTGTTTTAACAGGGTTTGAAAAAAATCTTTAAAATCACCGCTGCTCGAATCAAGCCAGTTGCGCTCTGCTTCGCTTTCCATAAAGTGTGCCGTAAGTTTTAATTTTTCATTTTTAACGATATCCAAAGCTTTTTGTATAAGAATCGGATGAACGGAATAGGGTGAGTGAATTGCCACAGCAGGATGAAAGCCTTCTCTTGTAACAGCCTTGGAAGCATCAAGCCGTGCAAGAAAATCACTAAAAAGTGCATCCGCCATACCGGCTTGTGAGCCGATAAGTTCATTAAAAAACACAATATTTTGCTTTGCCTTTTCACAAGCTTCAAGGTCCATAGCATGCGAGCTGATAGCACCAAAAGTTGTAATGCCGTTCTCCAACATAGAATCTATTGCTTTACCCATGCATGTAAGGTCACAGCTACTGATGAGTTCTTCTCTGTTTTCTATTACACTGTAAAGCCAGTTTAAAAAATCACCGTAACTGAGTTGATTTTTATTTGCAGAGAACTCTATATGCACATGTGCGTTGATAAGCCCCGGCATAAGCAGTGAATTTTTTTGAAGTTGTATAACTTCTGCTGCGGGAAATTTTTGCTGCAGCTGTGCTAAAGGTCCTACTGCTTTGATAGTTTTATCAAATGCAACCGCATTGTCTTTTAATAATTGATTGGGTGTAAGTATGTAATTTGGAACGAGTATTGTCATCTGTTTTCTTTTTAAATATATTTAATGAAATTATACACTTTTTAATTTTAATATCTAAGGAAAAATAGATAAAGCCGGAGAAAAATTTAACTCAATTGTAGATAGATTTTGTAATCTATGTAATGCCGAGTATGTCATATTCTCAGTGCATATGTGTAAAGATTATCATGAATCTGAAACATTTGTATTTATTGATGAAACAGGTAATAGTGTATGTACTATATCAGGCAGAGAACTAGACTTGTATGATATGATAAAAAATTGTGATAATCTAGTTGAACAAAAATACTAAGTTTACATGTAATGCAACTTTTTTTTAATATTAGTTTGGATAAAATAGCCCTTGAGAAGATAAAATTATGATAATCAAAGGGTAAAAATGAAAATAGTAGTCATTCAAGGTCCAAATTTAAATATGCTTGGTATTCGTGAACAAAATATTTACGGTCCAATGAAATTAGAGCAAATTCATGCACAGATGAAAGATGTAGCAACACAAAATGGTGTTGAAATAGAGTTTTTTCAAAGTAATCTCGAGGGTGAAATTGTAGATAAAATTCAAGAGTGTTACGGCGAGGCACAAGGACTTATTATTAATGCTGCTGCATATACGCACACATCAATTGCAATTCGTGATGCTATCTCTGCTGTTAGCCTGCCTGCAATAGAAGTGCATATCAGTAATATTCATAGACGTGAAGAATTCAGACAAAAAAATATGATTGCACCTGTCTGTACATCATCTGTTGTAGGTTTTGGACCATTTGGCTATCATTTAGCGATGATGGGTATGCTTCAAATTATGAATGAAATTAAAGCAGCTCAAGAAGCTCAGGCACAGCAGCAGCAAGCATAAGCGGTTACATGTATAGAAAACGCAAGATAAATGAAAGATTAGACTCTTTTTACAGCTTGCGGTTTCCTTTTCATGCTCTCGCTAAAAGTAAGCATAGATATGAAACAGTAGTCGGAATCGGCGGAAATGTCGGAGATGTCCGTCGCCGGTTTGAACGCCTTTTTGTTGTATTACAAAAAGACAAAAGAGTATCATTAGTAAAAACATCATTGATTTTAAAAAATCCTCCTTTTGGTTATAAAAACCAAGATGATTTTTTCAACTCAATATTGGTTCTAAAAACTTCAATGCAACCAAAAGTTTTTTTATGCTATTTACTAAGATTAGAGAAAAAATTCGGTAGACGTAGAAGTTTTGCCAATGCACCAAGGACATTAGATTTGGATATTATATTTTTTGATAATCGCAAAATAAATACGAAAGATTTAATCGTACCGCACCCTTTTTATGCACAAAGAGAAAGTGTGGTTATTCCTTTAGCCGGTGTTGGCATATGAAAATCTTAACATTTACGGGACGTAGCCCGTCAGAAGCACTCAAAAAAGCAAAAATGGAAATTGGTGATGAAGGTATGCTCATTGAGACCAAAGAAGTTCAAAAAAAAGCTTTAGGCAGAGAAGCACTTTATGAAATAGTTATCGGCATAGATGAGGAGATGATTCCTTCTACATACAAAAAGGCAAAAAAACCACTCTCCAAACAGCAGCCTATAAAAGAAGAAAGTCAAGAAATACTATTTGATATTTCCAATGCGGCAAAGCAAATATCAAAAATATCAGATGTCACAGACCCATTAGAA
Organism: Sulfurimonas autotrophica DSM 16294; assembly: GCF_000147355.1. Taxonomy (NCBI): domain Bacteria; kingdom Pseudomonadati; phylum Campylobacterota; class Epsilonproteobacteria; order Campylobacterales; family Sulfurimonadaceae; genus Sulfurimonas; species Sulfurimonas autotrophica. Next base: position 690,103 of record NC_014506.1, read on the forward strand.
GATTTATACCAACCTTTATCCAAGCAAAATATTGCACCGTCTGTAGAACCAAAAGAACTCAAAGAAATAAAATCTGAGATAAATAAACTGACCGATAAAGTGAAAATTATTCAAAATATGTTTTGGGATGAAAGGTCACCGGATTTATCAAGCCAGATTCCGCCGGAATTTTCTGAAATTTATCGTCTTGCATCACAAAGCGGGATGAATAGAGATCATTTAGATAGTTTAATGCAGGTTACTCTGGAACATATGCCATTAAAAATGCGAGAAAATTCATCAACTGTGAAAAGATATTTTCAAACAATACTACGAAAAATGGTTCCTATTCGAAGAGAAGCTATTCCCAGTGTAGGAACGAAAAAAGTTATTATGCTTGTCGGGCCGACGGGAGTAGGAAAAACAACATCAATAGCAAAGCTTGCAGCAAGATATTCATTTTTAATGGAGAAAAAGTATAAAGTTGGACTGGTAGTACTTGATACATATCGTATTGGAGCAGTTGAACAGTTAATGCAGTATGCAAGAATGATGAAGCTGGGAATTGAAACGGTTGTGGACCCTCCTGAATTTTCAAATGCTTTAGAATCACTTAAATACTGCGATTACATACTTATTGATACAATGGGCTCTAGTCCTTACGACAGAGTGAAAATTGAAAAAATTTATGAATGTTTAAATGCAAATAATACAGAATATAATGTTGACGTGGTACTTGTTATGCCTAGTTCTATAAAATATGAAGATTTAAAAGTGACATATGATAATTTTTCAACACTTGGTGTAGATACTTTGATGTTTACAAAATTAGATGAGACGATGGGATTTGGAAATATTTTTTCTTTGGCTTATGAGACAAAAAAGCCGATAAGCTACTTTTCCGTAGGTCAGGAAGTGCCGGAAGATTTAGTATGTGCAAGCAGTGATTTTTTAATAGAGTGCCTGCTTAACGGATTTAACAGGAGTAAGGTATGATTGGTAATCAAGCCCAAAAGCTTGAAAAACTCGTTGCAGCAAGCTCTCAAAAGAAAAAATCAAAAAAAACACGCTTTATCGCAATTACCAGTGGAAAAGGTGGTGTCGGGAAAAGCACTATAAGCTCAAATCTTGCATATACTTTATCTAAGCAGGGTTTGAATGTCGGTATATTTGATGCAGATATCGGATTGGCAAATTTAGATGTTATGTTTAATGTGAAAATTAAAAAAAACATCTTACATGTACTCAAAGGCGAAGCAACGGTTTCTGATATTTTGATTCCTATTACGCGTAATCTCATTCTTATTCCGGGTGAGAGTGGTGATGAAATATTAAAATATTCTGATATGGCACTTTTTGAAAGGTTTATGCAAGAAGCACAGGTACTGGATAAACTGGATGTGATGATAATAGATACCGGTGCAGGAATAGGGGAACATATACAAATGTTTTTAAATGCTGCGGATGATGTTATAGTAGTAACTGTTCCGGATCCTGCAGCTATTACAGATGCTTATGCAACGATTAAAACAATAGCAACATTGAGAGATGATGTCTCTATGATAATGAATCAGGTCAAAAGTGAAAAAGAGGCTCTTGGTGTTTTTGAAAAAATTAAAAAAGTTGCCAATGCAAATATTGGTTCGCAACTAGACCTGCAATTGATAGGGAAAATAAATGCTGATATTAAAGTTTCATCATCTGTAAAACAACGGGCACTTTTTACAACGCTTTATCCTGCATCCCAGCCGAGTAAAGATATAGATGCCATCGTAAATAAAATTGCGCAGAAGCTGGAACGAAATGTGCTGGTTACATCCAATGAAAGTGGATTATCTGGTTTGTTTAAAAGATTAATGGACCATTTTTAAGTCTTATTTGGGGTATATATGCTTGGTGAAAATTTTGTTTATTTTTTTACTGTTCAAGGGTTTTTTATAGGAATAATCTTTGGTATATTAAAATCTTTTGATGCTGAAGGGTTATTGGTATATACATTTTTTATTACTATTTTCTTTTACCTTTTTTCACATGTAATTATCGCGCTGTATTACAGAACTATAACGGGAAAAGCCTATAACTTTCCAAAAGATATACATGAAAAAGAGTTGGACATTTTTGTTAAAGAGATAAATAAAAGAGAAAAGTTAATAGACTCTGCATGTAAAATTACTGATATTGCTATTAAAATGAATTCTGAAGATATAGCCGGACAAAAATTATGACAAGAAATGCGTACGTTCAAGATTTAAAACACAAAGAAGATGAATTGGCAATTCAGTATCTTCCGGCGGTAAAAGCAATGGCTTTCCGGCTTAAAGAGCGACTTCCGAGTTCAGTAGACTTTAGTGATCTTTGTGCAATTGGTACAGAAGAACTTATAAAACTAGCAAGAAGATATGACGAAAAACTCAATGACTCTTTTTGGGGCTATGCAAAAAAAAGAGTCTATGGTGCAATGCTTGATTATTTAAGAAGCTTGGATATTTTAAGCCGTGCAAGCCGTAAACTTGTAAAAGCTATAGATTACGCAGTCCAAGAGTATATGTTGACACATGATGAAGAACCAAGTGATGAAGAACTTGCTCAAGTGCTGGATGAGAGCGTAGAAAAAATCCATGAAGCACGTATTGCTTCGAGTATTTATACTGTGATGCCTCTTCACGATCAGTTACAGGTCGGTGATGAAGGTGCAGCTCTTGTTCAAATTGAAAAAGAGGAATTAATCACCGTGATAAAAAAAGTTCTTTCTTCATATAAAGAGAGAGAACAGATGATAATTCAGTTATACTACTTCGAAGAATTGACTTTAAAAGAGATAAGTAGTATTTTAGATATTACAGAATCACGTATTTCACAAATTCATAAATCAGTGATTCAAAAAATCAAAGAGAGTATAGGAGCATAATATGGCAGATATACTATCACAAGAAGAAATTGATGCTCTTTTGGACGTTGTTGAAGATGAGGGTGATAATGTCCTAGAGAGTGATGAAGAGAATTTACTGCCTCAAAGACAGGTAACTCTTTATGATTTTAAACGTCCCAACAGGGTTTCAAAAGAACAGCTTCGTGCATTTCGCGGTGTCCATGATAAAATGGCAAGAAGTTTGGCATCTCAAATATCTTCTATTATGCGTTCAATTGTTGAGATACAGCTGCATTCAGTAGACCAAATGACCTATGGTGAATTTTTAATGAGTCTGCCGAATCCTACAAGTTTTAATGTGTTTTCAGTGAAACCACTTGAGGGAAGCGGTATTATAGAAATTAACCCTTCAATTGCTTTTCCGATGCTTGACAGATTACTGGGCGGTAAAGGTGAACCTTTTGATGCAAGTCGTGAGTTTTCAGATATAGAATTAAGCCTGTTTGAAACGATTCTTCGTGTTATGATGAGTACATTGAAAGAAGCTTGGGGCCCGGTCATGGAAATTTACCCGACAATAGAGTCCAAAGAATCTTCTCCTAATGTTGTTCAAATTGTTGCACAAAATGAAATTGTTGTTATGGTGGTTATGGAGATTATAATAGGGCATAGTTCGGGAATGATGAATATATGCTACCCTGTTATTTCTTTGGAACCGGTTTTACCAAAACTTGCGAGTCGTGATTTAATGTTGAACGAAACAAGTTCTAAAAAAAGTAGAAATACAGAGTTAAAAGTTTTACTCGGTGGTGCAAAAGTAAACGTTGAGGCCAATTTGGGTGATGCAGATTTAAGTATGCATGATATACTTGAACTGAAAGTCGGCGATGTGATCCGACTTTCAAGTGCTGCAAATGATATTGTCACGGTCGCAGTAGATGGAAAAGAGAGATTTCGCGGTGAAATAGGATTACGAAGATTTAGAAAATCTATTAGTATTACAGAAATTATTGAAACAGAAAAAGACACAGTAAAACGTGCCTTAGAAAATTTAGAAAAACAAAGACATGAAAAAATTTCCGGTGTAAAAGATATAATACATGAAGATAAAGAAGAATTTGAAAATGAGAGTGAGGAGTAAAAAATGAGTGACTTTATGAAACTATTTGAAGATGAAACAGTTGGTACTATTGAAGCACTTATTGGAACTGCTCCGAGTTTGGAATTAAAAGAAGAACAAGAATTAAGTATTATCTCCAATATCGTGCCTCCAATTGTTTTGGTAAAAATTAAAGTAAGCGGCGATGTTGACGCAGATGCAATGATAGCATTACCGCCAAATTTGGCAGCTTCTCTTTCAGATATGATGATGGGTGAAGAAGCTAGTGATAGAGAAGATGTAAGTGAAGATGATCTTGATGCAGCAAAAGAGATAGTTTCAAATATTTTTGGAGCTATTAGCAATACACTTTCTGCGCAGAAAGAACTACCTGTTTTATCTTTTAGTATTGAGAATATAGAGCTCGTCGGTGATGATGATGAAGTAAGCTTGGAAGCTTTCAGCAGAATGTATGTTTATAAGTTTAACTTAGAATCAGTACATTCATTATTGATGTTCATTATAGATGAAAAATTAAAAAATGTATTATTTCCTTCAGACACTTCATCAGAGAGTGCTGAAATTGAAGAAAATAGGAGCACTGCAGCAGCTTCGTCACACATATCATCAAATTGCGAAGAAGATATTACTTTAAGCAATGAAGAGATGAAAAATATTGCACTTATAATGGATGTAAAACTTCCTGTAAGAGTAAGAATTGGTAAAAAAAGAATGCTGCTAAAAGATGTATTAAATATGGATATTGGTTCAGTTATTGAATTGAATCAATTAGCTAATGACCCACTAGAAATTTTAGTAGATAATCATGTTGTAGCACAAGGTGAAGTAGTGATTGTAGATGGTAACTTTGGTATACAAGTGACAACTATAGGTACAAAAAAAGAAAGATTGACACAGCTTAAGGGCTAAAAGAAAAGTTTGAGGAAATAATGAAAGAAAAAGTCTTAGTAGGAATGAGCGGGGGTGTTGATTCAACAATTACTTCTCTATTGTTAAAAGAGCAAGGCTATGAAGTAGAAGGTTTATATATGAAACTTCACTCAAAACCGGGATATCATGAAATTCATCAAGCACGTGCACAAAAAGCCGCTGATTTTGTCGGTATTAAGTTACATGTACTTGATTTACAAGAAACATTCAATGAAAAAGTATTTCAGCCGTTTATAGATACATACGCTGAGGGTAAAACTCCAAATCCATGTGCATTATGTAATAGAAATCTTAAATTTGGTGAGATGATAAAGTTTGCTGATGAGATAGGTGCTCAGTATTTGGCAACCGGACATTATATTAAAACAGATGGGGAGTATTTATATGCTGCTGATGATGACACAAAAGATCAAAGTTATTTTCTTTTCTATATTAATAGAGAAATTCTTCCAAGATTAAAATTTCCTTTAGGAGAACGTCATAAAAAAGATATAAAAGAGTTGGCTGCATCTATAAAAGGATTAGAATCATTTTCATCACAGGCAGAATCGAGTGAAATATGTTTTGTGGAAACCACATATACAGATTTACTAAAAGATTATGTAAAAGTTGATCAGGTCGGAGAAGTACTTGATCAAGAAGGTAATGTGGTTGGCGAGCATAAAGGATATATGCACTATACAATTGGAAAGCGCAAAGGCTTTACAGTGCATGGCGCACATGACCCTCATTTTGTACTGAGTATTAACCCTGAAAAAAATCAAATAGTTGTTGGAAAAAAAGAAGATTTAGCCTGCTATGATGTAAAGCTCAATAATTTAAATATGTTTGATGATAGAAAAGAGTTTGATACAACTGTAAAACTGCGCTATAGAACTAAAGCAGTAAAATGTAATGTAAAGATAGAAAATGATGTTGCATACCTAAAATTAGAAGAGAGTGTATTTGGTGTTGCAGTTGGACAAGCTGCAGTATTTTATGATGATGACAAGCTAATTGGTGGTGGCTGGATTATAGAATCTTAGCCATCCAAAAGTTCTATAAAAAGTAACAAATAAAAAACTTCAAAAACTTCTCATAAATCCTTATAAACATTAAGCGAATTCTAAGCAACACTCCCCTATAATTCCCATCCACAAACAGAGAGACCTTGTTTAAAAGGCCTAGAGAGACTTCGAGTTGAAGCCGATTGAAATTGTTTGAGATCATTGAAAACTAAGCAAGTAAGAGACTTTTTATCATAAAGATAAAGAGATAAATTACTTAGAAATAACTAATAAAACAACAACCGTCTATTCTATTTTGAAATCTAACTATTTATAGTTAGTTTCCCTATAGTAATAGATAACTATATTCATTAAGAGCTTAAGCACTCTTAATGTCTTAATAAAGCCAATGATTTTTAAATCTTGGGCAAAGATCAGTAATGCACAGTAATGTGTTCTTTACATAATTCAATTATGGAGAGTTTGATCCTGGCTCAGAATGAACGCTGGCGGCGTGCTTAACACATGCAAGTCGAACGGTAACAGAGAGAAGCTTGCTTCTTTGCTGACGAGTGGCGCACGGGTGAGTAATATATAGATAATGTGCCTCTTAGTCTGGGATAGCCATTGGAAACGATGATTAATACTGGATACTCCTTCTTACCAAAAGGTAAGTCGGGAAAGTTTTTCGCTAAGAGATCGGTCTATATCCCATCAGCTTGTTGGTAGTGTAAGAGACTACCAAGGCAATGACGGGTAGCGGGTTTGAGAGGATGATCCGCCACACTGGTACTGAGACACGGACCAGACTCCTACGGGAGGCAGCAGTGAGGAATATTGCACAATGGGGGAAACCCTGATGCAGCAACGCCGCGTGGAGGATGACGCATTTCGGTGTGTAAACTCCTTTTATATGTCAAGAAAATGACGGTAGCATATGAATAAGCACCGGCTAACTCCGTGCCAGCAGCCGCGGTAATACGGAGGGTGCAAGCGTTATTCGGAATCACTGGGCGTAAAGGACGCGTAGGCGGGTTGGAAAGTCAGATGTGAAATCCTACAGCTTAACTGTAGAACTGCATTTGAAACTTCCAATCTAGAGTATGGGAGGGGGAGATGGAATTAGTGGTGTAGGGGTAAAATCCGTAGATATCACTAGGAATACCGAAAGCGAAGGCGATCTCCTGGAACATAACTGACGCTAAGGCGTGAAAGCGTGGGGAGCAAACAGGATTAGATACCCTGGTAGTCCACGCCCTAAACGATGAACACTAGTCGTCGGGATGCTAGTCATCTCGGTGATGCACTTAACAGATTAAGTGTTCCGCCTGGGGAGTACGGTCGCAAGATTAAAACTCAAAGGAATAGACGGGGACCCGCACAAGTGGTGGAGCATGTGGTTTAATTCGAAGATACGCGAAGAACCTTACCTAGCCTTGACATTGATTGAACACTTTAGAGATAGAGTGGTGCCCTTCGGGGAACATGAAAACAGGTGCTGCACGGCTGTCGTCAGCTCGTGTCGTGAGATGTTGGGTTAAGTCCCGCAACGAGCGCAACCCTCGTCCTTAGTTGCTAGCAGTTCGGCTGAGCACTCTAAGGAGACTGCCTTCGTAAGGAGGAGGAAGGTGAGGACGACGTCAAGTCATCATGGCCCTTATGGCTAGGGCTACACACGTGCTACAATGGGGCGTACAGAGTGTTGCGATACCGCGAGGTGGAGCTAATCACTTAAAGCGTCTCTCAGTTCGGATTGGAGTCTGCAACTCGACTCCATGAAGCTGGAATCACTAGTAATCGTAGATCAGCAATGCTACGGTGAATACGTTCCCGGGTCTTGTACTCACCGCCCGTCACACCATGGGAGTTGATTTCACCCGAAATCGGGAAGCGAACCTTCGGGGCGCTACCGCTTACGGTGGAATTAGCGACTGGGGTGAAGTCGTAACAAGGTAACCGTAGGAGAACCTGCGGTTGGATCACCTCCTTTCTAGAGTAAAGTCAATCATTCATTTGAATTGACATACAAAAAGAAAATCTCACAAGAGATCGTTTATTTAGTTACTTTCTAATCTTACTTGCTTAGTTTTCAGTGATCTATGTTCTATAACATTGATTATGTCAGAGGGAGTAACTTCTAAAACATTCACAAGATGTTTTGGAAGGGATTTTTGTTTTTATCAAGGAAAGTTCTTTGTGGAGTGCGGAGCGTACTAAATGTACGTGACAAACGGAACAAAGGTTCTGACGCCGAGAAAAGCAAAAAGCACCCCAAAAGGGCCTATAGCTCAGCTGGTTAGAGTGCACCCCTGATAAGGGTGAGGTCCCAGGTTCAAGTCCTGGTAGGCCCACCATTTTTGAGCGATTTGCACTAAAAAATGAGACTCACTTGCTATAGCAAGCTTCGCCTCTTTTTTTAGCACAACTCATCTCAAAACGAGTTTTCAGAAATTAAATTTAAGCTTTTTATTTTAAAAGTTTAAATTTGGTTTTTAAGACCAAACGATCATTAAATTACAATTGTTAAAGTCAACAACTATAATAAAGAAATTTATTATAAACTAAATAACTACAATAACAGATCATTCATCTTATTTTCTGTAGAGATACATTAAATAAGGTAGTGAACGCAACATAGAATAAAAAGATATTAAGGGCCATAGGTGGATGCCTTGGCTAGTAGAGGCGATGAAAGACGTACTAGGCTGCGAAAAGTCTCGGGGAGCTGCCAAGAAGCTTTGATCCGGGAATTTCTGAATGGGGCGACCCAGCATGGAGCGATTCATGTTACCCTACGGGGGGCGAACTCAGGGAAGTGAAACATCTCAGTACCTGAAGGAAGAGAAATCAAACGAGATTCCGAGAGTAGCGGCGAGCGAAATTGGAGTAGGGCGGTTAGCGATAGCATATTTGTTAGCAGAACACTTTGGAAAGAGTGAGCATAGAGGGTGATACTCCCGTAAGCGAAAACATTTATGTGGTACTAGGTTAACGAACGAGTAGGTCGGGACACGTGTTATCTTGACTGAATATGGGGGGACCACCCTCCAACCCTAAATACTACTACTAGACCGATAGCGAACAAGTACCGTGAGGGAAAGGTGAAAAGGACCGCGGTGAGCGGAGTGAAATAGAACCTGAAACCTATGGCTTACAATCATTCGGAGCACTATTAAATAAGTGTGACGGACTGCCTTTTGCATAATGAGCCTGCGAGTTGTGGTATCTGGCAAGGTTAATCGAACGAGAAGCCGTAGCGAAAGCGAGTCTTAATAGGGCGACATAGTCAGATGCTGCAGACCCGAAACTGAGTGATCTATCCATGAGCAGGTTGAAGCTGGTGTAAGAGCCAGTGGAGGACCGAACCGGTAGAAGTTGAAAATTCTTCGGATGACTTGTGGATAGGGGTGAAAGGCCAATCAAACTCAGTGATAGCTGGTTCTCTCCGAAATATATTTAGGTATAGCCTCGAGCATTAGCGTATAGGGGTAGAGCACTGACAGGGCTAGGGCTGCTTACCGCGGTACCAAACCCTATCAAACTCCGAATACTATACGTGTAACCTCGGGAGTCAGGCGTAGGGTGATAAAATCCTATGTCGAGAGGGGAACAACCCAGACTAACAGCTAAGGTCCCAAAGTTTTATCTAAGTGGAAAAGGATGTGGAGTTGCTGTGACAACCAGGAGGTTGGCTTAGAAGCAGCCATCCTTTAAAGAAAGCGTAACAGCTCACTGGTCTAGCGATTCTGCGCCGAAAATATAACGGGGCTAAGATAAACACCGAAGCTTTAGATTTACAGTTTACTGTAAGTGGTAGGAGAGCGTTCCATTCAGCGCTGAAGGTATACCGGTAAGGAGTACTGGAGCGGATGGAAGTGAGCATGCAGGCATGAGTAGCGAGAAAAGGAATGAGAATTTCCTTCGCCGTAAACCCAAGGTTTCCTACGCGATGCTCGTCATCGTAGGGTTAGTCGGGACCTAAGTCGAGTCCGAAAGGGGTAGACGATGGCAAATCGGTTAATATTCCGATACCGACATTACATCATTTGAGTGATGGGGGGACGCATAGAGTTAGACGAGGTCACTGATGGAATAGTGGCTCGAAGGAAGTAGGTTGAAGAGTAGGCAAATCCGCTCTTCATGCAACCGAGATCTTACAGGCAGTTCAATCTCTTCGGAGAGCGAACTGAATCGTCGATACTGTCGTGCCGAGAAAAGCCTCTAAACGAGATGTAATGTTGCCCGTACCGTAAACCGACACAGGTGGGTGAGATGAGTATTCTAAGGCGCGTGGATGAACCCTTGTTAAGGAACTCTGCAAACTAGCACCGTATCTTCGGTATAAGGTGTGCCCTATTTGTTAACAGATTTACTCTGTGAAGCAATGACGGGTCGCAGCAAAGAGTCCCTCCCGACTGTTTACCAAAAACACAGCACTCTGCTAACACGTAAGTGGATGTATAGGGTGTGACGCCTGCCCGGTGCTCGAAGGTTAAAAGGATTGCTTAGCATTAGCGAAGGCATGAATTGAAGCCCGAGTAAACGGCGGCCGTAACTATAACGGTCCTAAGGTAGCGAAATTCCTTGTCGGTTAAATACCGACCTGCATGAATGGCGTAACGAGATGGGAGCTGTCTCAACAAGGGATCCAGTGAAATTGTAGTGGAGGTGAAAATTCCTCCTACCCGCGGAAAGACGGAAAGACCCCGTGCACCTTTACTATAGCTTGACACTGCTATTGGGATATTCATGTGCAGGATAGGTGGGAGCCTTTGATCCATGGACGCCAGTTCATGGTGAGGCATCCTTGAGATACCACCCTTGAATATTCTGATAGCTAACTCCGTACGATTATCTCGTGCGAGGACAATGTCTGGTGGGTAGTTTGACTGGGGCGGTCGCCTCCTAAAAAGTAACGGAGGCTTACAAAGTTCGGCTCAGGTGGGTTGGAAATCCACCGTAGAGTATAATGGCATAAGCCGGACTGACTGTGAGACATACAAGTCGAGCAGAGTCGAAAGACGGTCATAGTGATCCGGTGGTTCTGTGTGGAAGGGCCATCGCTCAAAGGATAAAAGGTACGCCGGGGATAACAGGCTGATCTCCCCCAAGAGCTCACATCGACGGGGAGGTTTGGCACCTCGATGTCGGCTCATCGCATCCTGGGGCTGGAGCAGGTCCCAAGGGTATGGCTGTTCGCCATTTAAAGCGGTACGCGAGCTGGGTTCAGAACGTCGTGAGACAGTTCGGTCCCTATCTTCCGTGGGCGTAGGAACGTTGAGGAGAGCTGACCCTAGTACGAGAGGACCGGGTTGGACGTGCCACTGGTGCACCAGTTGTCCTGCCAAGGGCATAGCTGGGTAGCTACGCACGGATGAGATAACCGCTGAAAGCATCTAAGCGGGAAGCCAACTCCAAGATGAACGTTCCCTGAAGTACGCTTGAAGACTACAAGCTTGATAGGCTGGATGTGTACGCAGAGCAATCTGTTTAGCTGACCAGTACTAATAGTACGTTTGTCTTTTTTTTACGTTCATTTATTTGAACACAATTGCTTCACTACCTTATTTAGTGTATATCGCTAATAAGAGATATGTTAAGTTATTTAGTTAGGCTTTATTGCCTTTGTTGACTTTAACAATTTTAACTCACTCAACTAATCTTTATGAGATTAGATATAAGTATATCTGGCACTAAATGCCGATACTCCCGTCGCTAAAGCGTAAGTGGAGTATAAACGTTATCCTTATATCTGATCTTGTCTAGGTGGCTATAGAGAGAGGGAAACGCCTGGTCCCATTCCGAACCCAGAAGCTAAGCCTCTCATCGCTGATAATACTGCACCTTTCAGGTGTGGAAATGTAGGTCGCTGCCTAGTTGATCAGATTCTTTTCTACAATCCATTAATCACATTTTATATACAATACATAATCTTATATATAGCATTATTTCTATATAATTATAAAAAAGTACAAATATGATAATTTTAGACGATGAATGGAAAAAATTTCTTAGTGATGAAATTCATAAAGAATATTTTATTGAACTTATGAAAAAAGTATCTTTAGAATATGAATCAAGAACCGTATTTCCAAGCTATAAAAATATATTTAGAGCTTTTAATTTAGTAAATCCTTCTGAGGTAAAAGTTATAATTATAGGGCAGGATCCATATCATGGGATGAATCAGGCTAACGGACTTGCTTTTTCTGTTTGTGACAGATGTAAAATTCCGCCTTCATTGAGAAATATATATAAAGAATTGGTAGATGATTTAGGCTGTAAATATCCTAAAAGTGGTAATCTGACGCAATGGACGGCTGAAGGTGTTTTACTTATAAATGCTGTTTTAACAGTAGAAAAAGGGCAAGCAAATTCGCATAAAGAATTTGGCTGGCAGAAATTTACTGATGCTGTTATTAAAAAACTCTCTGATGAAAAGACAAATTTAGTATTTATACTCTGGGGTGCTCCATCTCAAAAAAAAGAGTCATTCATAGATACAAAAAAGCATTTTGTTGTTAAATCTGCTCATCCCTCTCCGCTCTCGGCATACAGAGGATTTTTTGGTTCAAAACCCTTTTCTAAAACAAATGAGTATTTGATTGCTCAGAAAAAGAAGCCTATTAATTGGTGTCTTGACGCAGAACAAACTCTGCTATGACGGGGAGATGGTCAGAATAACCTTTTCCTTTATGGCGTCTGAGTCTGCTTCTTGTTGTCTGCCATCTAAAAATTGATTTTCCTTTAAAGAGATATGGTTTTTCGTATACACTTATACTGTGAAGTTTGTAGTCTAATCCTTTTTTATCAAGCAAAGCGGCTGATATAAGGATATTGTCCATTGCTTCTTTTTTGCCTCTGTATATATAACTGTACCTTTTTGCTGAATCAGTGTCATACCATAAGTTATAAAGCTCATCTGAATCAATTTTAGTATGTTTCGCATCCTGTTGATAATTTATAGTACCAAGTATATGGTTGATGCCGGTGATTCCATCTGTATCGTTATGTTTTCTTTTTCTTTTAAAAATTTTATACTCTTCATAATCAGAATTCAAATCACCGAGCGCTATTATATTTTTTTTTGCTCCAAGTTCCTGCATTCTTTTTTTTAATTTTTTAGCAGATACAATTCGCATGCTTTCAGGTCCTGCTTTAGATTTCCAATGATTGACTAAAACATATAAATCTTCATTGTTAATTTTAAACTTCGCTTCTAGTATATTTCTGTATCTATAAGAAGAAGTGACGGCAATCTCATGTGTGTAAACAAAAGGAATTTTACTCAGTATCGCCACTTTTACCGTTGTTCTTTTTAAATTAGCTATTTTGTAGTATTGATAATAAATACTTTCTCTTTTTAAGGCATATCGTAAATCTTTGAGTGCTTGAAGTGATTCTATCTCTTGCAGTCCGATAATATCAGGATTCATATCTTTAATGACTTTTGCAATATTTTTCAATTTAACTTTATAGTTTGTATCATTCCAGTTTGATTTGGTATATGGAATGTACTCTTTATATTCATGGCCGTTTCGCTGTAAATCAAAAAGATTTTCGACATTATATGTTGCTATTTTCAAAGTTTTTTCTCCATAAACAAATGATACCAGCAAAGCCAGTAAAAGTAAAAGTTTCACTTTTTAATGCCGTTGAGTCTTAGCAGCTGGCTTGTATTTGCATCTCTGCCCATCAGTGCATGATAGAGCTTTTGCATACTTTGTGAACCGCCGCGATGCAAAATGATATTTTGATACTGTTTTGCAATAGGTGAATTAAATATATTTTCATCAACAACAGCATAAAAAGTATCTGCACTCAGTACTTCTGCCCATTTATAGCTATAATATCCTGCCGCATAGCCGCCTGAAAATATATGAGCAAATCCATTCTGAAATTTATTATATTTCGGCGGTTTTATGAGTGCAGTTTTATTCCTGATACTATCAAGTAAATTTTGTACTTCATCTCCTTGATATACTTTTGTATGGAGTTTAAAATCAAAGAGTGAAAACTCCAGTTGTCTGAGCATTCCCATAGCAGATAAAAAGTTTTTACTTCGTACAAGCTTGTTTATCATTTCATCGGAAATTATTTCATTCGTTTCGTAATGTTTTGCAAACATTTTAAGCACTTGAGGTTCATATACAAAATTTTCTAAAAACTGAGAAGGAAATTCTACTGCATCCCACTCAACACCGTTTACACCGCTTACTTCGTTTTCATTGACTTCGCTGAGTATGTGGTGCAAAGTATGTCCTGTCTCATGAAAAAGAGTAACGACATCATCATGACGAAGCAGTGATGGATTTGTATCGCTAGAGGGTGGAAAGTTACACACTACAAAAGCAGAGGCAAGTTGCTGATTGCCTTTTTCATCGCTGCAATGCGTTTGCCAATTATGCATCCATGCACCTCCGCGTTTTGACTCCCTTGCTTCTAAATCAAGATATATTCTTGCTTTTAAAATGTTATTTTCATAAACGTCATACGCATAAGCTTTTTCGTGCCATAACTCTTCATCTACTTGTTTACATGTAATGCAAAAAAGCTTGTTTAAAAATAAAAACATCCCTTCAACAACATTCTTTTGCTCAAAATAGGGACGATACTCTTCTTCATCTATATCATACTGGGCTTTTTTTAGTATTTCAGCGTAATAAGATGTATCGTGACTCTTCAGTTTATGCGGTGCTATGTTTTGCAGCTCTTGAAGTTCATTCTTTGCCTGAGGAATTGAGTCGTGCAGAAGATTTTCCAAGAATCCTAAAACACTTTTTTCATCTTTAGCCATTTTTGTAGCAAGGGAGAGCTCTGCATAGTTTTTAAACCCAAGCAGTTGGCTCATCTCATTTCGCAGTGCCAGTAGCTCGTCAATAATTTTTGCATTCTGTGGTGCGCGTGAAACATAGGCACGGTAGAGTTCTTCTCTAATTGCTCTGTTTTTTCCGTATGTCATATAAGCTATATATGAGGGCATCTGCAGAGTAAATTTATATTTTGTAACACCGTCCTCTTCAAATTTCGCATTTTTGATTTCGCTTTGAGGCACTCCTTCTATATCTGCTTCATCCGTTATTATGTATTCATAAGCATTTGTTGCATCAAGCAGGTTTTGCGAAAAATTATTGGAGAGTTCACTCTTTTTTATATTTATTTCTTGAAGCCTCTGTTTTGTTTTTTTATCAAGATGGGCACCGCTTAACTCAAAATGCAAGATATTTAATTCTAAAACTCTTTTTTGTTCAACATTAAGTGATGTTATTTCATTTTGTAAAATTTTTTTGTATGCATTGTATATATCAATATTTTGTAAAAGTTGTGTCGAGTATTCTGTAATAAGCGGTAATGATTCTGTATAGACTTGTTGCGTTTTTTCAGAGTTGTTTACAGAGTTAAGATGTGATAATGGCGTAAAAAATTGTTCCAAATATTCATCCATCATTTCCAAAGGTTTTACAAAATTTGCATAGGTCTTTTTCTCTTGTTTAAGCAGATTATCTATTTTTTTATTATTATCATCTAAGTGTTGTCTCAGTTGTAATATGAAATTTTCTAAATTACAATCAAATTTTAAAAATTTTGCCATATATTTTTCCTTTAGTCGTCAGTGTCTTTTTTTTGTCGTAAAGCACCATATTTATTTATCAGAATATTATCATACTTATTTGCATCTTTTATTAACTTATTTATTGCAATTTTCCCCTCTTCTTTTGTTAAGGAAGAGTCTATAACTAAATAAGAAAGATATACACTGTTTTCATTGATGGAAAATTGTAAATAAGAGAGTTTATTATTTTCATCGAGTAAAAAATCATACATTTTTTCTATATTATTTTTTGGAATACCGCAAAGTTTTGCATCTCCGATAATTATGCCGTTTTCATAATAATTGATATTTATTCTTGAAGTCCCCTCATCTACTCTCCAAGAGGACTGACTTCTTCTCGCGAGTGTGACATTAATGCCTAAGGATCCAAGTATATCTTCGATAAGTTTTGTCGGTCCGATAGGTGTGTAGCCTTTTCTCCTGAGTCTGGCTATTTCTAGCTCTGCCCCGCATTTGGGACAATAGTCGTTTTTTATATCTTTTTCTTGAATGAGATTTTTACAAGAGGGGCATTTTATAATGTTTTCTACAGCAAGTTTTTTAAAAGCTAAAAGTGCATCTTTAAGGTAGTGAACAGGCAGAGCAAAACCTAAATTATTTGCATTTTGAATAATGAAGGTATTGACTCCTGTGACTTCTCCTTTGTCATTTAAAAGAGGCCCTCCGCTGTTTCCCGGGTTGATGGCAGCATCAATTTGAATATACTCCAAATCACCCATAAGTCTGGCCGCACGTGAGACTATGCCCTCTGTTGCTGTGTAATTAAGACCGTAAGGGTGTCCTATTGCTATAGTTGTATCTCCATTTTCTACATTTTCTTGGGCAAGTTTCAGTGGATTTTTCGGTTTTTTAAAATCATATTTTATAAAAGCCAAATCATAATATGGATCATCATAAATAACTCTCGCAATACTTCTTGGTATATGCTCTGCTTTAATAACAACTTCTTTGAGTCCTGAACATACATGAGAATTCGTTATGATTAAATCATCTATTATAAAGCCGGTTCCACTGCCGTATGGTGTCATAATCTGTATAATGTTTTCAATATAGGTTTCTAATAGAGTTTGTGTATTCATCTCTTATGCCTCATGAAAATTTAAATTTTTTAATGCACTAAAGTAGCTGTTTGAGAAATCATTGAGTGAACTAAAATCAAGTTCATCACCAAAAGCTTTGAGTAATTTGTACTGATGTTTATATTCTGAAATAATATTTTCAATTTG
The DNA here is from genome assembly GCF_000147355.1 of Sulfurimonas autotrophica DSM 16294. Lineage (NCBI taxonomy): Bacteria > Pseudomonadati > Campylobacterota > Epsilonproteobacteria > Campylobacterales > Sulfurimonadaceae > Sulfurimonas > Sulfurimonas autotrophica. The sequence continues at coordinate 706,826 of NC_014506.1, forward strand.
GGAGATTATATCACTTTTGAGAAATTTATTTTTATCTGTATCATAATAGCCACTGCAGCCTAAGGCCTTGAAATACTCAGCATAAATAACAGAGATATAAACATGAAGTAGTTTTCTAGCCGGAGGATTTAAGCCATAGTTGTAAAGGGCATAAAGTGCTATATAACTGTAAATGGTTGGTATAATTTGAGGATGGCGATTATTTTTATACCATCTGAGTTTTATAAGAGATTCTTCTATGAAATTTATAAGCTCGTCATAGGAGCTTTTTTCAATTTGGCTGAATGTATATTTTGCTTTATAAAAATTTAAACTAAATTCGTCAAAATTGAGCTTTTCAAGCGTCAAAATATATTTTGCAAGTTCTGCATTTTTTACTTCGGGTAAAATCTCTTCATCACCAAAATAATCTTGAAGTTGTTTCGTTAATTTTTGATATATTTTACATTTTGGAACAATAAGGTAGTCAATTTTGAACAAAAAGTTAAGATATAAAAATGACTGCATACCTATGCTGTCATCTGATGGAAGTGAGTGTATTTTTTCATTTAATTCATCTATCCATTTGTGCAAAAATTCATATTTGACTTTTAGTTCTGTAGCATCTAGCTTTTTGATATGCTGTATATCTTCTAATTCTTTTTGTTCAAACTCACTGAGCATATGCTCTTTATCATAATCTGCATTTAATGCCAACTCTCTTAAAGGGTAAAAAGCTTTTTGAGGTGTCATTGTAATATTATCAAGGTTGAGTTTTAATTTTATATAGTTGCTGTCACTACAGTAATTTATATAAGTAAACTGGTAATTTCTCTCAAGAACATAGCGTTTGAGCGCAACATTGGCACTTTTTGCTTTAACCATAGTCACTTCAGCATAGAGTTTTTTGTTTGTAGTAAAACCATTGACTTTTGCAGTGCCTTGATAAATTATAAATTTTAGTGTCTCATTTTCTTTTGTAAGTATAATATTTTCATTAGAGATCCCATTTTTGTAATTCATTAAAGAATTGAAAAAGAATTCATAGGCATTTAAAATTTCTTTTTTTTCAAATGCTTCATATGCTTTGTTGAACAGTTCTCCTTCATTCTTTGCAATATCTGCATTGATGCCTCTTCCAAAGCTTTTTAAGCAATGAGGCTTTGGTCGAAAAAAATGTAACCAGCTCATGAATTTCCTCTTATTTTAATACTAAATAGATAAGTATAAAGTTTATAACTGTCATTATAGTAAAAGCACTCTTATAAAAGAGCAAGGGTGATTTTTCAATTAATGGAGCATTCTTGATAAAATATGGTTTTACTTTCTGTGGATGAGTAAGCTCATACTTCATTTCAGAGTAGTGCTCATACCTTTGATCTTTGTCTAAGGCAATTGAGCGCATTATTACACTGTCTAGCCAATCAGGTATGTTTGAATTATAATGACTTGGTTTTTTAGCTTCTTTGAATGATGGGTTTTGAAACGGTTCTATCTCGCCATAAGGGTATTTTCCTGTTAAACTAAGGTAAAGTGTAACACCGATAGCAAAAATTTCGGTTGTTTCGCTTATAGTCTCGCCCTGAAATCTCTCAGGTGCTAAAAAGCTGGGCGTGCCGGCTCGAGATTCTTCAGAAAATATTTCTGTAATACTGCCAAAGTCGATAATTTTATACTCGGTAGTATCTTCACCTGTCTTAGCAATCATTATGTTGTTTGGTTTAATATCTCCGTGGACAAGGTCATATTTAAGTAAAAATTGAGACATATCTAGAAGTGTTCGCGCAAGTTCTACTGCATCATCTATGCTTACATGTAAATGTGATGCAAGGTAACTGTTTAGATCATCTGCGTTAAAAAGCTGCATGACATAATATCGGCAGGTTCTGTTTTTTGGAATAACAGCCTTTGGAAAAAAACTTGCTTTTAGGCGTTTTGCATTCCATGCTTCTTTAACAAATAAATCAAGAATACGGTTATCATCTTTTGCTTCAATCGGTGCAAATTTAATCACATATTGTTTTGTCTTTTTACTCGCAAGCCAAGTCCTTTCATTTTGAATGAGAGGTTTTTCGAGTCGATAGCCATCTATTATTTGACCTGCTTTGAGTGATTGCGGAATATTTAATTTTTGTTGTTTGAGTATCTCTACTTCATCTGCATGCACAATTTCTAAAACCACTGCTGTTGTGTCATCTCTGAGAGGATCATTCGCTAGTTTACTTGCTTGCTTCACAAGAGCAATAGCACCTTTTGAAATATTATTTTTAATGATTTCTTCAGATAGTTCATTATACAGACCATCACTGCAAAGAAGAATTTTATCGTTTTTTTGGACAATATTTTCAAAATAAAAGGGCTGCACATCTTCACTGATTCCTATAGCTTGGGTAAGGACATTTTCATATCCCTCTTCTTGCATTACATGATCAGATGAAAGCTGTGTTAATGAGTCATCCCTGAGCAGATAGACCCTACTGTCTCCAACATTAGCACCGTATAAACGGTTTCCTTCTATCACAACAATTGCAAGTGTTGTTACAAGTTCACTGCGTTCATAGTTGAGTTGTGACTCTTTGTAGAGAATAGAATTTATAGAATTTATAAACGTCTTTATTGATTTTTCAATTGACCAGGTTTTTGGACGGATTTTAAAATTGTTTATAAGGTATGAAGTGACTCTTTTTGCAGCCTGGGCACCTTCTTCGGCACTGCCTACACCATCACAGACTATGGCAATGCTCAAGTTGCCAATAGTTTTAATATCGTAAAAATCATCACCTATGAGTTCTTTTTGTTTTGCAAGAGTGAAACCTGAAGTTTTAATATTACTTTTATTCATTATTTGCCTTTTTTACATGTAGATAAATTTCTTGATACAAAGACAATACAGCATGAACAGGTAAATTCATTTGTCTAAGCTAAATTGATATATGAACTAAGTTCAGAAAATACAACAGCACGATTACTCTCATTATTATCGAGCATTTTTGTGAGTAAATTTGCAATATTTTCATCAAGTTCAGGCAATATTTTTTTAATATTTGTAAGCTTTTCCCTCGGATTTTCATTTGTAAATCTATCATATGCAGAGTATGCTTCTTGTTTGGAGAATGAAAAATAAATTTTACGACCCAGTTCAAAGATTTCAAACTCTTCATTCTTACCTGTTTTTGTCATCTTTTTAATATCTAAATTAATATCAATGTGTTTTGCCCGTAAATAGGCTTGAAGTTGCATATAAAAGCCAATATAAGCATGAGAATATTGCGATAAAACTCTATCATGAAATTTCTCAAATGATTCATTTTTAAGACGTAGTTTTTTATATTCAAGTATAAGCGTTTCAACGAAAAATCTTGAAAATCTAAGAGGGGATGCCTTTATAACAGTATAACCATTTTTACCTTCACTGACAATCTTTCCTCCTATGGTTATATGCACACCGTCTTCGGTTTGTCCATTTACTTTTGTTTTACAGCCTTCAAAACCGATATCTCCTATTTCATGAGTTCCACAGCCTTTGACACAAGCCGACCAATACATTCTTACTCTACCGGATTTGAGTGGAACTTTAGTGCTTAAATACTCAGCCATTTCAATAGCATCTGCTTTATTCTCAATAACACCAAAAGCACAATGTTTTGTTCCTGCGCAGGCGACAAGGTTGTTAAAATAAGGCGTATTTATATTTTTGTATCTTGTAAAAAAAGCATCTTGTAAAAGTGCAGTAGTATCTTTGACACCTAAAATGTAAATATTTTGCTCAACACTAAATCTTATTTCGCCACTGCCATGGATTTGGCTTAACTCGGCTACTTTGATAAGATCACTTCCTGCAAATATTCCAGAAGGCACAATAACATGCACACCAAATGAACCGTCACGCAGTTGTACTTTTCCATGCTCAGAATCTACCGGATTCATCTGCGTCATTGTATCACCGGCTGTTGCAAAGTCAACACCTGCAACCTCACGAATAGCCGTAGAAATTTCAGGCATTCCCACAGCATCGATGAGAAAGTGAAGTCTATTTTTATTTCTGTTGTCTCTAAAACCGTATTTTCTAAAGATTTCAATAAGAGAACCATAGGCTTTTAAAACTTCTTCTTCATTTGTTAAAAAGATGTCAGCACTTTTGGCAATCATGCCTACTTTGCCACCAAGAAACATGTTGTAGCCGTAAACTCCATCTTTTTGTGCAAGAACGAGAGAACAGTCATGTCCAAAAACATTACATCTGTTTACAAGTGAACCTGAAATTCCTGTATTGAATTTTCTTGGAAGTGTAGAAATCCAGTCAGGATTTTTTAAAAAAGTTTTTTCAATTTTTTTAAGTAAATTATATGAAGGAAGCACATTGTCAAAACCGTCTTTGTCAAGCGGGTCTGTGACTATATTTCTAAAGTTGTCTACACCTGTCTGGTAAGAAGTAAGTCCAACTGCATCAAGACCTGCTAAAATAGCAGGCATATCTTCAATGTTTAAAAAGCGAAGTTCAATCTGCGCTCTTGTCGTAATATCAATGTAGTCTTGGCCGAATTCTTTTGCAATTTCTCCGATTTTTTTTGCCTGAACTGCGCCCAGATGTCCGCCTGAAACTCTGACTCTCATCATAAATTGTTGAGGTGTCTGAGCGTCCTTGTCATAAATACCGAAACATTTTAAAAAATATTTTTTATCTTCATCAGGGATAGCGTCATACCCCTCTTTTGCATACTGTGTTATCTTCTCGAAAGCTTGCATAGGTTTCTTAAGATCTTTTACTTTTTCAATTTTATTTACTTTTTTATTTCTAGCTTCGTATGCTTTTTCTAATACTTCTAATTGCAAAATATTCTCCATCATTTAATTTATATTCTTCCACCAGCTGCAACACCCCAGGTAGTTCTCCATCTTGTTTTTACTAAAGATATACCCATGATAGCAACAAGAACAACACCGGTGAAAATCATAAAGCCTGCTGAGTAGCCGTCAAAAGCACCTTTACTCCAACCAAGTGTTTTAATAAGTGCAGTACCGCCAAGACCGCCGGCTGCACCGATTATACCTGTCATAATACCGATATCTTTACCAAATCTTTGTGGAACAAGTTGGAAAACTGCTCCATTTGCCATACCAAGGTTTGCCATAATTAAAAAAAGTACAACGATTGCAACCCAAAAAGGCAATGTGATAACTGCATTTACAATTGCTAAGAGAGTTACCGTACCAAAGAAAATATAAAGTGATTTAACGCCGCCCATCTTATCGGCAACAGCTCCACCGACAGGTCTTAAAACAGCACCGGCAAAAATAGTTAATGCTCCAAAATAACCTGCGATTACTTTTACATTCGGTTCATCAAAAACATTTATTCCGAAATTACTCATATCAGCTTGATATGTATTCATAAGATATACTTTCATATATCCGGCAAATCCGACAAATCCACCAAAACTTACTGCATAAAAAAGGTTAAACCACCATGTATCTTTATCTTTTAACAGTTTGCCATAATCTTTTAGTTTTTTAGGACGAGGTGTATAAACTTCTTTGGGTGCATCTTTTGCTAAAAAAATGTATGTTACAAAAATTATAGTTGATAATGCACCGCCGACTAAAAATACTGCCTGCCATCCCCATATTTCTGCAATTTTTGGTGCAAAAAGGAAATCAATGACAACACCGATATTCCCGGCTCCTGCAATACCCAAAACGATACCTTGCAGTTTAGGAGGATACCATTGACCGGCCTGTGGCAGCGCAACTGCAAAAGACGCTCCGGCAAAACCTAAGCCTGTCGCAACAACCAAAAGCTCGTTATATGTGATGCCTTCTCCTCTGAAAAATGCGTAAAACAAAACAGAAATAACAACTGCCTGTGCCATTAAAGCTGTTTTCTTAGCTCCAAACTTATCAACGCCGAAACCGAGTAAAATACGAAGCAGTGCACCTGCTAAAATAGGAATAGAAAGAAGTGTTGCTTTTTGCGAAGCACTTATGATAAATCCATGTGTTGCTAATGACTCACTGATTTCTGTCGCTAAGGGTCCGAGCATTGTCCAGACCATAAAACTAAAATCGAAATATAAGAAAGCTGCAAAAAGTGTTTTTGCATCTCCTTGACCTTTGAGGGCTTTAAAACTTGCCATATTGTTTTCTCCAATTCAATTAATGGTGTAATTATAGTTAAAAACATTCTGAATATAGAATAGTAACTGATTAAAAAATAAGCAATAGTAAAAATTTAAAAGATTAAAAAATATACATTTTTCATATTAAAGAATAATATTATTGATATATATCAATTTTTTATATCTTCGGTTTATATAGAATTTATGAAAATTTAAGGAGACATAATATGACATTTACAAACTCTGCTGAGTTATTGTCTTTTCACTGGGTTGCTTACTCTATATATGCTGCAATGATTATTTCAGTTGTTGCATGGTTTGGATATAACTTGACAAGAAAAGATGCTAAGTCAGTTTTTCGTATTCCATTTTATTGGTATATGGCATTTTTAGTTGCAGGCGGTGTGGGACACCATATTTTCACGTATAATACAATACCTTGGGTGTCACAAGATATAGACAGACATAATATCAAGCCTGATGCAAAGTATGAATTTGAGATTGAAGATCACAAATGGATAGGTTTACCAAAACAGATAGTGATTCAATGCGGTCAAACAGTAGAATTTGATGTGCATAGTAGGGATTTAGTGTATGGTTTTGGACTATTCCGTCAAAATGGTTCAATGGTTATGCAGATGCAGGTAAATCCGGGAACTGATGTAAATGGAATTTTGGATTCTAATGACATACTTTGGACATTTAATCATAATGGTGTTTTTGATCTGACTTCAACTGAATATTCAGGGCCAGAGCAATATAGTGAGAATGGTAAAGATTTAATGTTGGTAAAAGATTTTGTGAAAGTTATCGGTTGTAGAGATAATGGAGGTATCCAATGAGTTATATAAAAACATTAGTAAATGGTACAAATTTTGACCATACGAGCTTAAATGCTTTGCAGAAGGTTACGCTTAGACCAGTTGTAATGGCATTTTTATTTTATGGATTAGTAGCTCTTGAGGGTATGATTATGAGAATGGTTGAAGTTGGTCATGTGCCACTTAATCCACTTCCTGAACAATTTTTTCATCCAGGGCACTTCTTCTCTATTATGACGGTACATCCGATTGTGGGAATTTTCGGTTCAACGTATCAGTTGGTCTTTGGTGCTTTCACTTTCTTGGTACCGTATCTTACAAAGAAACCGCTTTACAGTGTGAAACTTGCAAATATAACATGGCTGCTAATCACAATAGGAACGGCACTTGCATGGATTGCTGCGTTTGTATGGCAGTATGCACCGCTTTATACACTTTACTGGCCACTTCCTGCTGATACGCATCAGTTTAATGTGATAGGTGGTATTGTGTTTATCTTAGGTATTGCTTTAATAATGGCTGGTACTTTGGGATTTATTTATAATATCTATGCCACGATTTTTGCTCGTGTTGGTGTTCATAAAAACAAAACAACAAAAGAACTTTTAATATCTGGCTTTGGTATAGATGGATTCTTAAACCTTATTAATAAGCTTCGCGGCAAGCAGCCATATACAAAAGAACCTGCACTTGCTCTTCCTGTTGTTGCTATCTTTCGTGGTACGGTTGATACATTTTTAGACGCACTTGTCATTTTAGGTGCAGGAATTTTAATTTTAGTTTATCTTCTCTTTGATGCAGGTGGACATGTTCTTGATGTAATAGCGATAGATGCTCTTTTATATAAAAACTTTTTTTGGTGGGGTCTTGATCTTGTTGCTGATGGTCTTGTACTGATTTATGTTGCAGGAAGTTGGTATTTACTTGCTACTTTAATTACTGGACAAAAACTTTTTATGGAAAATGTTGCTCGTGCTGCGTTAATGCTTGAGCTTTTAGTTTCATGGATGGTTTGGTCGCATCATTTACTTGCCGATCAGGGACAGCCTGAAATGATGAAACTGATTTCGGGTGAGATGGTTACTGCGTTTGAGCTTCTCACACAGGGACTCGCACTTTTTATTACACTAGTTACTTTATGGAAGGCACGTCCTCTTAAGATGACTATGGAGTTAAAATATCTTCTTGGCGGTTTGGTAGGTTTTGGTTTAGCTGTGCCTGCTGCAATTATTCAAGCAGATATGGGTATGAATAGAGTTTTACATAATACTCAATGGATTATTGGTGCTCATGTGCATATTGCTCTTATTGTTGGACTGTATATGACACTTTACAGTGCTGTATATGTTTTATGGCCACTTGTAACAAATGATACAAAACTGTATTCTCATAAACTTGCTAATACGCACTTTTGGTTACATCTAATCGGCGGTATAGGTATGGGAGCATTTATGGGAATGGCAGGTCTTGATGGTATGCTTCGCCGCCACTTATATGTAGATGGACAATTTAATCCAGATATGATATTTGCGGCTATCTTTGGAACTATGTTACTTGTTGCATGGGCAGTATTTTTATACAATATAATTATGAGTGTTGGTATCAAAGGTTTAATTGGTATATTCTTACCAGCAGATGATAAAACTGCTTCTTATGGAATAGATGAAGAAATAGAACCGGCAGATGATCCTGCATTTGCAAAGTAAAAGTTTAACTTTTGAACTTAATTGTGTCGGCACCAGGTTTTAACCTGGGCTGAAATAGCTGGAACATTTAAATAGTAAGATTAAAACCTTGTTTGAGGGATTAAAATGATAGGAAAAAATAGTTGATAAACTTAGAAAGAGTTGCACGTGAAATAAAGACTATTGGACTTTATGATTTGGTTTTGCAAGATGTGCAAAGAATTGCTGGAAAAAATAGAGTAAATGAAGAAGAAATTCTTCAAATACTAGATAAAACCCCGGAAATACTAAAAGATTATATGCAAACGAATGTTGAATATAATTTAAGTAATATACATTTAAAAGATATAGAATTAGATGATTTAAAAGATGATTGCAAATTAAAAGCAATACAAATAAATGAAAATTTAGCAAAGCTTAAAGAACTTGAAAAATATACACTTGATTTTGAACAAAGTGCTACGCTTGTCATCATTTTTTCAATTGAATTTTTTGTACTTTTTTCTGTGCAGTATTTTATAGTGTTACTGAATCTTAAAGATTGGCAATGGTGGATATATACACTTTTCGCATCTTCTGTGGCAATAGCTTACTGGTATGGTAAAAAACAGAGCAAACTCTATGAGAAAAATAAAAAAAAATATGATGAACTTTATATTGAAACATTAAAGATAATAGAAGAGCTTGAAAATAATAGTTGTATTAAAAAAAGTGATCTTTTAATTTCGGAGTGTGAAGAACATGTCTAAGCAAATAGAGATTAATTTTATATGGAATCAAGAATTGGCTTTAATAACAAGTAAACTCTATTATGATTATGATATGAGACATTCCAATAAAAGATATATAGGATGGTTTTTTGTAGGCTTGGTTCAATTTGGAATTGTTGGAGCGCTAAAGCATGATAGTTACGGTCTGCTTTATGCTTCAACTTTTTTAGTTTTGTACTGGTATTATGGTAGATGGTATTTACGAAAAAGGATGCTATTAAACTTTTATAAGAAAAAGAGTCCCAAAAATGCACACATTCATTTTATAGTAAAGGATGATGGCTTGCATGGTGATAATGATTTGATTAGTTGGAATGATATTCATAAAGTTATAAAACTTGATAAGGGCATTTTAATACAAAGTATACAAAATACATTGTTCTTTGAGAATTCTGCCTTTAAATCATCTGATGATAGAATGAAATTTATAGAGATTACTAAAGAAAAAGGCAAAATTTAATGCATTATTTTTTTATTGGAGCTGTTAGCTTATTTGTAATAGGCTTATTTATTGTTGGTGCAGTAATGGATAAGGATGATATGAGGGATGATGATTAAAAATTAAACAGAAAATTGCAAAAATATTCATTTACATAGAGTATGATTTCATCACTTATATATGGAGAATACTTACATGCAAACACCCCTAGAGAATTTTATAGATTACAAAGCAGATACAGGTATGCAATGTGGTAATTATTCAATAGATATTCCGCCTTTAAAAGAGGGTGAACAGTACCGTTTTCACTTTGATGCTGTTGCTTGTGTCGGATGTAGATGTTGTGAAGTTGCATGTAATGAGCAAAATAATAACCCAGCCGATATAAAATGGCGTCGTGTTGGCGAAATGGAAGGTGGTGATTTTCCTGCATTTACACAGATGTTAAATTCCATGAGCTGTAATCATTGTATAGATCCAGAGTGCTTGATAGGATGTCCAACTGAATCTTATATCAAAATAGCAGAAACAGGTATTGTTGTGCATGATGATGATACTTGTATAGGTTGTCAATACTGTACATGGAATTGTCCTTATGGTGTTCCTGTATTTCATGAGGAGAGAAATATTGTTACAAAATGTCATATGTGTCATGAAAGACTCGATGTTGAAGAATCTCCAGCTTGTGTTCAAGCTTGTCCAGCCGGTGCAATTGAAATTGAAGTCGTCAATGTAGAAGAGTGGTTGAATCGTGATATTGATGAACAGGCAAATATGCCGTTTTTACCTGATGCGAGAATTACCAATTCAACAACACGCTATACTCTCCCTGATACTCTTCCTGATAATATGAAAGAGATGGATGAACATATTTTAAAACCAGCACATAAAGAACTTCCTCTTGTATTTATGACGGTTCTGACACAAATTTCGCTTGGTGGTTTTTTAGCACTCTTTTTAGGTGATTTTATGAGTCTGTTCGGATTTGAGAGTACAAATTGGATAATGGCACTGCTTGTGATGCTTCCTGCAGCTGTTGGTCTGCCTCTTTCAGCTTTACACCTGGGACGACCATTTTTAGCAATAACTGCTATGAAAAATATAAAAACCTCATGGCTTTCGCGTGAAGCATTAGCTCTTGGCGTCTTTACAGGACTTATGACAGCTGTTGTTGCAAGTTACTTTTTTGAGTTCTCTACTCTTTTACGGCTTATACTTGAAGCAGTTACGCTGACTATAGGAATTTATGGAATTTATGCACAAAGTATGATTTATCGTATTCGCGCGCGTCCTTCATGGAACAGAATAACAACAAACTTTAAATTTTTTGGAGTGGCTTATATTGGGGTGTTCTTAGTGGCATTTATGAGTAGTGTATCAAGTGTGCATGAAGCGATTATTCCTCTGACTACTCTGGGTATGCTCGGTTCATTGGCACAACTGTTCTTCTCCTATGAAGATATAAGAACACTCGATACAAAAGATAATGCATATCAATTACAACGTACAAAAAGACTTTTAAATGAAAATTTTAAAAATATTAAACTAATTCGTTTTACAAGCTTGATAGCAGGCGGTGTTATTTTACCTCTGCTTGCTTTAATTTTTGTAAGTGCGGGTTTTATAACAGCTGCATCGGTGATACTCTTTTTGGCAATAGTTATTGCTTTTATGAGTGAGATAAGTGACAGGTTTTTATTTTACACGACAGTAGTTCCACTGGGTATGGCAGGTGGATTTTTTGTTGGCAAACAGCGTTAGAGAAAGGAATTGTGATGATAACTAAAATAAAAGATTTTTTGGGTTTTGATATAAAAGAGGAGAAATATAAACTTTCTCATGATGATACATTTGGGATGATAGCTGATGAAAAAAAACCAGATAAATGGGTTTTTTCAACCTGTGGATATTGCGGTGTTGGTTGCGGTCTTTACATTGGTGTTAAAGATGGCAAAGCAGTCTATACAAAAGGAAACCCAAAACACTTTGTTAATCAGGGTACACTTTGTCCAAAAGGTTTGAGCGAGCACCAAATGATAAACTCTCCGCATAGAATCCAAACACCGCTTATTAAACGTAATGGAGAGTTACAAAGTGTAACATGGGATGAAGCTTTTACAAAAGTGAGCAATGAATTTAAAAGAATTCAAAAAGAGCATGGAAACAAAGCTGTATCAGTTATAGGAACAGGGCAGTTTTTGACAGAAGAGTTCTATACTTTGGGCAAATTTGTCCAATTGGGACTTCGTACAAATAATTATGACGGAAATACCACTTTATGTATGGCATCAGCCGTTATGGGGTATAAACAGTCACTCGGTAGTGACGGTCCTACAAGCTCTTATGAAGATTTTGAACACGCAGACACCATATTTTTGGTCGGGGCAAATATTGCAGACAATCATCCAATATTAACCTTACATGTAAACAAGAATCCAAAGAAAAAAGTGATAGTTATTGACCCTAGAGCGTCAAAGACATCACAAATGGCTGATGTGTATGTGCCTGTAAGGCCTCGCACCGATTTGGCGCTTTATAATGGTTTGGCATACATTGTGTTAGAACAGGGATGGGAAGATGAAGGGTATATAAAAGCAAATACAAACGGTTTGAAAGAACTGAAAAAACACCTGCAGGATTATCCGCCTCAAGAAGTGGCAAATATTACGGGTATTGATGTAAAAACTTTGTATGAACTTGCGCGTGAATTTGTCTCAAATGAAAAAGTGATCACAGGTTGGACGATGGGAATAAATCAGTCATTTATGGGAACAGATACGGTCAGTGCAATCATTAATCTGCACCTTTTAACCGGGCATATCGGGCGTGAGGGAACAGGTCCTTTTAGTATTACAGGGCAGTGTAATGCTATGGGTACAAGAGAGACAGGGTTTACTTCATCTCTGCCGGGATATAGAAATTACGGAGATGAAAAGGCTTTAAAAGAGTATGCTCAAATTGTTAATGTTCCGCAAGATATTATTCCACGTGAGCGTGGATACAAATATGCTGAAATAATTGATGCAATAGACAGAGGAGAGATAAAAGCACTTTGGATAACGGCTACAAACCCACTGGTCTCTTTTGTAAATCAGGATAAATTGCGTAAAACTCTGGCAAAACTTGATTTGCTCGTCGTACAGGATGCATTTTTAGGTGATACCGCACAAATAGCGGATGTAGTTTTTGCAGCAGCTACATGGGGTGAAAAAGAGGGTGTTTACACCAATAGTGAAAGACGATGCAACAAAGCAAATAAGGCAGTAGAACCTATCGGAGAAGCAAAAAGTGATTTTGATATCATAATAGAATTTTCTAAATATTTTGAAGGGGTCAATGAAATGCTCTTTCCAAATTGGAGTGAACCTAGAGATGCTTTTGAAGAGTGGAAAAAAGTCTCAAAAGGGCAGCTGTGTGATTACAGCGGTATGAGTTATGAGCTTATAGAAGAACTTGGCGGGATTCAATGGCCTTGTAATGAAGAGCACCCAAAAGGAACGAAAAGACTCTACTCTTCTGATACTCCATTTAGAACAGCCGATAAAAAAGCGAATCTGGTTTGTGCAGAGTGGTATCCGATGGCAGAGCCTGTCAGCCCTGAGTTTCCGGTGATTTTAAATACCGGGCGTACGGTTGAGCAGTGGCATACCCGTACCAAAACGAGAGATATAGCTATACTTGATAACCTTGCTCCTGAAGCGTGGGTGGATATATCGCCAATAGATGCACAAAAACTGAAGGTTAAAAGTGGAGACAGGATGAGTCTTTCATCTCCTCGCGGGCGGGTTGATGATGTTATAGTTAGAGTGACATCAAGTGTACGAGAAGGGACAGTTTTTGTTCCATTTCATTTTAATGAGCAACTCGTGAACACTTTGACAAATGAAAGTTTTTGTCCAAAATCAGGTGAACCAAATTTTAAACAAACGGCTATTCAACTTCATTCTGTTGAGGTTCCTGAGGGTTTAACAATTGAAAAAGAACAGTCCAGCGGAGCTATAGCACACCATAAAGTAGTCTATGAGGGTGTTACGCATAAGGAAAAAGAGGACGTAAAAGTATAAGTCAAAATAATGATATTTTATGTTACAATAAATTAAACCAAAATTATGGCGGTGATAATTATGCAAGAATGTGAACTGTACCAATATTACATATTTTTAGTTATAGCACTTTTATTGGTGAGTCTGTTTTTTAATTTGAGATATAAACAAACTATTCAAAAACGTCAAGAAAATGAAAATATATTGATAAAAAATGCCTATTATCACCCTGTGACTTCATTACCAAATAAAGAAAATATTAAAATTGTTATTTCTGAACAAATAGACAGAGCATTGAGGCATGACAAGTCTTTTTTAATTATGTTGGTAAAAATAAAAAATTATCATGAAGTTAAGCTGCATGCTAAGGTTTTAGCGGAAGAATTTATTTTAGAAGCGAGCAACAGATTATTGCAAAGCACGCGTGATGAAGATATCATAGGACATATGAGTGATGATACCTTTGTTGTTGTTTTTAACGAATACCTTGAAGAAAGAAACTATAATATTGTGCTTAAAAGGGTGGAAGAATCTTTCGCAGAATCACCGGAGCTCGATACAAAGTACAATATAGATTTTAAAATTTCTATAGGTACATGTAAGTACCCAGAGGAAGCGAATGATGTTGATTCATTAATAGAAAAGGCAAGAAACGAGGCTATTGATATAGATTAAAAAGCATCTCTAAAACGTCCAAAGCAAAACAAAAGCCATTTTTAAGTATAATACCCAGATTTTTATAAAAAGGTATATGCATGATAAACAAACGTGTTTTAGTTAAATTTTCGGGTGAAGCTCTTGCTGGAGAAGCAGGTCATGGAATCGATACAAAGATTTTAAAGTATATAGCCCAAGAGATTAAAACTCTTGTTGATGCAGGTATTGAAGTCGGTATAGTCATCGGAGGCGGAAATATTATCCGCGGTGTTACTGCCGCACAAGATGGAATTATTAAGCGTACCTCTGGTGATTATATGGGGATGCTTGCAACTGTGATTAACGGTGTAGCTATGCAAGAGGCTTGCGAACATGCCGGAATGCAGGTTCGTATGCAGACAGCGATTAAAATGGAACAAATTGCAGAGCCATACATTAATCGTAAAGCGACGCGTCATCTTGAAAAAGGACGCGTAGTTATATTTGCAGCAGGAACGGGAAATCCGTTTTTTACTACAGATACAGCAGCAACACTTAGAGCTGTTGAAATTGGTGCAGAAGTTATAATTAAAGCTACAAAAGTTGATGGGGTCTATGATAAAGACCCTGCTAAATACAGCGATGCCGTAAAATTAGCTGAACTTACATATGATCAGGCATTACAAGATCATATTAAGGTTATGGATGATACTTCTATAGCATTGGCAAAAGACAATAGTTTGCCAATTATTGTTTGTGACATGTCAAAGCAAGGAAATTTGTTAGATATTTTGAACGGAAATATGAGTAACTGCTCAATAGTAAAATAAACTAAAGGAAAAACAGAGAATGAAAGTTGAAGAATTAACAGCAAAAGTTTTAAAAGACCATCCAAATATGGACCGCTATCAATTGGCAATTGCAGTTGCGAAGAGATGTGATGAGTTAGAAAATGGTGCTCCAAGCAAATTAAATGTCAATACAAGCAATATTAAATCAGCTGATTTAGCATTGATGGAAATAGCTGAAGGCCTTATAACGGTTAAAGGCTTTACAGACAAAGAAAAGTAATCTTTTGCCTCTGAGTCAAGTAGATATAGAAAAAGTCAAACATATTCATGATATTGAATCTGCGACTTCTTATCTTTTTTCTCAAATACCTAAAAGCCAACCGCTTGAAAAGGCTTTACAATTTTCTATAGATTCACATCAGGGACAGTATAGAAAGAGCGGTGAACCTTACATTATTCATCCCATTTTAGTAGCTTCTATTGTTGCATCTATAACCAATGATGAGTCCATGGCTATTGCCGCATTGTTACATGATGTTGTAGAAGATACTCCAATTACCATTGAGCAAATTGAAGATTTATTTGGTAAAGATGTTGCTCATTTAGTGGCTGGTCTTACAAAAATTGATGCTATTAGAGATCATGAACTTATTCCATCAAATTCTGATGAAAAACTTGTGGTATCGGCACTTTCTTTTAGAAAAATGCTGATTGCAAGTATTGAAGATGTTCGGGTTTTAGTTGTCAAGCTTTGTGACAGGCTGCATAACATGTTGACGTTGGACGCTTTACCTGGACACAAACAAAAACGGATTGCTGAAGAGACTTTGGTTGTATACGCTCCTATTGCACACAGGCTTGGAATCTCATTTTTAAAAAATATGCTTGAAGATTTGAGTTTTGGTTATCTATTTCCGGAAGAAAAACACCATATAGAAAATTATCTTGACACAAACTATCATGCTATTGAGATGAAGCTCAATGCTATCAAAGAATCAATTATGAAGATTCTTGTCAAAAATGGTTTTTGTGAAGATGATTTTGAGATTCTCTCAAGAATTAAGCATAAGTATTCCATTTATCTAAAGATGCAAAGAAAAGGTGTGAGTATTGATGAGGTACTGGACCTTCTTGCCGTGAGAATTCTTACAACCGACCCTGTGAAATGTTATACGATTTTGGGCCTGATTCACCTAAACTTTCGTCCGCTTGCATCACGATTTAAGGATTATATTGCTGTAGCAAAAGACAATGGATATCAAACTATTCATACGACAGTTTTTCACAATGCTACAATTTTTGAAGTGCAAATCAGAACTTATGAAATGCATAAAACTGCAGAACTCGGTGTTGCCGCGCATTGGAAATATAAAAGTGGCGGGAATAACATTAAGCTTGACTGGTTAAATAGCCTGCAGTATCAAAATGAATCTGTCGAGGACTTTTATGCGCTTATAAAAAATGATTTATATTCTGAAGATATTTCAGTTTTTTCTCCAACAGGGGATGCTTTTACCCTTCCTCGCGGTGCTGTGGCACTTGATTTTGCTTATGCTGTGCACTCTGAAGTCGGCAATAAAGCTGTAAATGCTTTAGTAAACAAAACAAAAGCTTCATTACTTACAGAATTAAATAACGGAGATATTGTAAAAATTATTACCGGTGATGAAATTATTACGAGATGTTCTTGGATTGATGCCGTAAAAACCTCAAAAGCCAAAACAAATATGAAATTAAACTGTAACGCAAGAATTCGTGAAATTAATGCAAAAATGGCTATAAACATAGTTGCTACGGCAATGAATTTGAATCATTCAAGAGTACAGGAATGGTTTGTTAAGCAACATTGTGACAGTGTGACCTCAATTCCTAATGATATAGAACATTTTAAAAATGTTATTCACAAATATATAACGGATATCAGTAAAAATAACAGGTTTAAAAATTTTATTTCTCGTCATAGATTTAAGCTTAAGCGTTATGAAATTACCGGTCTTGAGATTTATTCTACGACAAATATTACCGACATTGTCTTTGATTATTGCTGTCATCCAAAATATGGTGATGAAGTCATGGGCTTTTTAGACAAAACAAAAGTACATGTACATCATAAACTATGTAATCATGCTGCAAAAATGCTTGAAGAAAATGAGCCAATGGTATTTGTCCGATGGAAACAAGAAAAAATATATAGATACAAGCTTATTGCTTCTCTTCATAATGAAAAAGGTGCTTTAGCTGAGTTTTTAAGTTTTCTGGTAAAACTCGATGTAGATATTAACTCAATCGAATTAGGAAAAGACAATTCTGATTATATTAAGTATTGTGATCTGGTTTTTGAGTCAAAAGAAGCTGATATTAACTCACTTCGTGTTAAAATAGAGTCAAAAATAAAAGTTGTCAATTTGGTTAGAACTGACGATGCTTATAAAAATTAAATCAATATAGAGAGAATAATAGATGATAGATGAAGCTTTAAGAGAGATAAACAGAGGTTGTGCAGAGATTATTGACAACGAGAGAATAGAAAAACTTTTAAAAGCTTATTTTCAAGAGGGTAAAACATATATGGTAAAAGCGGGTTTTGATCCTACAGCGCCGGATTTGCACCTTGGACATACAGTTCTTTTGCAAAAACTTGCAACATTTCAAAAATACGGTGCGCGTGTACAGTTTTTGATAGGAAGTTTTACGGCGACAATCGGTGATCCGACGGGTAAGAATGCTACACGTAAGGTTTTATCAAAAGAAGATATTATTAAAAACATTGAGAGCTATACGACACAGGCTTTTAAAATTTTAGATGAGAGTAAAACAGATATAGTCTATAATGATGACTGGCTCGGGAAAATGAGTGCATCTGATTTAATATCACTTGCATCTAATTTAACAGTGGCACGTATGCTTGAACGTGATGATTTTTCAAAAAGATTTAAAACAAATGTGGCAATTGCTACAAGTGAGTTTATGTATCCGTTGTTGCAGGGTTATGACAGTGTATATTTAAAGTCTGATATTGAAATAGGCGGAACAGACCAAAAATTCAATCTTTTAATGGGTAGACAGTTGCAAAAAGCGTATGACATTAAAAAGCAGCAGGCTGTTTTGATGATGCCTATTTTAGAAGGGCTTGACGGCGTACAAAAAATGAGTAAGTCATTGGGTAATTACATAGGTGTGTCAGATAAACCAAATGATATGTTTGGTAAAGTTCTAAGTATATCTGATGAGCTTATGTGGCGTTATTTTGAACTATTGAGTGATAAGAGTTTGGATGAAATAGCAGAACTTGAAACAGCGGTTAAAGAAGGAAAGCTGCATCCTAAAAAAGTCAAAGAAGATTTGGCATTGGAAATTACAGCACGTTTTCACAGCAAAGAAGTAGCAGAGAATGCAAAAGTGGAATTTGATAAAGTGCATTCAAAAAGTCAAATTCCAAGTGATATTGCAGAATTTAGCTGTGATGGACCGATTTGGATTGCAAAAGCATTGCTAGAATGTAACATGGAGCCCTCAACATCTCAGGCAAGACGAGATATTAAGCAGGGTGGTGTTAAAATAGATCAAGAAAAAGTTTCTGATGATAAATTAGAGTTGTCATCCGGAGAGTACCTGTTACAGGTTGGAAAAAGAAAATTTGCAAAGTTAAAGGTTAAATAAAATGAGTTTCAAGTCTTTAAAAATTGGTAAATATGAAATAGAAAAGCCAATAGTGCAAGGTGGTATGGGTGTCGGTATCAGCTGGGATCAATTAGCCGGAACTGTTTCAAAAGAAGGCGGACTCGGTGTTATAAGTTCTGTTGGAACAGGTTACTACAAAGATAAAGAATTTGCAAAAAAATTGGTGGCGGACAGACCTTTGAGTGAAGTGAATTTTTATTCGAAAGAGGGTTTTCATGAAATTGTGAAAAATTCCAGAAAAATTTGTGGTGATAAACCTTTAGCTGCAAATATTTTGTATGCTATTAATGACTACGGACGTGTAGTACGTGATGCATGTGAAGCAGGTATAGATATTATCATTACAGGAGCCGGGCTTCCTACAAATATGCCGGAATTTACAGAAGGGTATCCTGATGTAGCGCTTGTACCTATTGTGTCATCACCTAAAGCGTTAAAAATAATCTGTAAAAGATGGCAAAAACGATATAACCGTCTTCCTGATGCAGTAATCCTTGAAGGTCCTAAAAGCGGCGGGCATCAAGGGTTTACATATGAGCAGTGTTCAATGGATGAATACCAGCTTGAAAATCTTGTAAAACCTGTTGTTGAAGAGGCTGCATTATGGGGTGGTATGCCTGTTATCGCTGCGGGCGGTATATGGGATAAAAATGATATAGAAGCAATGATGGAACTCGGTGCCAGCGGTGTTCAGATGGGTACACGCTTTATTGGAACATTTGAATGTGATGCACATGCAAACTTTAAAAAAGTTTTACTTGATGCTAAAGAGGGTGATATTAAGCTTATGGGCTCTCCTGTGGGCTATCCTGCACAAGGTGTCGTAACAAACTTGACACATTTGGTAGAAAAAAGAGAAGGTCCTGCTATTAAATGTATATCAAATTGTGTCGCACCATGTAACCGTGGAGAAGAGGCTAAAGTCGTCGGTTTTTGTATAGCGGACAGACTCAGTGATGCCTATGAGGGCAACTTGGAAACAGGACTCTTTTTCTCAGGAACAAACGGCTATAAATTAAATGAAATCATTACAGTAAAAGAACTTATTGACAAGTTGATGCAGGGCGAATAATATTTTATGATAAAAGTTGTTGCTCTCGTACTTTTTTTTATTACTACTCTGCATGCCCTAAGTAATCTGGAAATTTTGAAAAGGGCAGATTCTTTTTCAAAATCTTCGAGTAAAAGTAATCAATTTCGTGCATATAATGATTATAAGAATTTGTACTTACGTGCATTAATGAATAATGACAAAAAACTGAAATATTCTGCACTCAAAGGTATAGTATACAGCGGACATAAACTCCATATTGACGTGAAACAATATGAAAAAGAGTATAAACAAGCAATACATGTAACACACTCTTCTAAAAAAAGACATCAAACAAAAAAAGTCATTAAGATTCAATCTTCTCATAAATTAAGTGCTGTGCGTTTTAAAAATGGACGATTGATTTTACGATTTGACAAAAATCTTAAGAAAAATCAGGTAAACTATTTTACGCTGCATGATAGAAAAAAGGGAGTCTATAAATATATTTTTGATATTCATGCTTCTATGCTAAAGAGTTCGACGACGCTCAGACAAGAGGGTATTGATAAAATAAAGCTGGCACAATATAATCCGAATACTTTAAGACTTGTCATTCAAAATAGAACTCCTCTGAGTGTACGTTTTACAAAAAAAGCTAAAGAGCTTTCTATAAAAGTAGCCAATAAATCAAAAAAAGCCAAAACTGCGATTGCATCAAAGAAGTACAAAAAAGCACCGCCCAAAAGATTGGACAGAGATAAGATTATTGTTATAGATGCAGGACACGGCGGAAAAGATCCCGGAGCTATCGGATATAGAAAATACAGAGAAAAAGTGGTAGTGCTGAGCATAGCAAGAGAGCTAAGAAATATTTTGCGCTCACGTGGATACAAAGTATATATGACTAGAGAGGGTGATCATTTTATAAAACTGAGAAACAGAACAAAATATGCCAATAAAAAAAATGCAGATATTTTTATCAGTATTCATGCCAATGCTGTGGGGCGAAAAGATGCCAAAAAAGTTTGTGGACTAGAATGTTATTTTCTTTCAACTTCACGCTCAAGCAGAGCTAAAAAAGTAGCTGCAATGGAAAATTCTGCTGATTTGGATGAGATGGATTATTATGGAAAACAAAGCTTTTTAAATACTATCAACTCTCATAATATAGTAGCATCTAATAAGCTGGCAATTGATTTGCAAAGAGGTGCGTTATCAACACTTAAAAGCAGATATAAAAATGTGAAAGATGCAGGTGTAAGAGAAGGACCATTTTGGGTACTTGTAGGTGCACAAATGCCTTCTGTTTTGGTAGAAGTCGGTTTTATTACGCATCCGGATGAGGCTAGAAAACTTGTAAACAGAAAATATCAAAAGACGATGGCAAAAGGGCTTGCAAACGGAGTAGAAAGGTATTTTATAAATAATTAAAAAAGATGGACTTAGTCCTCTTTTTTATACTCCAAATCGCCGGCAACGGCTTCTTTGTCGTTGATGATTTTTTCAATCTGCTGCTTTACTTTGTCATAACGGAACTGTTCTTTAAAGCCCATGATCCTTCCACCTGCTGCATTAGGGTGTCCGCCGCCGTTTGCCCACTCTTTAGAAATTTGTGAAACGCTTACATTGTTATTTGCACGCAGACTCATAGTTCCGCGGTAACTGACATCTACTATAAAGTCATATTCAGGGTAAGCCGTTAAAAAACCGTTACCGACTATAGAAGTATTTCCTACACCGTAACTAAGGTAGCCTCTATAGCCTTTGTAGTAAATTGTTTTTTCATCACGGGCTTTACCTAGTAGCTCTACTACATAACGCGTAGCAAGGTTGTCAAGCGTATTATTTTCATTTCTTTTGAAAAAATCTTTTTTCAATGAGTGTATTTTATCATCCAGCAAGATAGGTGCATCAGGCTCGTGGATTAAACTAGCAGCTTTATGTAGGAGAGTGAGTTTATATTCTGAGTCTTCTTGGGGAAACATGATGCGGTTAAGCTCTCTTGTTTCAGTGACAAGACGCATGCATACTTTTCCGTATTCAAAATTATCATGTTCTTCTTGTTTCCATAAATCAACGGCATTGACAACATCAACATATTTTTCCATCCATACCGGCTCATCAAGTTCAAAGTGCTCTTTTGCATAATCATAGGTGATTTTTGTTGCACAGCGACTTGTATCAAGATAATACCATTCATGCTTTTTTGCACTCTCTTCGCCGCTTCCGTGATGGTCCAAAAGCTGTAATTTGACGTCAAAAGAGTTGTCATTCATCTTTTTTACTTCATGAGAGAGCCATCTTGATTCATCAGCCGTAAGATTTAAGTCTGTGATTAAAATATAGGCTTTGTTTTTGGCTTTTCTGATATTTTCCAAAATTAAATCAAGTTTTTGTTTTACCTCCGGTCCGTAATTGGCATTATAATTTAACTTTTTGTATGGTGTATACTGCATAACCAGCTGGCAGCTATATCCATCTAAGTCAATGTGTGAGAGATGGTGGATTGTTCTGTTTTTCATTTTTACCCTTTTAATTGTTTGTTTCTTGTGTTTGAATTGAAATAGAGCCCATAACCTCAAAGGTTGCACTCGAATCAATTTCTGCATGAGAAAGTGTGACGACATCAAGAGAAAATCTCTCAAATATTTCAGCAACACTGCGACGGATTTGTGGATCAACGATAATGATGACTGGTGATACCCCTTTTTGCAGTAAATCTGCGGCTTTTGTACTTGTTGCCTGGATCAAGGCATTAATCTCTCCTACATTGAGCATAAGGTTTCTTACCCCGTCTTGTTCTTGCGATTTTTGCAGTAGCAGCTGTTCTGTCTGTGTATCAAATGTTAGTAGCCTGATGACACCGTCATCACCTGCATACATTTGTGTAATAACACGGGAGAGTTTTGCTCTAACCTGTTCAGTTATCAGGTCAACATTCTTTGTGTATTCTGCAATATCTGCAATCGTTTCCAAAATTGTAAGCATATCTTTAAGTGGAATTTTTTCATGCAGCAGTGCTTTTAGGACTCTTTGAATTAAACCAATAGAAGCTACTTTTAATACATCATCAATAATTACCGGATAATCGTCTTTAATTTTGTCGATGAGCGACTGTACTTCTTGACGGGTTAAGAGCTCTTCAGCATTGCGTTTAATCAGTTCGCTCATATGTGTCGATATAACTGTAGCCGGGTCAACAACCGTATAACCGTTTATAATTGCATCTTCTTTTTGTTCAGGAGTTATCCATATCGCATCGAGCCCAAAAGCAGGTTCTTTTGTCGGTTCACCCTGAATTTCCCCTGTTGCCATACCACTGTCCATAGCAAGAAATTTGTCAGGCATAATCTCACCCTCTCCAATGGCAATTCCTTTAAGCAGAACCTGATATTGATTAGGTTTGAGATGAAGATTGTCTCGAATTCTGACCTGCGGCATTAAAAATCCAAAATCACTTGCAATTTTTCTTCTCATTGAACGAATACGTTCGAGTAAATCACCGCCTTGAGAACTGTCGGCGAGTTTTATAAGCTGGTAGCCAAGAGTAAGTTCAAGCATTTCTACTTTGAGAATGTCTTCCAGTGCACTCTCTTCTTCTTTGGCAATCTCTTCATTTGTTTTTTTCGGTTTGATTTTTTCTTTCTCTTTTTCTATCTCTTCTTTTGTCTTCACGCCGAGCATGTTTTCGACATCTAAAATGGTGAGTTCACCTCTTTCATATTTGTATATAGACCATCCAAGCAGAGCAAAAAGGATCCCGACAAATCCCATAGAGGCAGTTGGCAGACCAGGTACAAGAGCAAATAAAAACATAATAAAGCCGACTATCATCAAGATTTTTGCATTGCCGATCATTTGCGAGATGGTACTTTCGGCAAAACTACCACCATCGTTAGATGAACGTGTAATCATAATACCCGTTGCTGTTGATATTATAAGTGCAGGAATTTGACTTACAAGACCGTCACCTATTGTTAAGAGAGTAAATACTGAGGCACTGTCAGAGACGCTCATGCTATATTGGAAAACACCTATTAAAAATCCGCCGATTATGTTAATAAGAGTAATGATAATGCCGGCAACAGCATCACCTTTGACAAATTTTGACGAACCGTCCATTGCTCCGTAAAAATTGGCATCTTGAAGAATTTCTGCACGGCGCTGTTTTGCTTCGGCATCATCAATTAAGCCGGCATTTAAGTCGGCATCCACCGCCATCTGTTTTCCTGGCATAGAATCAAGTACAAAACGTGCTGCAACTTCTGCAACCCTTGTAGAACCTTTGGTGATAACCATAAAGTTGATAAGTACCAAGATAGAAAAAACAATAATACCAATAACATAATTTCCGCCGACAACAAAGTCACCAAAGCTTGTAATAACGTCACTGACTTTTTCAGGCCCTTCATAGCCGTGACTTAAAATCATTCTGGTTGTTGCAATATTTAAAGAGAGTCTAAAAAGTGTTAAAACAAGTATAAGAGTTGGAAATGTTGTCAAGTCTGTCGGTTTTGGAACATAAAGTGATATAAGAAGTATTAAAACAGAAAGGGCAATAGAAATCGTCAGTAAAACATCTAAAACTGAAGAGGGCAAAGGTACTATGATAATGGCTAATATTGCCATTACAAAAATGACAACACCCAGATCACGTTTCCCTAGTAAAAAGTTGAGTGAAGTTCCAATTTTTTGTTTTGTTGTCAGTTTTCTTGCCAAGTTGTACTATCTCACCAAGTTTAGTCGTTTAATAAGTCTGCCAAAGTTAAATTTGCCAAAAACAAATCTATTTTACCTTGGAGTTTATGTAAAAAAGGCCATATCGAACATGTGCTGGCTTTTTCAGACGGGCAGTCTTCTAAAGATGGAGCACATTCAAAAACGGCAGGAGCTTTGCCTTCCACGCAAGATGCAACTTCAAGCATATTAATATCTTGAGGCTCTTTTTTTAAAGCAAAACCGCCGTTCACACCTTTATAGGAGTTTAATATTTGCGCTTTTGCCAGTGACTGAAGTATTTTTGCCAAAAAGCTTTTAGAAATAGAGAGTTCTCTAGAGAGAGTGTCACTATCCATTGGAGATTCTGCTTTTGAGAGCAGTATAAGTGACAAGATGGCATATTCGCTGGCACGGGTTATAAGCATATATTTACTTTCATTTAGACTTTTAAAATTATATTATATCTAAAATTACTGTTTTATTACTATATAAGATGATGATTTATACAAAAGAAATATAAAAATAAAATTTAAAGAAAAGTTTTGGTATAATCACGCTTCAATTCTTCTGCACTATGCATTTGAGTTAGATTATTATACCCATCAGGAGGCTATTATGGCTTTAGATTCGGCTAAAAAACAAGAAATAGTTGCGAAATACGGTCGCAAAGAAAACGACACTGGTTCAAGTGAAGTTCAAATTGCACTTTTAACTGAAAGAATTAAAGAATTAACTGATCACTTAAAAGTTTTCAAAAAAGATCATGCATCTCGTTTAGGACTACTAAAATTAGTTGGTCAACGTCGTCGTTTGATGAAATACTTCAAAAGAAAAGACAAAGATGCTTATGCAAAACTAATCGAAGATTTAGGTATTCGCGACAATATCTAAGTTTTAAACTTTTTCTTATATTTAAGTCCCATTATTTGGGGCTTTTTTTACATGTAAACTTTTTTACAAAAAAATCTCAACTGCTCTTTTTAAATCATCCTCTGTATCAATTCCAAAACCTGTACTTGCCACTTTTACCATAGCTATGTTTTTTCCGTGATAAATTGCACGCAGCTGCTCTAATTTTTCAATGTCTTCAATGGGAGCATCAGGCAACGAACAAAAATCTTTCAAACTTTTTTTAGAAAATCCGTAAATGCCGATATGTCCAAAATAAACAGCTTCTCCGCTTTGATTGTGAGGTATTTTTGCGCGAGAAAAATAGATGGCATTACTTTTTTCATTAAGCACGACTTTTACGAGATTCGGGTCTGTTGCAGCCTCTGCATTGATAGAATTATAGCAGCTTCCCATAATAAAATCTTCTTTATCTGTTTGGAGTTGTTTGAGCTTTTTCATCAGTGATTCTACGACATCTGGCTCTATAAAAGGCTCATCTGCCTGAACATTTATGATAAGTTCATTATCGTCCAGGTTTAAAATCGTAGCACACTCATGGATTCTGTCTGTACCGCTTTTATGTGTCGTTGAAGTAAGCATTGCTTCTATGCCGTACTCTTTACATGTAGCTATGATGCGTTCATCATCGGCAGCTACGACAACTCTGTCTAAATGGGCAACTCTTTTTGCTGTTCGCACTACCATCGGCAGTCCGCCGATATCTGCTAAAACTTTTTGTGGGAAACGCGAGGAAGCTAAGCGTGCAGGAATAATTATCATTTAAAGCCTTTAAGATATAATTGCAATATTATAACCCAAGGGACTTTAATTCATGCTTCTTTATCAGCCAGATTCCGGTTACTGTTACAACAGTGACTCTCTGTTTTTATATGATTTTATCAACTCTTTTCATCCTAAAGGCAAAGTGTTGGATGTGGGCGCAGGGTGTGGAATTGTAGGTCTGCTCGTTGCAAGAGACAACAAAAAAGTAGAGTTGGAGGCAGTAGAAAAACAAGAGGCTTTTATACACTTTTGTAAAACAAATGCAAGGGTCAATAATATATCTTATAAACTTTATGAGTGTGATTTTTTGGAACTTACAGAAAAAAACAAATATGACTATATTATTTCCAATCCGCCGTTTTATCCTGCAGGTGTACAAAAAAGCCAAAATGAGATGTTATTTAATGCACGCTATAATGTTAATCTGCCTTTAGATAAATTTTTTCAAAAGGTATCGCGCCTGTTACGCCCGCAATCGCATTTTATATTTTGTTATGATGCCACACAGTTCGGGCTTGTCTGCGCAGAGCTTGATAAAGTAAAAATGAAAATTGTTGATGTGCAGTTTGTGCATCCTAAAATTGACAGGAGTGCATCACTAGTGATGATACATGCAAGAAACGGTTCAAAGTCTATGATCAAGGTCTGGCCGCCGTTTATCAGTTTTGAAGGGAATGAACCTTCAAAAAAAGTACAAAATATATATAAAAAAGCCAATACACAGAGTATAAAATGTCAAATATAATAAAAAAAGAAGAGTATCCGTATGCTTTTGATACGAGTGCCTGCTCTACATGTGAGGGGAGATGCTGTACGGGTGAGAGTGGTTATATATATGTAACAAAAAATGAGATTCTCGCTATTGCAGAAGTTTTAGAGATGGATGTTAATGAATTTGCGTTAAAATATCTCTTTAAAAAGGGTTACAAATACTCTATAAAAGAGAATAAAATTAATGACTCATACGAATGTGTTTTTTATGACAGAGAATCAAACGGATGTAAAATATATAATGCCCGTCCAAATCAGTGTAAGACATTTCCTTTTTGGGATTATTATAAAACAAGAGTTGATGAGTTAAACCTTGAGTGTCCAGGAATAATAGATGATTAGAATTTTACTGCTAGCAATGGTGTCACTGTTTTTTATTTCATGTTCAATGCACCCAAAACCGATAAAACCAGATGAAAAAGCCTTTGAGGGGGAAGATTTTTATATTATGTTGGCGCTTAATGCTGAACAAACAAAGCACTATAAAATCGCAGCAAAACGTTTTGAAGAATTATATGAAAAATCATCAAAAAAAGAGTATCTGTATCGTTCACTGCAGAATTACTTGTTGGCAAAAGAAAATGTCAAAGTTAGTAAAAAAGTTGATGCAATTGCAGGTGACTCTTTATCTGATCCAATTTTAGTACGACTGAAAACTATTGCTTTGATTGAAATGGGAAAACTTGATGAGGCAAAAAAACTAGCCATTTCTCTTGCAAAAAACACACAAAAAGCAGATGATTATCTTTTGGCAAGTGATGTATACATTAAAAATCAAGAGTATGATGTAGCTTTAAAATATTTAGACAGTGCATATATGAAAGAATATAATGAAAAAATACTTGATAAAATGGCAATTATTCTTTATGTGAATTTACACAGAAAAAAAGATGCAATAGCTTACCTCGAAACACATACCCGCATTCATGGGTGCTCACAACTTATTTGTAAGCGTTTGATCGGGATTTACAGTAATGAGAATAATATTGAAGGGTTGCTGTCTGTATATAAAAGACTTTACAATTTAAAAAAAGACAAAGCAGTAGCAAAAAAAATCATTCAAATATATGCCTATAAAAGAGATTATGTAAAACTCATAGATTTTTTAGAAGAGACAAAAGCTGATGATGGAGTGCTTTTAGAACTTTATGTTACGGGAAAAAATTATGCAAAAGCGAGTGCGCTTGCTCAAAAACTTTATGAAGATACGGGTGATATAAGATATTTGGGACAAAGTGCAATTTATGAATATGAAGCACATAGTAAAAAGATGTCCAAAAAAGTTTTGACATCCGTGATAGAAAAGTTGACAAAAGTTACCAATGAAACGGATGAACCGCTGTATTTAAACTACTTGGGCTATATTCTTATTGATCATAATGTCAATATTAAAAAAGGGATGAATTACATTAAAAAAGTTTTAAAAAACAGCCCTGATTCGGCATTTTATTTGGATTCTTTAGCATGGGGTTATTATAAGCTTCATCAGTGTGATAAAGCAAAGAAAATAATGGATAAAGTAGTCAATATGGAAGGTGGAGACAATTCTGAAATATTGTTACATGTAAAGAAGATAGACAAATGCTATAAAAAGTTAGTTCAACAAAAAAAAGGTAAAAAGAAAAAATGATTTTAGATGATATTATCAAAAAAACAAAAGAAGACTTAGTAGAAAGAGAGAAAGAATTTTCGCTAGATTGGTTAGGACGCTCATTGGCTTTTAATGCTAGACAACCTCGTGATGTTATACCGTTTTTAAAAGCAACGGAGGAAGATCCCTACAGAATTATTGCTGAGGTGAAAAAAGCATCGCCGTCTAAGGGTGTGATTCGTGAAGACTTTGATCCTCTTGCTATTGCACAAGCGTATGAACGCGGCGGGGCAAGTGCCATTTCTGTTTTAACTGAGCCACATTTTTTTCAAGGTTCGCTAGATTATCTCGCGGGTATTCGAAGATATGTTTCTGTGCCGCTTTTGAGAAAAGATTTTATAATTTCAAAATATCAGGTACTTGAAGCTTTGGTTTTTGGGGCTGATTTTATTTTACTTATTGCTGCAGCTTTAAGCAAAAAAGAGCTTAAAGAGTTACTGGGCTATGCAAGACATTTAGGGTTGGAAGTTTTAGTTGAGGTGCATGATAAAAAAGATTTGGTTAAAGCTATTTATGCAGGTGCTGACATCATCGGCATCAACCACAGAAATCTGCAGACGTTTGAGATGAATATGAATCTTTCTTATGAATTGATTCCTCTTATTCCAAACGGCAAAATTATTGTTGCAGAGAGCGGTATCTATGAGCATGGACAGTTGGAAGATCTGAGTAAAGCGGGTGTAGATGCATTTTTAGTTGGTGAATCATTAATGCGTCAAGAAGATGAAGAAACAGCTCTGAAAAAATTAAAATACGGAGAAAATTATGATAAAAAATAAAATAATCATGCTGCTTGTTGCAGCAGCAGTGTTAATGTTTAGCGGATGTACACAAGAAGCACAAAATAAAATAGGACGCTCTATTCAAAACTGGACTGGAACAAACGGCGTACTTGATATATATATGGGCGGCAAGCTTGTTAAAAGATTTATAAAAATTGATAAACTCACAACGGCTACCAGTACAGATGGCAGTGTACCGAGAAGTTACCGCTACGGCTATGGTTATATTGATACAAATGAAAACTATGTAGTTGACAACGGTGAAAAAAAAGTTTATTTTGAAATCAGTAACTTTTCAACGCCTTATATATTTTATGAAAATCCGAAGAACTAAACCGTGGATGTTATTCAACTTTTTAAATATCTGATAAATTCAAAAAGTGAAACGCCTGATGATGGCGGTATTTTGAACTTTGTAGAAGATTACCTTGAAGGCTTTAAAGCAGTTAGAATTGATGTAGAAGATGTGAAAAATCTTTTTATTTATAAAAAATTTGGTGATGGAGAACATTTATGCTTTGCAGGGCATGTTGATGTTGTTCCCGCAGGAGATGGCTGGGATACCAATCCGTATGAGGCTGTAGAAAAAGATGGCTTTATCTATGGACGTGGCACACAGGACATGAAAAGCGGTGTTGCTGCATTTACACAGGCTGTAAAAGAAGCAAAAAACTTTCAAGGCACACTCTCTTTGATCTTAACATCAGATGAAGAGGGTGAGGCAACAGCAGGCACCGTAAAAGCATTAGAGTATTTACAGCAACATAATATGCTTCCCGATGCCTGTGTTGTTGCCGAGCCTACATGTGAAGATAAATTTGGAGATGCCATAAAAGTTGGACGTCGAGGCTCTATTAACGGGTATCTTACAGTTAAAGGCAAGCAGGGACATGCTGCATACCCTGAGAAGGCAATAAACCCAATACACCAAATAGCACAAGTATTGGGTGATATGGCGGGCGTTGATTTAGATGAGGGTGACGAGTTTTTTG
The DNA here is from genome assembly GCF_000147355.1 of Sulfurimonas autotrophica DSM 16294. Classification (NCBI taxonomy): domain Bacteria; kingdom Pseudomonadati; phylum Campylobacterota; class Epsilonproteobacteria; order Campylobacterales; family Sulfurimonadaceae; genus Sulfurimonas; species Sulfurimonas autotrophica. Next base: position 737,409 of record NC_014506.1, read on the forward strand.
CTCCTTCAAAGTTTGTCATTACAGATATACGTTCAGGGATGCAGGTGACAAATGTAACCCCAAATGAACTTCAAATGATGTTTAATGTCAGAAACAATACAAAAACAACGCAAAAAGAGGTTCGTGAATTTGTTGCAAAACATTTACAGGGGCTTGATTATGAACTTCGTCTGACACAAGGTTCATACCCTTTTAAAACAGATACAGATACAAAACTGGTCAAAAAGATAGATGAAGCCATAAAACAGGTTACATGTAAAGAGCCAAAACACTCTACTGCCGGCGGAACTAGCGATGCAAGATTCATAGCGCCTCTTGGTGTAGATGTTATAGAATTTGGTGTACGTAATGATACGATTCACTCAACAAATGAGAGGACAACAAAAAAAGAGGTAGAAGATTTATATAGAGTTTTTAGCCGCCTCATAGAAAACTGGAATAAATAATGAAATTTATTTTGATGCTGTTTTTACTCAGTGAAATGATTTTTGGAGCAGAACTTAAATGGCCGTGCGATTATTCAAAAGCACTGCTAACTGCCAAAAAAGAGCACAAACTTGTCTATGTTTTAATAGTTTCAGATACATGTAGATGGTGTGAAAAGTTTGAAAACACAACTTTGCAAAACAAAAAGATTAAAGAGAGAGTTAATCAAGAATTTGTTACAGTTTTACTCTCTAGAGACCGCCATTTTATACCAAAAGGTTTTAAAGTGTCACCGGTTCCAAGACATTATTTTGTAGATGCAGAGGGGAATATACTTTACTCATCTTTGGGTTACAGAGATGAAGAACTATTCGATTCATTTATGGATAATGCACAGGAAAATTATATAAAACTAAAGGATCAAAACGATGAAACCAGTACAAACAAATAAAGCACCTTCGGCAATTGGACCATATTCACAGGCAATAGTGGCAAATGGAGTAGTATACACATCAGGGCAAATTGCATTAACACCAGAGGGTAGTGATGAGTTGTTAAAAGAAAATGTAGGTGTTCAGGCTGTTGCAGTGTTGCAAAACCTTAAAGCTGTTTTAGAAGAAGCCGGAAGCTCTTTAAATGATGTTATTAAAACAACAATTTTTTTAGCAGATATGGACTCGTTTGCAGCAGTGAATGCGGTATATGAAAAAGCATTCGGTGAACATAAACCGGCACGTTCAACTGTAGCAGTAAAAACACTTCCTAAAAATGCACTTGTCGAAATAGATGCAGTTGCATTAGTGACAAATTATTCGTTTTAATATTCATTTTATAAGTATTTAAGCACTTTTTACTTCTTCTTAAAGAAGAAGTAAATATAATTTTCTTATTATTATTATAAGGAAATAAAATGAAAAAGCTCATTACCCTCTCAGCGGTTGCATTTTTGTCAACTGCAACATTCGCAAACTCTACCGTTAATGCCAGTATTCAGGCACAACTAGACGCGCTTACGCAAAAAGTGATTATGCTTGAAGCAAATCAAAAAAAAGATAAAAACTTAAAATCTACAACAATTTCAACAGTTGATGAAAGTAACACAAAAGCTAAAATGCAAGCTACAATTGATGCGTTAACTAAAAAAGTTGATAAGCTTGAAAAAAAACAAAAACATAACACGAAAAAAATCAGTGCTGTTAATAAATTAGCAAATAATGATAACTTGAAATTTGGTGTTGATTTTAGAACTGCTTATGATAATGTAAGTTATAAAAAGGCGGATGGCACAAAAGATACAAATGATGTATTTAGCAATAGACTTTGGATGAAAATGGCGTATGCTCCAACAGATCATATCTCTTTCTTTGGAACACTCTCATACTATAAAATATATGGTCAAGTAGCACAACCACATCCAGGAATGGATCAAATGGACTGGGTTGTTAGTGGTACAGCTGGTTCTACGAATACTTTAAGAGTAAAAGAGGCATTTTTCTTATATAAAAATGATACTTTCTTAGGTATGGATATTCCATGGACAGCAAGTTTTGGTCGTCGTCCATCAACTGATGGTTTATTGGTAAATTACAGAGATGATCAAAAAGCAAAATCTGCTATTGGACATAATATCAATATGGAGTTTGATGGAGCAAGTTTTAACTATCAACTTGAAAATGTAACTGATGTACCGGGAATGTCACTTAAGTTCTGTTTCGGTCGAGGTATGAGCGATGTTAACAGTAGATATAGTGGCATAGATTATAATAGCACAAATGGAACCTATAGTATGAATGGTTCAAATAATTATGGTGATACTCCAGGTTTTTCCAATACAGATTTAGTTGGTGTTCTCTTTAATCCTTATGATGATGGTCAATATTCACTTCATACGGTATGGTTTGATGCATTTAATCTTCCTGGTATGTATGCTACTGGTACTCCTAATACATATGAATTTAAACAACATGGTGATGTTCAGGGTGGAGCAGCTAGTTTTATAGCTGATGGTATAGGTGACGGCATTACTGATATGCTTGATGATACAGTTTTCTTTGCATCTTTTGCATATAGCCAAACAAATCCGGATAATGGACACACAATGCTTGGTTCAGACAAAAAAGAGACAGGAACGTCTTTTTATACCGGTTTTAATTGGCCTTGTCAATTGATTGATGATGCAAGGGTTGGTATAGAGTATAATCATGGTAGTAAATACTGGAGAAGTTTTACATATGGTGAAGATACTTTAGTTGGCAGTAAACTTGCAACACGTGGAGATGCCTATGAAGTATGGTTTAATAAAGATCTTATAGGTAAAATTTTAACTGCACAGATACGTTATACATATTTGGACTATAAATACACAGGAAGTCATGCTTTCTTTGGAGATGGTGGAACACCAATGACAATGGATGAAGCTGTTGCACAAAACCAAAATCCAGTAGAGTCCGCACAAGATGTACGAGTATATCTAAGATATAGATACTAACCTTTCTTCTTAAAGTGTGACGTCTGTCACGCTTTAGTTATTCCATTTCTATCCATTACCTCTACTTATTATTAATATTAGACGAATAAAAGTTTATTATAAGCATAATTGAATTAGAATATAAGTATCTAAAATAATATTATAAGTTTGTCTTAAATTTATAGACCATTTAGAAAATTTAAAAAGAGGAAATGCTTATGAGTGTAGAAGTTTCTAGAAGAAAATTTCTTCAAGGAAGTGTGGCATTAAGTGTTGCTGGTGCATCGGCGATTAGTGCTACAAATCTTTTTTCTAGCGAGCATGCTAGTAAACATCAATCAGCTAACGGTCGTATACCAAGTACTATAACAACAAAGACAAGTACAAAAGAAGCAGAGAATGTTCCATTCTTATGTGGTATATGTGTCAATAAATGTGCAGGTTTTGCCAGAGTGGAAGATGGAATTATTACAAAACTAAATCCGAATCCATACTTTCCAAAATCGAGAAATATGTTATGTCCAAGAGGAAATGCCGGTATTCAAACTTTATACGATCCGGATCGTCTCAAATATCCAATGATAAGAATTGGTGAACGTGGCGATGGTAAATATAAACGTGTAACATGGGATGAAGCATATGAAGCAATCTTAAATGGTACCAATAAATTTAAAGGTATTAAACAGATTCTTGATGAAGAGAAAGATAACCGTGCTACTATTGGTTACTGTAACGGTGAGGGGCTTTCTAAAGAGGGCTTTGAAGTATTAGTTGGTGAGAAAATTGGTTCTCCAAACTATGTAGATGAGATAAGTATCTGTCTTGAAACAACACTTGGTGGATATGTTAATACTCTTGGTACGTATGGCGAAGCAGATTTGAATAATGCAGATTATTTGATTATAGCTGGTGCAAATCGTGCAGAGGCTATTATTACTCCAGATACTATGGATATGTTTAAACGCAGCAAGGGAAGAGGACTTAAAACTATTGTTCTAGATCCGCGTTTTACAAATACATCTGCAAAAGCTGACAGATGGTATGCGGTAAATCCTGGTACTGACCTTGCATTTGTGCTCTCTTTGACATATGTGGTTCTTAAAGAAGAACTATATGATAAAGATTTTGTTGCAGAACATGGTATTGGATTTGATGAATATAAAAACACAATTCTTTCAAGTAAATATACTCCAGAGTGGGCAGCAGAGATAACAAATATTCCTGCTAAAGAGATTTATAAAACTGCTCGTGAATTTATGCAAGCTCGTAGTCCTATTTATTATCAAGGCAGAAGAAGTGTATTTAGTAAAAATGACTTCCAGCTTCGTCGTGCTATGGCAACATTTCAAGCACTTAGTGGTAATCTTGATAAAAAAGGCGGGCTTGTTTACGGTGAAAAATTAGCACTTCCAAAAGAAGATATAAATGCTCCGATTTATGGACAAGCACAACCTAGATTTGATAAAGAAGGTATTGCTATTCCATCTCAAAAAACTGGTTCTTGGATTGTTTTTAGAAATATGGTTCTGGAAGGAAAAGCTCCTTATAAAGTAAGAAGTATGTTTATGAGAAAACATAATCCATTAGCAGGGGTGCCAAATACGAAAAAAACGGTGCAGTTCCTAAAAATGATGGATTTGAATGTTATGATAGATATCTTGCCTAGTGATACTACGATGTATGCAGATGTTGTTTTACCTGAAGCATCATACTTAGAGAGAACATCTCCAGTTAGCTCTTATGGTGCTACTGAACCTGCAATTGTACAAAGAAAGGCATCTATTGCACCACTTTATGAAACAAAAACTCCTGAGGTTATTTATAAAGAATTAGCAGAAAAACTTTCAAAACCTCTTTGGGAAATTACCAAAAAGTATGATGAAGATGTTCAAGACGACACTGAAGGTATGAGTCCAAAGGAAATTCTTGCTTACTATAAAGAGAATGGATTTGATTTAACTGATCCATGGGAAAAACCTGTAGAAGAGCAAAACAAAGAAAAAGTAGTTTCTATGTATGGTGAAAAAGCTTGGAAAATTTTAGAAGAGAGAGGTGTTTATTATCCACATATAGAAGAGTATCATAAACAACTCAATCCTAATGAATCAGAGTATTATCCTGACAATAAGAAAAAATATACAACGCAAAATGATAAATTAAAAGTTCATTTTACACTTCCAAATTTAGCGAAAAAAGGTGTAGATGCAGTTCCTACATGGCATGATGATTATAAATTTTCAGTGCCTGAAGGTCAATTTAGACTTGTAACGGGTCGTCATGCACAGTTTACACAAAGTGGTACTACAAATAATGCAATGTTAAGAGATTTAATCCCTACAAACTATATTTGGATTAATCAAAGAGTTGCAGATAAGCGTGGTATTAAGTTTGGTGACAAAGTTGAAGTGAAAAGTAATATCGGAAAAGTAGAAATTTTAGCGTATCCAACGGAAAAAATAGCGCCTAATCAAATCTTTATGCTTCACGGTTTCGGTGGAAGCAGTGAAAAAATGGAAATGGCTTATGGTATGGGTGCAAATGATGCTCTACTTATTGAAGATAAGATAGAGCCTGTGTATGGTGCAGCTGTTATGCATGAAACTAATGTAGAAATAAGAAAGGTGTAACTTATGGCTAGATATGGAATGGCACTTGATTACAAAAATTGTATCAACTGTAAAGCATGTGAAGTAGCATGTAAAGAAGAAAATGGCGTAGAATTAGGTGCAGAAAAGCATAGAATTTGGGTAGGTGGAAATAATCCAGAGGGGCAATGGCCACTTTTAGATATAGCTTCGGCTGCTTTTTTACCAAGTCAATGTCAGCATTGTGATGATGCTCCTTGTGAGGAGGTATGTCCGACACATGCAACATACTATGATGAAAATGGTGTTGTACGAGTAAATGCTGACAAATGTATTTTATGTTCATATTGTATGAATGCTTGTCCTTATGATGCAAGATATGTGGATGATCGAACTATGACTGTAGATAAGTGTACTTTCTGTTCAGATACAAGGCTTGCTCGTGGTGAGACTACAACAGCTTGTCAAAACACTTGTCCTACAAAAGTAAGAACATTTGGTGATCTTGATGACCCAGAGAGTGAAATTAGTGAATTACTAAGAACAAGAGAACACTTCAGTCTAAAATCTCATCTTGGTACAAATCCAAAACTGTTCTATCTAACATAAGGAGGAAATGATGAATTTTATTAAAAAAATAATACCAATGAAAGATTTCACATTGAAATCTTTAATGACATTTGAAAAGACTCCGTTAAATCTTTTAATGTTTTTTATAACAGTAGGTTTATTAGGTGCTTTTGGATGGGGTGTTGTTGAATACTTAATGCATTCACATCATGCATATAATGTAACAAGAGAACATCCATGGGGTCTTTTAATTGCAATGTATATTTTCTTTGTTGTAAGTTCAACTGGTTTATGTATTGTTGGATCACTTGGAGACGTATTTGGCTTTAAAGATTATATGGCAATGAGTAAGAGAGCTATTTTTGGCTCTATTGTTACTATTTTGGCTGGTTTTGCTGTTATTGCATTTGAGATTGGCCACCCGGTAACTATGCTTATCTATAACGTATTAAGTCCAGGACTGACTTCTGCTATTTGGTGGATGGGAACACTTTATGGTCTTTATTTAACATTTATGATTATTGAGTTTATTTTCTTAATGCGTAATGATATGAAAAATGCTAGAATATTTGGGCTTACAGGTCTTTTAGTAGGTCTTGCAGCACACTCAAATCTTGGTGGTGTTTTTGGATTTTTAAATGCAAGAATTATCTCTAATGGTGTATTTTATCCAACATATTTTATTTTAACTGCATTTATTACAGGTATATACTTAATATATTTAATGTATGGATTTAGATATAAAATGCAAATTCCAGATGATATTAAAAAGGGCCTTTTAGGACTTGCTAAAATTCAAGCATTGCTTCTTGCAATATTGATGTTCTTTGAAACTTGGAAATTTTTGACTGCTATTTATGGTGGTATGCCAGGTCGTGCCGATACTGCAGAACATATTTTACATAGTGGCGCTTTTTTATATGGAGAAGTTCTTTGTGGTATGGTTATTCCATTCGTAATTATGTTAGCCACGAAATGGCAATCCATTAAACTTTATGTATTTACTTCCTTTATTGGTATGATTGGTATCTTCTTTATGAGATATGATTTAGTTCATGATACACAACTTAAACCACTTCAAATGATGAAAACTGTAGAGTATCAGCTTCCACCTGAGTGGGTTGAATACTTTCCAAGTGCTGCTGAAATAGCTATTGGTTTTGGTGGTATTGGTATTTTCTTTATGCTTTACTATTTTGGTCAAAAAATGTTTGATCTTGAAGGCGGAGCTCATTAGCTATTTTTAGGTGTGACTTTAGTCGCACCTAACATTAACTTAGTTACAATCTCACTATGAAAATCATAGAAACTTCCAGAAGAAAATTTTTGCAGGGTAGCATTTCACTCTGTGTTTATGCTACTTCATCTCTTGCAAATTCATGCATTACTATAAAAACAACTGCTAAACGCGATGCAGAAGATATACCTTATCTTTGTAATATGTGTAGAAATAAGTGTGCTGGCTTTGCTAGAGTTGAAAATAGTACGATTACAAAACTCAATCCAAACCAATACTTTCCAAAATCAAGAAATATGCTTTGTCCAAAAGGAAATGCAGGGATTCAAGCTGTATATGATAAAGACAGACTTAAATACCCTCTTATTAGAATAGGGGAGAGAGGATCTGGCAGGTTTAAACGTGTTACTTGGGATGAAGCAAACGAATATATAAAAGATAAGTTAGTTAAGATAATTGACGAGCAAAAGGATAATCGCTCTAGCTTAGCTTATTGTAACGGAGAAGGTTTTAATAAAGATGAGTATATCAAATTTTTCGGTGGAAAAATAGGCAGTGCAAACTTTTTAGATGAGGGTTCTATCTGTTTAAATACCAAACTAGGTGCGACACAGCTTACAATTGGTGATGTTGGTGAGATGGATGTGGCTGGAAGTGATTACCTTATAATAAGTGGGGCAAATAGATATGAATCTCTAATCACTCCTGATAGTGTAGATATGCTTCACACAAAGCAAAAACTTGTTGTTTTAGATCCACGATGCACAATGACTGCTATAAAAGCAGATGAATTTTTACCTATAAATCCTGGAACTGATTTGGCATTTTGTTTAAGTATGGTTTATATTGCCATAAAAGAGAAACTCTATAATGCGAAATATGTAAAAGAACAGTTTGATGATTTTGATAAATTACAACAACATATACTGTCTCATAAATACACAGCAAAATGGGCAGAGAGTAAAACGCATATACCTGCAGAGAAAATAGAGCAGGTGACAAGAGAATTTTTTAGTGCCAAAAATCCACTCTATTATTTGGGTAGAAGAAGTGTCTGGTCTCAAAATGATTTTCAATTTCGTAGAGCCATGGTACTTATAAATGCACTTGCCGGAAGTGTAAACCGTAAAGGTGGCATTATTTTTGGAAAACCTATAAAGTTAAATCAGGAAGAGATCGTGGAACCTTTATATAATGCAGCAGAGGGAAGATTTGATTTAGATGGTATTATTTATGGCTCTAGTAAAGGGGGTAGTTGGTTAAACTTTAGAGATAAAGTCATCTCAAAAACTGCTCCTTATCCAGTAAATGCGATGTTTATACGAAAACATAACTTGATGCAAAATATGCCAAATATTGCAAAGACTAGAAAAATGCTGGAGATGATGGATTTAGTAGTAGTGCTTGATACTATGCCTAGTGATACAGCTATGATGGCGGATGTAATACTTCCGGAGTGTACTTATTTAGAGCGTGAAGATATGGTTGTGAGTTTTAACAGACTTGAACCATCATTGGCTTTGAGAAATGAAGTGATAAAACCGCTTTATGAGAGTAAAACTATGCAAGATATTTTAAAAGGCTTAGGCAAAAAACTCTCAGTTCCTCTTTTTGAAGTGAGTGCAAAATATGATGAAGATTTACAGGATAGTATAGCAGAGTTAGGAAAAGTAAAAGCTTTTGAAGAAGGTGGGTATGATTTAGCCGAGTTATATAAACACAGTGTAGCTAGACGAAATAAAAATCTTATTATAAAACAGTTTGGAGAAGCAGTCTATAACTCTTTAAAAACAAAAGGAGTTTGGCATCCGTTTATAGAGAAACAAAAAGATTTGGGAAATAATCTCTATGAATATTATCCAGAAGAGAAACGATACTACAGTGTAGATAAAAAATATAGAGTAAAGTGTTACATAGAAAAATTGGCAAAAAATGGAAGTGATGCACTCCCAACTTGGCATGATAGTTATGATTTTAAAGTAGCTAAAGAGAGTTTTAGAATGATAACAGGTCGTTATGTGACTTCTACGCAAACAGCCTCAACAAATAATGTAATGTTGCGAGATATAGAAGCAACGAATCATATCTGGATAAATGATAGTGTTGCAAAAAAACTAGATATAAAAGAGGGTGATAGTGTAGCGGTATCTAGTCCTATATCAAGAGTTGTCATTAAAGCATACCCTACCAATAAAATAGCACCGGATGTTGTTTGGTTTGCTCATGGTTTTGGTATGGATAGTGAAGAGTTGACGAGTGCTTTTGGGAATGGAGCTTGCGATAACCAGATAATAGAAGACAGTTTTGAGAAAGTCTATGGGTGCGCAACAATGCATCATACAGATGTACAGATAAGGAAGCTCTAATGGCAAATTATGGGATGGCATTTGATTATAAATTATGTATAAATTGCCACGCATGTGAAGTGGCTTGTAAAGAAGAGAATGGTATAGATTTAGGCGCAAAGAATCATAGACTTTGGATTCAGGAAGATGGTGCAACACAAGGAGATTTTTGGAATCTTGAAACTTCAGAAGTAAAGTTTATGCAGATGCAGTGTCAAGAATGTCAAGATGCTCCCTGTATGGAAGCTTGTCCAAATGATGCTATATATAGAGATAAAAATGGTATTGTACGACTTTATAAAGAGAAATGTGATTTGACTATGACCTGTATGGAAGCCTGTCCCTATGATGCCAGATATGTTGATGAAAAAAATCATATAACGGATAAATGTGTATTTTGTGCAGATACGAGACTGGCTCGGGGTGAAACTACAACAGCATGTCAGATTACCTGTCCGGCAAAACTAAGATATTTTGGCGATTTGGATGATGAAAAGAGTGAGATTAGCAGAATATTAAAAGAGAGAAAGCATTTTACTTTAAAATCAGAGCTTGGCACAAAGCCAAAACTCTTTTATCTTGAATGAATAGACTAAAAAATGGTAGGCTGAATCTCTTCATTATTAACGCCACCATCTTCATTGACTTTTAGTAGGTAGTTCCATAATTTTGTAGAAATATTTTGATAGCGCTTAGATGTTTCGCAATTTGGTGCGATAATTGTGATAGGTTGTCCACTATCTCCACCTTCACGAATAGCAGGTTCTATAGGGATTTCTCCTAAAACGGTTGTTTCATACGCATCAGCTAAAGGTTGTGTTGTTCCTTTTCCAAAGATGTCAAACTCTTCACTTGTACTAGGGCAAATAAAACCACTCATATTTTCAACTAAACCAGCTATTGGGATATGAAGATTTTTAAACATATCCATACTGCGTATAGTGTCATCTAGGGCTACTTTTTGCGGTGTAGTTACGCATACGCCTGCAGTTACCGGCAGGTTTTGTGCAAGAGCCAGTTGTGCATCACCAGTTCCAGGAGGCATATCAAAAAGTAAGACATCCAACTCTCCCCACTCTATATCTTCAAGCATCTGTTCTATTGCTTGTGTGACCATAGCACCTTTCCATATAAGAGAGGCACCTCTCTCAACAAGTGAACCTATGGACATAACTTTTATGTTATGTGCAGGAATTGGTTTTATAGTTTTGCCTAAAAATACGGGTTGAATATCTGCTATACCCATCATACGAGGAATATTTGGACCATAAATATCCGCATCTAAAAGTCCGACACGTTTGCCTTGTTGCGCTAATGCAATAGCAAGGTTAACAGTTGTAGTAGATTTACCTACACCACCTTTACCGCTGCTAACCATTACAAAATTTTGAATGTTTGGCAGTACGTTTTTACCATTAGAGCTTGTCTCTTTTGGCATTTTTGGTTTTAAAATTTTTACAATAACAGGCATATCTGTTTTAGTTTTAATTCTTGTTGTGATTTCATCTCTAAGTTGTGTTTCTATTTCTATGGAAGTAGATGGAATAGAGAGGGTTATTGAGATCTCTTTTTCTATGATTTTGATTTCTCGAACAAAATCAAAATGGACTATACTTTTAGTGAAACCTGGATATATTACTTGTTTTAATAAATCTTCAATAATTTCTTGCTTTATCATTTTAAACAACCTTGTCTTTTTGTGAATGATATTATAACAAATAGTTACACATTTGTATTAAAAGTATAAATTACTTTTATAATAAATATTACTTTTATATTATATGAGATAAAATTATTGTATATTTTTAAGGAGATTACATGAATAAAATTGTAAAAATTGCACTAGGTGCAGCTGTTATTTTAAGTTTAGGTGCTACTGTTGCAAGTGCAGATGCTGCAAAAGGTCAAAAACTTTATGCTAAAAAGCTTAAAGAAGCATGTGGAATGAATGGTGCGAAATTTGCAGCAAAGCATACTCAAGATGAGTGGGATGAAATTGGTGTAAAAGGTATGGCAAAAGAGATTAAAAACATTTGTCCAAAAGTGCAAGACAAGGCTTTGAAATCTAAATATTTACAACATTATTATGATTTTGCACATGACTTTGCAAGTGACAGCGGAAACGTACCTTCGTGTTAATTTTTTTAAACTACTCATTTGAGTAGTTTAAAACCTTCTACTATACTAGAAAACATCTACAAAATATCAGATTTATAATTAATTTTAAAACAATTAAACATAACTTAAAGCTTAGTTAGATATAATTCCGGACTTTTGTAGAAATACAACCTAAAAATATTTAAGGACCATAGATGTACGCAATTATTAAAAATGGTGGTAAACAGTATAAAGTTCAAGAGGGTGATGTTCTTTCATTAGACAAATTATCTTTAGAACCTGAAGCTACTATCGAAATCAAAGAAGTTCTAGCAGTTAATGCTGGCGAACTTAAAATGGGAGCTCCGTATGTTGACGGTGCTGTTGTAACTGCTGAAGTTATCAGCGAAGGACGTGACAAGAAAGTTGTAATTTTCAAAAAACGTCGTCGTAAAGATAGTAAAGTAAAACGTGGTTTCAGAAGAGATCATACTCGTGTTCGTATCACAAAAATAGCTGCTTAAATCGAGTAGTTTAAAAGTAAAATGCATTAAAGGTGCTAGCACCGTGAGCTTCACGCTGAGTGAAGCCTAGTGCTAACGTTAGAGTTGGGAATTACTTCCCTACTCGTAAAAATAAATAAGAGGTTCCCTTAAATTTGGGAACCAAATTTAAGGAGACAGAAGATGGCACATAAGAAAGGTCAGGGTAGTACACAGAATAATCGTGATTCGGCTGGTAGAAGACTTGGTGTTAAAAAATTTGGTGGAGAGGCTGTAATTGCCGGAAACATCATTATTCGCCAACGTGGAACTAAAGTTCATCCAGGTAAAAATGTAGGTATGGGTAAAGATCATACTATATTTGCTTTAGTTGACGGTATTGTTGCATTTGAAAGAAAAGACAAAAAACGTCAACAAGTTTCAATTATACCTGCTGCATAATTCTACAGTATAAAACCCCTTATTCCCATCCTCTTAAGATGGGAATATATTCCACAAAGAAAATTTCAAAATATTTAATAATTTACTTTATAATTAATAGTTTTTTCTTAAGTATTTAAAATGACACAGAGTCATAAAAAAAGGATTGCACAATGTTTACAGATAGTGTTGAATTAACAGTTAGTTCTGGAAAAGGCGGGCAAGGATGTGTAGCATTCCGTCGTGAAAAGTTTGTACTCAACGGTGGTCCAAACGGCGGTGACGGCGGAAAAGGCGGCGATGTCTGGTTCAAATGTGATAACAATACACACACACTTTCTCATTTCCAAAGACGTATGCATATAAAAGCAGAAAACGGGAAGCCCGGAGAGGGTTCAAACTGTACCGGAAAATCTGGCGCTAAAAAAGTTATTATTGTTCCACCGGGAACACAGATTATAGATCAAGAGAGCGGTGAAGTTCTTTTTGATATGCTTAAAGACGGACAGGAAGAAAAGTTTCTTCAAGGTGGAAAAGGCGGACTTGGTAATACGCACTTTAAGTCACCTACCAACCAAAGACCAACCTATGCACAACCTGGTGAAAAAGGTGAAACGAAAAATATAAAACTTGATTTGAAACTTATTGCAGATATCGGCTTGGTCGGTTTTCCAAATGTCGGAAAATCTACACTGATTTCTACTGTTTCAAATGCGAGACCGGAAATTGCAAATTATGAATTTACAACGCTTACCCCGAAACTCGGTCAAGTAAATATTGGGGATTATGAATCATTTGTTATGGCAGATATTCCTGGAATTATTGGTGGAGCACATGAAGGAAAAGGACTTGGAATTGAGTTTCTACGTCATATTGAAAGAACAAAGATATTGTTATTTATGATTGACTTGGCTTCATACAGAGACCTTAAAGAGCAGATAGAAACACTTAAAAATGAAGTGGCTTCATTTTCAGAAAAACTAGGCGCATCAAGATATGCTATAGCACTCACACGTACAGATATAGTGCCTCAAGAAGAGATTAGTGAAAAAGTAGCCGAATTTATATCTATGCTTGATCTTAACCCAAGTAAAGGCAGTGAATTTGATTTTGATAAAGATTTGCCGTATTTTATTCAAGAAAGTGAAGATGAGACACTTGGATATGAAATCGAAAAACCCTATTTTATTGTTCCTATATCTTCTGCTATCAGTAAAAATATAGAACCTTTAAAATATGCACTTTTTAACTTAGTACAGCAAACGAGACAGTAAGCATGCGTGTTGTAGTTAAAGTAGGCAGTGCTGTTTTAACGCAAGACGGGACTATAGCACTTAAGCGCATGCGTGCTCTTGTAGATTTTTTGGCTGAGTTGAAAAAAGAGCATGAAGTAATTTTAGTCTCTTCAGGCGCTGTTGCAGGCGGCTACACAAAACTAAAACTTGACAGAACGGTTATAGCAAACAAGCAGGCTCTCGCTGCAATCGGTCAGCCGGTGCTTTTGCATAAATATGCAAGAAAGTTTGCAAAATATGACACCCTTACGGCACAGGTTTTAGTTACTGCAGCTAATTTAAATTCTACGGATGATATAACACGTATCCGTGCAACGGTTGAGACATTGTTGCGAAATGATGTGCTCCCTATCGTCAATGAGAATGATGCAACGGCGACAGATGAACTTGAACTGGGTGATAATGATCAGCTCTCTGCATATATAACAAAAGATACAGAGTCCGATATGCTTATAATACTTTCTGATATAGATGCTTATTATAACAGTGACCCAAGGCAAAATCCCGATGCAAAAGCACTCAAAATCGTTAATAAAATTGATGAAAAAGAGCTGGCCAAAGAAGTCAGTCCAAACAATGTTTTTGCCACAGGCGGAATTGTGACAAAACTTAAAGCAGCGGACTATTTACTAAAAGCACATATAGATACGTTTCTTGCAAGCGGATTTGATTTGAGCGATGTAAGAAGTTTTATGCTTGAAGGTTCCCATAAGGGCGGCACACTCTTTACATGTAAAGGCTAATAATGCAAAATGTTATATTTATGGGTACACCAGATTATGCTCAAAAAATTCTTCAAAGACTCATAGATACAGGTGACATAAATGTTGTTGCAGTCTATACACAGCCGGACAAACCTGTCGGGCGAAAAAAAGTGCTCACGCCTCCTCCTGTAAAAACAACGGCACAAGAATATAACATTCCTGTTTATCAGCCGCAGAAACTCCGTGATGAAAAAACAGTAGAGAAACTTTTGACAATTCCCTGTGATTTTATAGTGGTAGCAGCCTATGGACAGATACTGCCACGTAAAGTTTTAGATCATGCGCCTTGCATAAACCTGCATGCTTCAATACTGCCGCAATACCGCGGAGCAAGTCCGATTCAGCAAACGCTGCTTCATGGTGATAAAATTACAGGCGTAACTGCAATGCTGATGGAAGAAGGGCTTGATACAGGAGATATTTTAAAAATTGAGACAATAGCTGTCGATGATGATATGATGGTCGAGGAGTTGTTTGAACAGCTCACAGAAATTGCAGCTGCTTTAACAATAGATGTATTGCATAATTTTAATGTATACACACCAAAAAAACAGAATGAAGCAGAGGCTACGCATTGTAAAAAAATTACAAAAGCAGACGGTGAAGTTAGTTTTGACAATGCACAGGAACTCTATAACAAATACCGCGCTTTTACACCATGGCCCGGTATTTATCTTTCAAGCGGACTCAAACTAAAAAAGATGAAGCTTGAAAGTGCCGACGAAGCGCATCAAGATGCAGGCAAAATTATTACTATTGATAAAGAGAGCATTGTCGTTACATGTAAGCAGGGCTCTTTGCGTATTTATAAAGTACAGCCCCAGTCAAAAAAAGAGATGGATGTGCTTTCATATATAAACGGTAAAAGAGTGACTCTTGAAGACACTTTACTTTAAGACACTTCAATCAACACAGCTTTATTTAAAAGAACAGCTTAAATCTAAAAAGTTGACACCTCCTGTAGCTGTAGTTGCAAATATTCAAACAGATGGAATCGGTAGCAGAGGAAATTTGTGGACTTCACAAAAAGGGAATCTTTTTTTATCATTTGCTCTTGATGTGAATGAATTGCCGCATGATTTAAAATTAGAGTCTGTTTCTATATATTTTTCTTATATTTTAAAAGAAATTTTGAATGAATATGGCTCAAAAGTTTTTTTAAAATGGCCAAATGATTTTTATATTGACAACAAAAAAATAGGTGGAATGATTACAAATATTGTAGATGATACGCTTATTTGCGGTGTAGGAATAAACCTTATAGCAGCACCAAAAGAGTTTAAATCACTGGATATAACAATAAATAGAGAAATTTTAATAGAAACATATTTCAAAAATATAGAAAAAAAAGTTTTATGGAAGCAAGTTTTTAGCAAATATAAGTTAGAATTTGAAAACAACAAGGAATTTTTTACGCATAGTGATGGTAAAAAGGTATCACTTGAGTCTTCTATACTCGAGAGTGATGGTAGTTTGAATATAAATGGTGAGAGGATATACAGCAGGCGATGAGTGAAGTAATAGTAATTGCAAATCAAAAGGGCGGAGTAGGTAAGACTACTACTGCTGTAAACTTGGCAGCTTCACTTGCTGTGGCAGAAAAAAAAGTGCTTTTGATTGACTCTGATCCGCAGGCTAATGCCACGACATCACTGGGGTTCCATAGAAATGATTATGAATTTAATATTTACCATGTATTGATTGGAACAAAAAAACTCAAAGACATTATACTAAAGTCAGATTTACCTACACTGCATCTAGCACCTTCTAATATTGGTCTAGTAGGAATAGAAAAAGAGTACTATGATGCGGACAAAGCAAAAGGTCGTGAGCTTGTTTTAAAAAAAGCAATAGCAAATATTCAAAAAGATTATGATTACATTATTATAGATTCTCCTCCGGCACTTGGTCCGATGACAATTAATGCACTCTCAGCAGCAAACTCAGTAATTATTCCTATTCAATGTGAATTTTTTGCACTTGAAGGTTTGGCACAACTTTTAAATACAGTCAAGCTTGTAAGAAAATCAATTAATCCAAAATTGGCTGTTAAAGGGTTTTTACCAACTATGTTTTCTTCCCAGAACAATTTATCTAAACAAGTTTTCGCAGATTTGCGTCAGCATTTTAAAGGTAAACTCTTTAAAGATGAAACAGATAAATATATAGTAGTTCCGCGTAACGTAAAACTTGCCGAATCTCCATCGTTTGGAAAACCTGCAATTCTTTATGATGTAAAATCAAGCGGTTCTATTGCATATCAAAATTTAGCACAGGCGATAATAAAGTAATGAAGTCACAAAAGTTAGGCAGAGGACTTGATGCTCTTCTTGGAGAAATGGACGAAGCATATGAAAATGAAGGTTCTCAAAATGATGTTGTTTTAGAAATACCGCTTAAAGATATCCGTCCTAATCCTTTTCAGCCGAGAAAATCATTTGATGAAGAGGCACTTTTAGAACTTTCAGAATCTATTACAAAAGACGGACTGATTCAGCCTATTGTCGTAACTGAAGATATCGATGGGTATGTACTAATAGCGGGTGAGAGAAGATTTCGCGCTTCAAAACTTGCAAAACTCAAAGAGATTCGTGCTGTAGTATTAAATTCTGATGAGCAAAAAATGAGACAGTTTGCTCTGATTGAAAATATTCAAAGAGAAGAATTAAATGCAATGGAGTTGGCTGAAGCATATACAGAACTCATTAAGCTGCATGATGTAACACATGATGAACTCTCAAATATTATTCATAAAAGCAGGGCACATATAACCAATACACTGCGTTTACTGCAACTTTCTCCAAAAATTCAAAAAGCACTGATTGAAAAAAAGATTTCGGCAGGTCATGCAAAAGTAATGGTTGGCTTGGATGAGAAAGAACAGCAGTTGATTTTGAACTCTATAGTTGGTCAAAAACTGAGTGTACGCGAAGTTGAGACTATGATTAAAAGTATGAAAAATACGCAGACTTCTTCACATGTTCCAGAAAGAAACAAGCTTCCAGGTTATGATTTCTCAAATGTGAAACAAAAATTCAGTGACTTCGGTTACCATGTAAAAGCTTCAAACAATAAAATTACAATCAGTTTTGATTCGCAAGATGAAATTGATGAGTTTTTGTCACATTTTAGAAATTAATTAAAAAAAATACCAAATTTATATCTTCATTTAACTATCGTTTCAATTTTATAATAGTATAATCACGCAACTTTTAGGAGGTGCTATGTTAGATATAAATCCAATACTACTCTTGGCTACATTTGTTGTATTTGTTTCCCTTATAGCCGTTCTGAACAGTTGGCTTTATAATCCATTACTTTCTTTTATGCAAAAGCGTGATGATGACATTAAAAAAGATCTTGAAAAAGTAGGATCTAATGATGATGAAATCAATGAGCTTAACACAAAAGCAGAGTCAATAATTATGAATGCTAAACTAGAAGCTACGGCCCTAAGAGAAAAAGTTATCGCGGATGCTAAGGAATTAGCTGACAGTAAGTTAGAATCAAAACGTGCTGAACTCGCGGCAGAATATTTAGAGTTTGAGCAATCACTTGCAAAATCTAAAGATGAGTTGACTTCTGACTTAATGTCACAAGTTCCGGTATTTAAAGAAGCTGTAAAAGCTAAATTTAGTCAGATATAAGGGTGTAATGTGAGTAGAATTTTAGTATTAATGCTAATGATATCAACTTATGCATTAGCATCTGAGCACGAGCATGCAGGTACAGATATAGTTCAAAGAACTGTAAACTTCTTGTTATTTGCTGGGCTAATTTGGTATCTAGTTGGGGAGCCTGTAAAGAATTTCTTTGCATCAAGAAGTCAGAGTATTGCTGATGAATTGAAAAAGGTTCAGGAAAAACTGAATGAATCAATCAATCTTAAAAAAGAGGCATTGGCAAAAATTTCTGAAGCTGAGAAGTTTGCAGAAGAGTTGGCTGTTATTTCTAAAAAAGAGAACAAAATTCTTAACGACACTATCATTGCGCAAGCAGAGAGTGACATTGAAGCAATGATAAAAAAACATACTTCTAAAAAAGAATTTGAAGAAAAGAAAATGATTCGTAACGTAGTTGAAGATGTTATTAAAGAGACATTGAAACAAAGCGGTGATAGTTTCGATAGAGAAACTATGGCTAATATCATTTTGAAAAAGGTTGCTTAAATGGAAGAACTGATTGCAAAAAGATACATAAAAGCTTTAGGTGAGGGTTCTGACTTAGCATCTATGCAAAATATTACAACAGTATTTTCTGCCTTGGCAGAGTCATTTAAGAATGATAAATTTGTTAGTATAATTGCTAACCCAAGTGTAAAAGCTGAAGAAAAATCAACAATTTTATTAGATGCAGTTAAAGCTGCAGATTCTAGTAAAATAAATAATTTAATTAAACTGTTAGTAGAAAGCAGACGTATCAATATCATTCCTGCGATTGCGCAAGAATTGAAAAATGATTTGGCAGTAGCTACTAAAACTTATGAAGGTGTTATCTGCAGCGATACTGATATTGATGCAAAGGTAATAGAAGAATTAAGTGCCGGTTTAAGTAAAAAATATGATGCGACTATTTCGTTGGCATTTATAAAAAATGACTTTAACGGTATAAAAGTAGAAGTAGATGGTCTTGGTATAGAAATTAATTTTTCTAAAGACAGAATAGACAGTCAAATTATAGAACATATAATAAAAGCAATTTAACTTTCAATGAGAGGAGAACAATAGTGGTAGCAAAAATTCAAGCTGATGAAATCAGCTCAATAATTAAAGAGCGTATCGACAACTTTGAACTAAGTGTCGATATCAATGAAACAGGTAAAATTGTTTCTTATGCTGATGGTGTTGCACAGGTTTACGGACTGAGCAATGTTATGGCAGGAGAAATGGTAGAGTTCGAGGACGGAACAAGAGGTTTAGTTTTAAACCTTGAAGAAAGCAGCGTAGGTGTTGTTATTCTTGGTGCAGGTAATGCACTTCGTGAGGGAATGAGCGTTAAGCGTTTAGGAACACTTCTTAAAGTTCCAGTAGGTGATGCACTTCTTGGACGTGTAGTAAATGCACTTGGTGAGCCGATTGACGGTAAGGGTCCGATTGAGACTACAGAAGTTCGTTTTGTAGAAGAAAAAGCACCTGGAATCATGGAAAGAAAATCTGTACATGAACCGTTAGCTACTGGTATTAAAGCGATTGATGCATTGGTACCGATCGGACGTGGACAGCGTGAGCTTATCATCGGTGACCGCCAAACAGGTAAGACTACTGTTGCATTGGATGCAATCATTAACCAAAAAGGTAACGGTGTTGTATGTATTTATGTTGCTGTTGGTCAAAAAGAATCAACTGTTGCACAAATCGTTCGTCGTTTAGAAGATCATGGAGCAATGGAATATACAATTATTGTATCTGCTACTGCTGCTGAAGCTGCTGCACTCCAGTTTTTAGCACCATATACCGGTGTTACTATGGGTGAGTACTTTCGTGACAATGCAAGACATGGTCTGATTGTGTATGATGATTTATCTAAGCATGCAGTTGCGTACCGTGAAATGTCACTTATCCTTCGCCGTCCTCCGGGTCGTGAAGCATATCCGGGTGATGTTTTCTATGTTCACTCTCGTCTTTTAGAGCGTGCTGCAAAACTTTCTGATGAAGAGGGAGCTGGTTCATTAACTGCTCTTCCAATTATTGAAACACAAGCTGGTGATGTTGCGGCATATATTCCAACAAATGTTATTTCAATTACTGATGGTCAAATTTTCTTAGAAACTGACCTTTTCAACTCGGGTGTTCGTCCTGCGATTAACGTAGGCCTTTCAGTTTCTCGTGTTGGTGGTGCTGCACAAATTAAAGCTACTAAGCAAGTTGCCGGTACTTTAAGACTTGATCTTGCGCAGTATCGTGAACTTCAGGCATTTGCTCAATTTGCATCTGATCTTGATGAAGTTTCTCGTAACCAATTAGAACGTGGACAAAGAATGGTTGAAGTTCTAAAACAAGGGCCGTTCTCGCCACTTCCTGCTGAAAAGCAAGTTGTAATTATTTTTGCCGGTAATGAAGGTTTCTTAGATGATTTTGATGCATCAAATGTTGTTCGTTTTGAAGCTGAACTTTATCCATTTATTGAAGCATCTTATCCTCAAATTTTTGAGAACATTAGAAGTTCTAAGAAAGTGGATGATGAAACAAAAACATTATTAATGAAAGCATTAGAAGAATTCAAAGCTAGCTTTGTAGCTAACTAAGGAATAATTTATGGCAAACTTGAAAGATATTCAAAGACAGATTAAGAGTGTTTCTAACACTCAAAAGACGACTCGTGCGATGAAACTTGTATCGACTGCAAAGCTTCGCCGTGCAGAAGAGCTTGCAAAACGCTCTCGTCTTTATGCTCAAAAAATGAATCAGGTAATTGCCGAAATAGCTGGACGCATCGACTGTAACAAAATTGGAGGATTAGAAAATCGCTGTTTTACAGAGATTGAAAATCCAAAAATGGTTGACATTATTTTTGTAACTGCAGATAAAGGTTTATGTGGAGGTTTTAATATTCAAACAATTAAAGCCGTCAACAAACTTTTAAAAGAGTACAAAGATAAAAACGTAAAAGTGCGTTTACGTGGAATCGGTAAAAAAGGTATAGAATACTTTAAATATAATGAAGTGGAAATGTTTGACACTGTCGCTAATTTAAGTTCTAAACCGGATAAGACGAGGTCTGATGAATTTATTATAACTTCTATCCAAGACTATAAAGAGGGAAAAACTGACGCCATTCATATTGTATATAATGGTTATAAAAACATGATAACACAAGAGTTACATGTAAACAAGGTTTTACCTGTTGATGTTAAAGATTTTGACTGTCAAAAAGTGCAGTCAAAATCTATGATGGAAGTTGAAGCAGAAGATGAAGAGAAAATGCTTGATTCTTTGGTTGAAAAGTATGTGAACTATAATATGTACTACTCTTTAATTGATTCGGTTGCGGCAGAACATTCTGCACGTATGCAGGCTATGGATACGGCAACGAACAATGCAAAAGAGATGGTAAAAAGTTTAAATGTACAATACAATAAAGCGCGTCAAGCCGCTATTACTACAGAGCTGATAGAAATTATCAGCGGTGTGGAGTCTATGAAATAATGGAGAAAAATATGATTGGAAAAATTAGCCAGGTAATGGGTCCTGTTGTTGATGTTGATTTCGATGGCAATCTTCCAGCAATTAACGAAGCAATTGAAGTGAATGTTAATTTAGAAGGTAGTGAACATCGTTTAGTATTAGAAGTTGCAGCACATTTAGGTGACGGTCGTGTAAGAACGATTGCAATGGATATGAGTGAAGGTTTAGTTCGTGGTATGGCTGCTAAAGCTACAGGTGCACCGATAAGTGTACCGGTCGGTGAAAAAGTACTGGGTCGTATCTTTAACGTTATTGGTGAAACTATTGATGGTGGAGAGCAGGTTAGCGATGCTCCTACATGGTCAATTCACCGTGAACCACCTGCATTAGTTGATCAATCAACTACTACAGAAATGTTTGAAACAGGTATTAAAGTTGTTGACTTACTTGCTCCTTATGCTAAGGGTGGTAAAGTTGGACTATTCGGTGGTGCCGGTGTTGGTAAAACAGTTATTATCATGGAGCTTATTCACAATGTTGCTCATGGTCATGAGGGGTTATCAGTATTTGCCGGTGTTGGTGAAAGAACTCGTGAAGGAAATGACCTTTATTATGAGATGAAAGAATCGAACGTTTTGGATAAAGTTGCACTGTGCTATGGTCAGATGAGTGAGCCTCCAGGAGCACGTAACCGTATCGCACTTACTGGTCTTACAATGGCCGAGTATTTTCGTGATGAAAAGAAACTTGATGTATTGATGTTTATCGATAATATCTTCCGTTTCGCACAATCAGGTTCAGAGATGTCTGCACTTCTTGGTCGTATTCCGTCAGCTGTTGGTTACCAACCGACACTAGCTCGTGAAATGGGTGCATTACAAGATCGTATTACATCAACAAAAGATGGTTCAATTACATCTGTTCAAGCGGTATACGTACCTGCGGATGACTTGACTGACCCGGCTCCGGCTTCTGTTTTTGCTCACTTGGATGCAACAACAGTTCTTAACCGTAAAATTGCGGAAAAAGGTATTTATCCTGCAGTTGATCCATTGGATTCAACTTCAAGATTACTTGACCCGCAAATTTTAGGTGAAGAGCATTATAATGTAGCTCGTGGTGTGCAGCAAACACTTCAAAAATATAAAGATCTTCAAGATATCATTGCTATTCTTGGTATGGATGAACTTTCTGAAGATGATAAAAATGTTGTTGAACGTGCACGTAAAATTGAGAAATTCCTTTCTCAGCCATTCTTTGTTGCAGAAGTATTTACTGGTGCTCCAGGAAAATATGTAAAACTTGAAGATACAATCGCTGGTTTCAAAGGTATCTTAAACGGTGACTATGATCACATGTCTGAAAATTCATTTTATATGGTTGGCGGCATGGATGAAGCACTTGCTAAACACGAGAAAAACAAATAAGCATATTGCTTAGTAAAGGACTGTAATGGATACATTTAAACTTGAAATCCTAACTCCTAACGGTGAAATCTATAATGGTGAAGCTGTTAGTGTTGTTCTCCCTGGTAAAGAGGGAGAATTCGGTGTTCTTGCAGGTCATGCATCTCTAACTACATTGTTAGAAGCTGGCGTTGTAGATGTCGAAAAAGAAGATAAATCAGTCGAGTCTATTGTTGTTAATTGGGGTGTTGTTCAAGTTGATGAAGAAAAAGTTGTTATTTTGGTTGAAGGTGCTGCTGCTATTCGTGGTAAAACTGAATCTGAAATTGCTAAAGCTCTTGACGAAGCAAAACAGCTTATCAATGAAATTGCAGATTCAAGTTCTGCAATTGCATCTGTATCAGCAAAAATTGAATCTGCTGCACAAAAGTTAATATAATAGATAGATGATTAATAATTTAATAGATTTTTACCTAAAAAGCCATCCTGTGACTCTTGGCGTATTACTGCTTTTGTCTGTATACTTCATTGTATTAAACTGGGTGTTTTTTTACCGCTATTTTTCTCTTAATAATTGGCTTTCTCGTGAAAGTGTTTCTCTTGAATCACTTTTACTTGGGGCCACTACAGTTAATGAAAACTCTTTTTTAAATAATTTTATAAAAACAAGTAATATTGTTTCAAAAGAAGTTTTAGGACTTGGTATGCTTGCCGCAACTAAAGAGGCTACAAAAGGACTTTCTGTACTTTCTGTTTTTGCTTCTACCTCTCCTTTTATAGGACTTTTTGGTACCGTAGTTTCGATCCTGGATACTTTTGCACATATAGGGCAAAATAGCGGCGGTATGTCAATAATAGCTGCCGGTGTTTCTGATGCATTAATCGCAACCGCATCGGGTATATTTGTAGCAACCTTTGCTTATACTTATCATCAGATATTAAAAAGAAAATCTTATGAAATTATCAGCTATCTTCAAATGCAAAGTGACGCAATTTTAGCTCGCAAGGCATAAAAAATGAGTTATGATTGGGATGAAAAACCAGAGCTGAATATTACGCCGCTTGTGGATGTTATGCTGGTTCTTCTTGTTGTACTCATGGTTATTGCTCCAAATATTATGTATGAAGAAAATATAAAACTGCCTCAAGGTTCGGCATCACAGCAACTTTCAAAAATTCCTCCGGTACACATTACTATAGATAAAGAGCGAAATGTAAAAGTCAATAAAGATATTTACCTTTTAAATGCCTTTATGGATAATTTTTCCCTGTATGCGAATAAGTTAAATAAAAAAGCTACTGTTCTTATCAGCGCAGATAAACGTCTGGATTATGGTGTGGTTATGTCAGTATTGGCAGCGGTTAAGCAAGCTGGTTTTACTGAGGTATCTTTAGCTACAAATGGATAACAACAGCCGTTATTTTTATATAAGTGGTTTTATATCACTCTCTCTTTTTGCGTTATTCTTATTTTCATTCATATATATGATGTTCAATGTATCAAAAACAAAAAAGTATGGCTATAAAAAAGAAAATTATATTTCAGTTTCAATTAAAATGACAAGCAGCAAGCATTCTGCAAAGAAGAAGACGTCTAAAGCTCCCCTTCCAAATAAAAAAGCTGTAAAAAATGTAGATATAAATAATCTTTTCAGTGATGTATGGACAAAAAAAATAAATAACAGTGTGAAAAAACCTGAAAATAAAAGACGAATTGAGCAAATACAAAAAAAGATTAGTACAACAAAACAAAATAATGTTGAGTCAGTGACTCAAAAGCTTAATGCTCTGCAAACAAGTCATTCCTCAACACAAAAGGCTACATCAGCTGCAAATGAAGTTAATGAATATTTAGCTAAAATTCAAGATATTGTTTATCAGCATTTTAATGTGCCTCAAAACAGTGAAGGTAATAGTGTTAAAACTGTAATAGAACTTGATCCGTTTGGTAAACTGATTGATTTTAGAATACTGAGTTATTCTAATAACGAAGCACTTAACCAAGAGGCAGATATGATGAAAGAACGATTAAAAAATATTGTATTCCCTGTGAATCCAAAAAACAGATCGAGTAAAACGATTGTAATATTAATTTCTAAGGAGTAGATTTTGAAAATATTTTTTTCATTATTCATTTTGGTAGGCCTTTTATTTGCAAGTGATGCAACTATAGAAGTAGTGAAAAAAGCAGATTCTTTGCCTTCGATGGCAGTTGAAGATGCATCTATCAGTTATGATGATACGTTCAAATTACGTTTTTTTAAATCTTTGGTAGCTGACTTGAATGTTATATCTTTGTTTAATGTAAACAGACACCACAGACTCGCAAACTATAATGATACAAATGTTTTAGTTGAAAATAAAGATATGAGCTATGTCTTACGATATAAAATGTTTGAAGATGATAATAGAGCTTTAAATATTGAAATGAAACTCTTTAACAGAGATGAAGAAGTCTTTTCAAAACGCTACAGAGTAAATAAAAAAAATATCTACATGTTTATATCTCATGCAATGGCTTATGATATCAATGAGTTTATGGGTGAACCCTCAGTTGAATGGATGAAAAGAAAAGTTATCTTTGCCCGCATCATTGCTCCCAAAAAGAGTGAAATAATTATTGCCGATTATACATTGTCTTATCAACATGTTATTATCAAAGGCGGACTTGATATTTTTCCAAAATGGGCAAACAAAGCGCAAAATGCATTTTATTATACATCATTGGATCCATTAAAACCTACTTTGAAATATGTAGATATAAAAACTGCAAAAGTAAAAAATATTATATCTTCTGATGGAATGATGGTATGTTCTGATGTAAGTGAAGATGGTAAAAGCATCCTTTTAACTATGGCAAGAAATGGACAACCGGATATTTATTTATACAATACAACGACAAAAAAGTATAAAAGAATTACTACATATAGCGGAATAGATGTAAATGGCCAATTTATGGGAGATAATAAAATAATTTTTATTTCATCTCGTTTGGGATATCCAAATGTTTTTTCAAAAAGATTGGATACAGGGATAGTTGAACAAATGGTCTATTATGGAAAAAGTAATTCTTCATGTAGTGCGCAAGGACAGTATATAGTGTATGAAGCGCGTGAAAGTTCAAATGCTTTTAGTGTGAATACATTTAATCTGCATCTTATTTCAACAAAAACAGATTTTATCAGAAGATTGACGGCTACAGGTATAAATGAATTTCCAAGATTTTCAAAAGATGGTGATGCTATTATATTTATTAAAAATTATAAATCACAGAGTGCTATCGGAATAATACGATTGATGCATAATAAAAACTATCTTTTTCCATTAAAATCAGGAAAAATACAATCTATGGACTGGTAAACATTAAGTGTTATTCACTTATTACATTTTTTTGGTATAATATATTAATTTTAAAATTGAGGAAATAAATAATGAAAAGCATAGTACTTTCTAGTGTTGTGACAGCACTTTTAGTTTTTAGTGGATGTAGCACAAAAGAACCGGCAGTTCAAAAGAAAACTGAAGAGGTGGCATCTCCGGTAGTACAAGAGGTTGAAGCGGTTACGACAGAAACTGTTGCAAGTGAAAATAGCACTATCAACTCATCGACTAATGAATTAAGCATGAACGCAATAGAGTCTAAACTTCCAACGATTTACTTTGATTTTGACAAGTATAACATCAAACCTGAGATGCAAGAAAGAATTGATGCAGCAGCTGAACTTGGTAAAACAGGTGCAAAAGCATTTAGTGTAAAACTTGAAGGCAACTGTGATGAGTGGGGAAGCGATGAGTATAACTTCGCACTTGGACTTAAGCGTGCAAATGCCGTGAAAAAAGCTTTAGTTGCAGACGGTATTGATCCTTCTCGTATTTCGATGGTTAGTTATGGAGAGAGTAATCCTGTATGTACAGAGCATACGAGAGCATGCTGGGCAAAAAATCGTCGTGTAAATTTTAAACTTTTACCGTAAGTTTTTTACATGAAAAGTACTGTACAAGCAGCATTGCTGCTAGTCGCTTTTGTATCTTCAGTGTCATTTGCCGCCGAACCCTCTGCGTTTGGAGCAGGTGACCTTACTGCAGCCAGTCCGTATGGACTCACTTCGAGTGAAAAAGTTATTTTACAAACAAAAAAGACCTTAAAAAAAGTTGCTATCAATACTAAATCGCAAGCCAGTGAACTTGACTCTTTACGTGAGAGAATAGACGGTATACAAAGCATTGTAGAAAATTTAAGTATAAAGTCGCATAACAATAAAATAAACTTACAAAAGTTCAAAGAAGACAATAAAGCAAATATCGACAATATCCATGAGTTTCAAACCAGATTGGGTGAACAGATTCAAAAGAATACGCAGGCTATAGAAAAGCTCAGGGTTATGATCTTGGAACTTTCTAAAGTTGTTGATAAAATAAATGCCGATTATGTCAGCAAAGATGAATTTAATACGTTGGTAACAGATGTCAATAATTTTAAAGCATTGGTGGCAAAAGAGATAAAATCAAGAAAAAGCAGTGCAAAGTCTTCAAAAATCAGCAGTGCAGAACTCTATAATCAGGCAAAAGCATATTTTGACAAAAAGTATTATACGAAAGCGATACAAGACTATAAAGAACTTATTAAAAGAAAATACAAACCGGCATATGCTCATTATATGATTGGCGAAATGAACTTTAAGCGAAAAAATTATGCTCAGGCGATTTCATATTTTAAAAAGAGTGCTTCTTTATATGATAAAGCTTCGTATATGCCCAAGCTAATGCTCCATACTGCAATAGCCATGGATAAGACAGGTGACAAAGAACATGCAAAAGCATTTTATAATGCGGTAGTTGTAAAATATCCTAAGTCAAAAGAGGCAAAAGAGGCTAAAAAACATTTAGGATTAACTTAGTTAAACGTTGATTTTCAGCAATAATATATATTATTATGATAAAATCTCAAAAATAAATAAAGGTGTAATAATGGCAATTCAAGACAATCAAATAGTGTCAATAGAGTACGAAGTACGTGATGGTGATCAAGTAGTAGATAGCAATATGGGCGGCGCTCCATTAGTGTTTATGTATGGAAAAGGGCAAATAATTCCAGGATTAGAGAGTGGAATTAAAGATATGAATATTGGTGATAAAGCAGATGTTTTAGTAAAAGCTGCAGATGCATATGGCGAGTATAACGCAGAAGCGACACAAGAAGTTCCAAAAGAACAGTTCGCTGGTATTGATTTAACAGAGGGTATGACTCTTTACGGTCAGGGTGAAGATGGCGGAACTGTACAAGTTACTGTTAAAGAAATTAAAGACAACAGTGTTGTTATTGATTTTAATCACCCATTAGCAGGAAAAGATTTAATGTTTAGTGTTGCTATCAACAATGTAAGAGATGCTTCTGCTGAAGAGGCTATGACTGGCGTACCAGAAGAAAATAAACCTTCTGAAGATGCACATAGTTGTGGTACAGGTGGCGGCAGCGGCTGTGGATGTAACTAAGTTTATAACCGCTTGCGAAGCTTCTTCCCAAGCTAAAAAGACAGCTACTCTTTTAAAAACACTG
Source organism: Sulfurimonas autotrophica DSM 16294 (assembly GCF_000147355.1). Taxonomy (NCBI): domain Bacteria; kingdom Pseudomonadati; phylum Campylobacterota; class Epsilonproteobacteria; order Campylobacterales; family Sulfurimonadaceae; genus Sulfurimonas; species Sulfurimonas autotrophica. The sequence continues at coordinate 766,205 of NC_014506.1, forward strand.
AGCGTTAATGCCCTTATTACGGGTGAAGTTGGTGTTGGAAAAAAGAGTTTAGCCTCTTTTATACTTCCGGATGCATTTCTTATTGATGCATCCAATTTTGATGAGTTACTCCTTTCTCTGGAAAATTCAGAAAATATCATAATCACTAACCTTGACAATTCACCCAATTTTGAACGTTTAATGCAGGCTATTAAAGAAAATAATGTAAGAGTAGTGGCTACTGCAAAAGAGTCATTTTCACATAAAATGACAGATGATCTTTTTAGCGTGAAATTTAATGTACCTCCGTTAAGAGAAAGAATGGAAGATGTTGAAGAACTCCTGAAGCAATTTATTTCAGATGCGATGGTACTCTTTGGCAGTAATAATGATTTTGATGTAAGTAATTTTAAACCCGATTTATCGCAAAATGCGCTTTCTTTGAAAAGACAGGTTATGATGAATTATTTACTTCAAGATGTCAAAGATACGGAGCTGATGGATATTATAGAACAATATTTATATGATAAACTCGGTTCTAACAGTGATTATAGAACTCTTTTGTATTTATATGAAGTACCTTTAATAAAAGCCGGATTGCATAAATTTAAATCGCAGGTCCAGTTAGCTGATAAATTGGGATTAAATAGAAATACTTTAAGAAAAAAAATAGCAGAACATAAAAAATATATAGGAAATAAGATATGAAAAAAACAGCAATGATATTTGCAGGACAAGGTTCTCAAGCAGTTGGCATGGGAAAAGATTTTTATGAAAATTCTAAACTTGCACGTGAAATGTTTGAAAAAGCAGGTGATAGAATAGGTGTTGATTTTAAAGAAATTATTTTCAAAGAGAATGAAAAACTAGGGCAAACTGCTTACACGCAGCCTGCAATTCTTTTGGTTCAAATGATAGCTTATAAGCTTTTTAAAGCCCAATGTCCTGATGTGAAAGCTATTTATTTTTTAGGTCACTCTTTAGGTGAATTTTCAGCTTTATGTGCAGCAGGTGCTATTGATTATGTGGATGCTGTTGAGCTTGTGCATAAACGTGGAGCTTTAATGCAAGAAGCCTGCGAAGGCAAAGATGCAGGTATGATGGCTATTGTGGGTCTTGATGATGCAGGTGTTGAAAAAATTTGTGCAGAGGCTCAAGCTGAGGGTAAACAAGTATGGCCGGCAAATTATAATCAAGACGGTCAGCTTGTTGTAGCCGGTAATAGAGCTGATTTAGCTTCATTAGAACAGACTTTCAAAGATGCAGGTGCAAAAAGAGCGTTGCTATTAAATATGTCGGTTGCATCACACTGTGATATATTAGCTCCTGCACAAGAACCGCTTGCTAAACTTATGGAAAAATATATAAAAGATACTTTTGAAGCACCTGTTATTTCAAATGTTACAACAAAACCGTACAGCACAAAAGCTGAGGCTGTAAAGCTTTTAAAAGACCAGCTTGTAAAACCGGTAAAATATAAACAGTCTATACAGGCAATAGCCCCTAAAGTTAATATGGCAATTGAGTTTGGAAACGGTGTGGTACTAAAAGGTCTTAACAGAAGAATCGCAAAAGATTTAAAAACAGTGAATATTTCTGATATGGCATCTTTAGAAAAAGTAAAAGAAGAAGTTTGCTCATAAGATGAGAGTTACACTTGCACAAACTTCACCGAAGTTAAATCGTTCAAATTTTAATGATGTGGTTGCAATTATTAATGCGGTAAAACAAAGCTCAGATTTAATAGTATTTCCTGAACTCTCCTTAAGCGGGTATCTACTGCAAGATAAACTTTTTGAAGATGCATGGTCGCTTGAAGAACTCACAGTTTTTGAAGAGTTAAGTAAAGATATAGACATTGTCATCGGTGCTGCATTAAGAGATGGTGAAGTCTTTAGAAATGTAGGACTTTACTATGCAAACGGTAAATTTATATCTAAGCACATAAAGGTGCATCTGCCCAATTATGGAATGTTTGAAGAAGCACGATATTTTGAGGGTGGTAATAAATTTGAAGCATTTACGGTTAATAATAAAACTATAGCAATGCTTGTATGTGAAGATTTATGGCATAAAAGTGTCCATAAAGAATTGATGGCTCTCAATCCTGATTTGATCATAGTCCTTGTAGCATCTCCTGCACGCGGATTCAATGATAAGAGTCTTGAAATACAGGAAAAATGGTACAAAATCATAACAGATGTGGCAAAAGAGTGTAATTCACAGCTTCTTTTTGTCAACCGTGTGGGTTTTGAAGACGGACTCGGGTTTTGGGGTGGAAGCTGTGTTGTAGATATTTATGGTAAGATTACTCACAAACTGCCGCTTTTTCAAAAAGATATACAAACATTTACAATAGAGGAATAAATATGACATTAGCAATAATGGGAGCAATGTCCGAAGAAATTGCACCGATTTTAGAAAGAGTAGGTGAGTATAAGACAACAGCTTATGCGGGAAATACATATTACGAAGCGAGTTATAAAGGCATTAATCTTGTCATAGCATACTCAAAAATAGGAAAAGTATTTTCAACATTGACCGCAACTACTATGTGTGAACATTTTGGCGCGCAAAAGCTTTTGTTTTCCGGTGTTGCCGGAGCGATATCTCCAAAACTAAAAGTAGGTGACCTGATTGTGGCAACAAAACTTGCTCAGCATGATTTGGATATCACTGCTTTTGGCCATCCGTTTGGATATGTGCCTGAGGGTTCTGTATATGTTGAGGCTGATAAAGAGTTAATTGCGCTTTCAAAAGAAGTAGCGGTAGAGATGGGTAAAAGTGTGCAAGAAGGTATTATTGCAACAGGTGACCAATTCGTAGCCGATGAGAAAAGAAAAAACTGGATTGGTGAGACCTTTAAGGCTGATGCGTTAGAGATGGAGGGTGCAAGTGTAGCTGTTGTCTGTGATGCTTTGGACGTGCCGTTTTTTATACTGCGTGCTATCAGTGATGCAGCGGATATGGATGCAAGTTTTTCTTTTGATGAATTTTTAGAAACAAGTGCGGTCGAATCTGCTGAATTTGTCATGAAAATGGTAGATAAGCTTGTCCGTTAAACTTTCTAAAAAAATTATGTCAAAACTCGGTAAAACAAATGCCGAGTTTAAATTGATAGAAGAGGGTGATAAAATTCTTGTCGGACTCAGCGGAGGAAAAGATTCCCTGACGATGATTCATGCAATGAAAGAGCAACAACGCCGTGCTCCTTTTGCATTTGAATTTATTGCCGTTACGGTAAGCTACGGTATGGGTGAAAATTTTGATAAACTCTCTGCTCATTGCAGGGAGCATGGCATACAGCATGTAATAAAAGAGACACAGACCTATGATTTGGCAAAAGAAAAAATTCGTAAAAATTCTTCATTTTGTAGTTTTTTTTCCCGTATGAGACGAGGCTACCTTTACAGTGTTGCCAAAGAACTTGGATGCAATAAGGTTGCACTTGGACATCATATGGATGATGCGGCTGAGAGCTTTTTTATGAACTTTATCTATAACGGACAGATGAGAAGTCTCGCTCCAAAATATACAGCGCAAAACGGACTTGTTGTGATTCGCCCTCTTATTCAAATGCGAGAACGTCAGCTTCGTGCTTTTGTGGAAGATAACGGCATTGAAGCAATAGGAGATGAAGCCTGCCCGGCTATGCGTTTTGATGTAAAAATGCCCTATGCAAGAGCACAGATGAAAGATATGCTTGCAAAAATGGAAAAAGAGCATCCTCAACTTTTTACTTCACTGAATGCTGCATTTAAAAATATATCTGTTGATAGTTTTTTTATGACTGAGGATTAGTCTCTTCATCATAAATAACGGCAGTCCCTGCAATTAAGTCATGCAAGCCTCTTTTATCTTGTCTAAATGCCACCATTAAAAAGCCTATGCCAAATAAGAGCAATGAAGGAATATAGGCTAAAGAACGTGTAAACGCTTGCTTATTAGTTATGTCTTTACCCGTATGTGCATCGACTATCTTTACATGTAAGAACTTTTTTCCCGGTGTAGCTCCCCGCCAATTATCCCAAAAAAGGATGGTAACAACCAAAACGGAAATTTCAAAAATAAGTTCCCACGTAAAAGAAGTACGCGGCTGCTTGTCTAGAGCATGCACATTACCGCTCATTGCCATTTGTATATTTTGCTGGTATTGTGAAAAGTCAAACCAGTGTCCGCCGCTTATAAAATAAATAATAATACCTACAGGCAGAGCTAAGAAAAGTGTATCTAAAAATGAAGCGAAAAACCGCATCCAGAATCCTGCATATTTTACATTTTTCATCTTAGCATTGTTTCCTTATATAAGTCCATAATATTTTGGATCCTGCGGTTCGCCATAGTAATATCCTTGTATCAAATCTACCCCGAATTCTTTAACAAGGTCGGCTAATTCCTCATTACTGACGAATTCTGCAATAGTGCGTATATTGGCCTGTTTTGCATACTGGATGATGCCCCGGACCATATTATTTATATTTTCATCTTTATTGAGCTGTGTAATAAGGGAACCGTCGAGTTTTATGTAGTCAATATGAAGTCTAAGTATAGTAGTAAAGTTTGAATATCCTGAACCAAAATCATCAATGGCAACTTTACATCCATATTGTTTTACCAGTAAAATAAAAGTTTCAACTATACTGTAATCGTCTATATCTTCTGATTCTAAAATTTCAAAGGTTATGCCCTCTCCGCCGTATTTATCTAAACGGTTTTTTATATAATCAAGCATGCTAGGAGAATTAAGATTTTCATAACTGAGGTTTATAGAGATATTCGTATTATTTTTTGCATAAATATTAAATACTTTTTGCATCATTTGCCGCGTAAAATATTCAAATGTTTTATCCTCTTTTGCTACATCCAAAAAATAGTAGGGAGAAATAATTTCGCCGCTGTCCGTTTGTATCCTTGCCAGTGCTTCATACTTTACGATATCTCCACTCTGCGTATCTATAATAGGCTGAAAATAGGGAATAATGTCCCCGTTGTAGAGTGCAGTTTTATATACCTTAAGTCTTTGCAGCTTTTGTGCTTTTTCATCTTTTAGCGACTGCTTATTTTTATAGATTCTAAATTTTTTTTGTGAAATAAGTGCCTCTTGCAGTGCAATGTTTGCATGTGATAAAATATTGTTGACGCCGTAAGCTACGCCTGCTGTAAAATCAGCAACTATTGACTCATCATCCGGATTGTCTTCGGATTCGCTCGGGAGTAATAGAGAGTGCTGTACTAAAAGTAAATATTTATCAAAAAGATTTTTATTTGTAATTAAAAATGCAAACTCCTGCAAATTAAGATTATATAATGTCACCTGCTCATCATGGACTATATCATGCAGTTCTTTGGCTTTTTTCCGAATGATATCTTGGATAATAGCATTTCCATAGAGTTCTTTGAGTACATTAAGCTGGTTTACATGTAAAATAACAAGCATTGCCTCTTTTTTAAGAAGAGAAAGGTCTTCGTTAAGTGCAGTATGATTTGGAAGCTTTGTAAATCTATCAAGGCTTTTGAGATTTTTAATGGCGTATTCATTAACATCAAGCACCACAGTATTTTTTTGAGCTTTATGCAAGTTTTCATCAGCTATGCTATATAAATCATCACAGTTAAGATAAAATTTTGATGTATCAAGGTTAATACCTCCAATAGAGAGCTGCAAATTTTTTATAGCCTTAAATTTTATAATTTCATCTGATACATTACTGACGTAGTTGTCATTTTTATTGCGTATAGCTAATGCAAATTCATTTTGGGAGACTCTAAATAACTCAGAATGTTGAGGATTGCGACGTTCTTGTAAAAAGTCAGCAACCTGTATAATCAAATCATCATTTAAAGTCTCATTGTTTATAGCGATTAATAAAAGAGCAAATGATTCTTCTCTCCAAATTGCCCGTTTATATTCTACTTTTAAATAGTTGTGAAAATATTGTTTGTTATATAAAGAGGTAAGCGGATCTAAGGTTGAGAAATACTCAAGTCTTTTTTGATATGTTATATCTTTTGAGATGGAAGTAAAACCTATTGTTTTATTCGTTTTATCATACAAAGGTGAAATTACAGTATGTATCCAATACTCTTCCCCGCTGCTTTTTCTGTTCTTTAAATCTCCTTCCCAGACATTATCGGTAGAGATGGTCTGCCACAAATCTTTTATAATATCTCTGTGTACATCATGATTTCTAAAAATACTGTGGTTTTTTCCAAGTATTTCTGCTTTTGTATAACCGGTAAAATCCAAATAAGCTTGAGAAATATTTTTAATATTTCCTTCAATATCTGCAACTGTTAAAAAAATATTTTCATCAATGAGCTTGTTTTTTTGTTCAAGTAAAAATGCTTTGTTTTCTAGTTCTTCCATAAGCACGGATTTTTTTGCAAGTTCTAACAATGCTAACTGTGTATCATTTATATTTGTGAGAGGTTCACTGATGTATTTATCTATGCCAAGATTAATAACTTCGGGAAAATAGTGTGCGTTTTGATTTTGTGTTATAAGAGCAATGACTTGGGATTCATGACACTTTTTAATATCTTTTACCAAAATGATAGCATCTGCTAACTCAAGACTGATGATAACAATGTCAAAATATTTTGTATGCTTTGAATAATGATTTTTATATAGGGTAAGTGTATCTTGCGCAGTATTAGTTACGACTACATGAGGAGAAAGTTTCTTCAGGAGTGCAGAGATTTCATCTTTTACACTAAGATTACTCTCAACATATAAAATTTTTAAATCTGCATACGCTCTTAGATCTTGAAGAAGATTCATACTTTAATCCCTTGATATTATAATTTATTATATATAATAAAACATTGATTTAAAATTAAAGTATGTAACTAAAGATTAATTATACATGATAGTTCGGCGCCTCTTGTGTGATAATAACATCATGAACATGCGACTCTTTCAAACCTGCTGATGTGATTTCAACAAATTCCGCTTTATCCCAAAACGCTTCTATGCTCTCACTTCCGCAGTAACCCATAGAAGAACGTAGTCCTCCCATCATTTGATGAACGATTCCCGCAATAGAACCGCGAAACGGTACACGTCCTTCGATTCCTTCAGGAACAAGTTTATCGGCTGCTGTCCCTTCTTGGAAATATCTGTCGTTACTTCCTTTTTGCATAGCACCGATTGAACCCATTCCACGGTATGACTTGTACTGACGCCCTTGAAACATAATAGTTTCACCCGGTGATTCTTCCGTACCTGCTAAAAGTGAACCGGCCATAACACATGCAGCACCGACTGCAAGAGCTTTAGAAATATCTCCGGAATATTTAATACCGCCGTCTGCTATAACAGGCACTCCATGTTTTCTTGCAGCAGCGGCACATTCATCAATAGCAGAAATTTGAGGAACACCGACACCTGCAACAATACGGGTTGTACAAATAGAACCTGGTCCAATTCCTACCTTTACAGCATCAGCACCTGCTTCAATTAGTGCTTCAGTTGCTTCTGCAGTGGCAATATTACCGGCAATTATATCTACTTCCAAAGAGTCCTTAATCGCTTTTACCGTATCTAAAATACCTTTTGAATGACCATGCGCAGAATCAAGTACAAGCACATCTGCACCGGCATCGACAAGTGCTTTTGCTCTGTCCATCTGTCCAACACCGATAGCTGCACCGACTACAAGACGACCAAAAGCATCTTTGTTTGAATTTGGGTACTCTATACGTTTTTTGATATCTTTAATGGTAACAAGACCTTTTAAAAAGCCTTCATTATCAATAATAGGGAGTTTTTCTATTTTATTTTGGTGCATAATATCAGCAGCCTCATCAAGTGAGATACCTTTCTTAGCAGTAATCAATGGCATTTTTGTCATAACTTCTTCTGCACTTTTACGCATATTTTTCTCAAAACGCATATCACGGTTTGTTAAAATTCCAAGAAGTTTATTATGCCCGTCTACAACAGGAACACCGGAGATTTTAAATTCTTTCATCAATGCTTCAGCATCTGCCAATGTTGCATCAGGATGGACATAAATCGGATCAATGATAATTCCGCTTTCAGATTTTTTTACTTTTTTAACCTGTTTGCATTGTGTCTCAATATCCATATTTTTATGAATTATCCCAATACCTCCAAGTCTTGCCATTGCAATAGCCGCGCGATACTCCGTTACAGTATCCATAGCAGCGGAAACCATAGGAATTTTAAGGCTGATGTTACGAGTTAATTTTGTTTCAAGAGAGACCTCTTTTGGAAGTACTTCCGAATATTGTGGTACTAAAAGTACATCTTCAAATGTCAGGGCGCGTTTACGAATTCTCATGGGTATCCTTTTGTAGAGTATAGAAGTTAAAATTTTTGCATTATACCTCTTTTGTGGTTAAAAAGAGGTAAAATCTAAAAACATAAACTGGGAAAGCAGAATAATTATACCGACTAAAGTAAAGGGAAAGAAGTGGCTTTTAAATACCCAGGGATTGATTCCGAAAAGTTTTTGATTAATTCCGCGAAAACCGAGCCATAAACCTAAAAATGCTTTGATAGAGAGTGCTGCTTGAAAGGTTGTAGGACCATCGGGTCCAATTTTTCCAAAAACCTGGCTAAAAAGATAGAGTCCGCTTGCAACTGCAACCATTAATGCATAAGGAACAACCTTTCTTACATTCATCATGATGGCTTCTCGGGCTTTTTTATGTTCTTCTTCGCTGAGAGTCTGTTTCATTTTAGATAAAAAAAGTATATCTACAAATAAAAAACCGCCGTAAATAAAAACAGAATAAATATGAATGGTATGTATTAACGTGTATAAAATTACTTATCCTTTTTTAGTGATTTTCTAAAGAGATGATAGTTTTCGGCTTCTAACATGTCTTCTATGTAGCCGTTGACACATTTTGTACAATTCGTCCAAACACCTGAAGGGAGTCTGACCTCAAGCTTTTTCTTTTCACGTAATTTGATTATTTTTTTGGGACTTAAAACTTTTGTAACAGGAGCAAAATCAACATCTGTCAAGTCTATATCGTCTTTATAAAAGATAGTCTGTTTTTTAAAGTTTCCCCATCCGGGGATGCCGTCTTCCGTGTATGGAACTTCATGTCCGTTTTTAAATTTTACCATCATTTTGTAATGAGAATTTTCAAAAACCTGAGAAACTTTACCGCGGCCAAATACTAAACCGTAGAGTTTATCTTTTACTTTTACATTGTCAAAATATGCCATTTTTTCTCCTTTTTTAAAATAATACCGAAATATTATTTCATTATTATTACATTAGTTGTAAGCAATTTCTTTTTCAAGACTAAGTGAACCGTCAAAAAGCGTCTGCTCATCATAAGCATTTGCAATAAGCTGCAGTCCGATAGGCATGCCGTCACTGTTTTTCATAATAGGCAGTGAAAGAGCAGGCAGACCGGCAAGGTTCACGCTGATTGTATAAATATCACTTAAATACATCTCCATCGGGTTTGCAAGTTCTCCAAATTTTGGTGCAACACTCGGTGCAACCGGAGAGAGAATCAAGTCAACATCTTTAAATATTTTTGCATACTCATCTTTAATAAGATGACGTGTTTTTTGGGCTTTTACATAGTACGCTTCATAATATCCGCTGCTTAAAACAAAGTTGCCAAGTAAGATACGGCGCTTGACTTCATCACCAAAGCCTTCACTTCTTGTGTTGTAGTAAGTCTCTTCAAGGTTCGCACCCTCAACACGGTTTCCATAACGAATGCCGTCATATCTTCCAAGATTGGTTGTTGCTTCTGCAGTTGCTGTGATGTAGTAAGCTGAGATATCATATTTAGCATCCATCATCTCATGTTCTGCTATTGTATGCCCTTGTGCTTTGAGTGCATCAATGGCTTTTGCGTAAGCCTCTTTAATGTCATCACTTGCATTTTCAATGTACTTTGGCAATACGGCAATTGTGAGTTTTTTGCTCGGGTCAAGCTTGTCGCTGACTTTGTCATCCATCATGGCGTTCGTTGAGTCTTTTTCATCACTTCCGCTGATAATGTCATAAAGTATGGCGGCATCTTCAACATTTTGTGTCATCGGCCCGATTTGATCAAGACTCGATGCATACGCACCAAGACCGTAACGACTCACTCTTCCGTATGTCGGTTTCATTCCTACTATGCCGCAATAAGCCGCAGGCTGACGAATAGAACCGCCAGTATCAGAACCAAGGGCAGCTATAGCTAAACCTGCACCGACTGCCGCGGCAGATCCGCCTGAACTTCCACCCGGAACGCACTCAGGGTTTACAGGGTTGAGTGTTTTGCCGTAGCAGCTTGATTCTGTTGTTGAACCCATGGCAAATTCATCCATGTTTGTTCGTCCAAACGGGCTGAGTCCTGCATTTAAAAGTTTGTTGATAACTGTCGCATTATAAGGAGCAATGTAGCCTTGAAGGATTTTAGAGCCAGATGTAACAGACCACTCTTTAACCTGAATATTGTCTTTAATGGCAATAGGAACACCTTCACCGACATTGTTTACATCAATGTATGCATTCAAATCTTTGTTCGCTTCTATTTTTGTATGTAATTCTTTTTTAAATTTATTTAATTCATCTTTGCTCAGAGAAAGAGCTTCTTTTAATGTGATCACCAGCTTTTCCTATTATTTTTAAATATTTATGTTATTATAGCTAAATTTGGGTTTAGTACTTACCGAGAAACTTACTAATTATTTTTTCATCCATTTTTTAAATGGTTGAAGTGAGTCTATATATTCACTTACATCTTTTATTTCTTGAGGTGAAAGAGGCAGCTCCGGCATAGCATTTGATGTATAGCCAAATGATCGAAACATGGTTGATGGTGAAGATATATATTTGGCAATATCTGCTTTTTTATGTGAGTAAGAGACAATATTAAAATCAGGTCCCATACCTCCCCTCATATTGACACTATGGCAGTTTGCACAATTTTGAATATAAACATCTTTGCCATTTTCAATGTTTGCATATAGTGCGTTCGTAATTATAAGAAGAGTGAAAAAAAGTTTCATTGTATATTCCATACTACATTAAAATAGTTATTTAAATCTTTTAACGAAAAAGATTCCGATCGCGATAATAAGAAATATAGCCCCTACTGAGAGGGCTATAAATGATGGTTCTACCGGTTGGCTAAAATCAACCATTTACTACACTTTGACATCGTTCGCAAAGACAATCCTCTGCTTCTGCCTGATATTTCCAACATCTAGGACATTTAAATTTGCTTGCTTTTGCTATTGAGAATATATCTTCATCAACCTTGAAACTGGCAATGATTTCTTCTTCGGGCTTGTCTTCAAATATGCCAGAAACTACAAACCAGTCTTCAGCATCGACTCTGTCCATCTCCAACGTTGCTTTAGACTCTGTATAAATGACTAATTCAAGCGTATTTTTGATAATTTTTTCTTTTTTGAGTTTATCAACTTCTGCGCCAAAACCTTCACGCGCTTTGACCATATATTCAGCATCAAACGGCACTGCAACAGGTTCGATTTTCTCATATGTCATATCAAAAATATCTTGGGCATCACCTTTTATAATAGCAGGTGCATTTTCTACTATTTCATCAGCCGTATAGGTAATAATAGGTGCCATAATTAAAAGCAGTGTTTTTGTAATGATTGCCATGGCACTTTGGCTGGCTCGTCTTCTTTGACTCTCTTTTGCGTTACAGTAAAGATTGTCTTTTGTCATATCAATATACATACCGCTGAGTTCATTGACGATGAAATTATTCAGAGTGCTCATACCATTTACAAAGTTATATTCGCTAAATTGTTTATGCACTTCATCAAGTGTGCTTTGTGCAACATTTAAAATCCATTTATCCAAATCACCCATATCTTCATATGGCGTCAGGCTCTCTAAGTCATTGATGTTTGCAAGCATAATTCTAAAAGTGTTTCTCAGTTTACGATAGTTCTCAGAAGTCTGTTTTAAAATACCCTGAGAAATTTTCAAATCACCCTGATAATCAGATGAAGCAACCCATAAACGCAGGATTTCACTTCCATACTCTTTTAAAACTTTTTCCGGTGCGATAACATTGCCTTTTGACTTAGACATTTTCTCGCCTTTTTCATCTACCGTAAAACCGTGAGTTAGTACACCTTTGTATGGTGCTTTATGCTCAACCGCAGAAGATAAAAACAGAGATGACTGGAACCAGCCGCGATGCTGGTCAGAACCCTCTACATATAAATCAGCAGGGTAATCCCCCGCATCATAGTTGCGGGATTTTAAAACTGAGTTCCAAGTTGAACCTGAGTCAAACCATACATCAAGGATGTCATTGACCTTTTCAAGCTCTTCGGGCTTATAACCGCTTCCGGGGTAGAGCAGCTGTGCTATGTCCATAGAGTACCATGCGTCACTTCCCTGCATTTCAAATATCATTGCCGTAAAGTTAAGCACTTTTTCATCCAAAAGAACTTCGCCTGTCTCTTTTACTCTGAAAAATGCGATAGGTACACCCCAGTCACGTTGACGGGAAATACACCAGTCAGGACGGTTTGCTACCATGGAAGTCAAACGGTTTTTTCCGGTTTGAGGAACAAAAAGCGTCTTCTCTATTTCATCGAGTGCAATGTTTCTAAGTGTTTTGTCCTCATCTTGCGGTTTTTCATCAACTGAAATAAACCACTGCTTTGTTGCACGGTAAATAAGCGGTGTATGACTTCTCCAACAGTGTGGATAGGAGTGCATAAACTTGCTTACATGTAATACACTCTCGCCCATCATCTCTACTATATCTTCATTTGATTTAAAGATGTGGCGGCCTACAAATTCTTGGGCATTTGGAATTAAAGCATCACGAACAACAGTTGCATCATAACATCCCGTCTCATCAACAGGCATAACAACTTCAAGGTCATACTTTAAACCGACACGGTAGTCATCCTCACCATGTCCCGGAGCGGTATGAACACAACCTGTACCATTATCCACTAAAACATGCTCGCCTAAAACGATACGAGACGGTCTGTTGTTCAGCGGATTAATAGCTGTAAGGTTTTCCAGCTCTTTAGCTGTGAAAGTTTTCGTAATTGTACCGCCCAGAACACCACTCTCTACTAAAGAGTTGAGTAGTTTTTTTGCAACTATATAGCCGTCAGTCGTCAGTACATACTCTTCTTCAGGATTGAGCGAGATTCCTGTATTTGCCGGAATAGTCCATGGTGTCGTCGTCCAGATAACAGGAGCTGCTTTTTCATTCTTTGTGAGTCCGAGTTTCTCTTTGGCTTCATCACTTAGCTCAAATGCTACAAAGATTGAGTAATCTTCTTTGTCTTCATACTCAACTTCGGCTTCAGCAAGTGCAGTTCTTTCAGCCCAAGACCAAAAGACAGGTTTGCTTCGCTCAATCAAAAGTCCTTTTTTTGCAACACTGCAAAGTGTTCTGAAAATATTTGCTTCAAATTTATAATCCATAGTCACATAAGGTTTTTCCCAGTCGGCAATGATACCAAGCTGTTTAAACTCACCTCTTTGAATGTCTACAAATTTAGCTGCATGTTCACGGCAAAGTTTTCTAATCTCGGCAGTTTCAAGCCGCTCTTTTTTTTGCTTTCCACCGAGTTTTTTCTCAACCTGCTGTTCAATCGGAAGCCCGTGACAATCCCAGCCCGGAGTAAAACGGACAGATTTACCGTTGAAATAGTTGTTTTTGATAATAATATCTTTGAGCACTTTGTTGAGCGCGTGACCAATGTGAATATGACCGTTTGCATACGGAGGACCGTCGTGAAGTGTAAAGTGCTTAGCTCCGGCACGTTTTGCTTTCATTTTATGATAAACTTTTTTTTCATCCCAAGCGGCATAACGCTTTGGTTCATTGTTTATTAAATTGCCTCGCATAGCAAACGTAGTTGTCGGTAAAAGTAGTGTGTCTTTATAATCCATAGGTACCCCAAATTGTTTTTAAAAAGTTTTGCATTGTACCCTTTATGTGTTTAAAAGCTGATAAAGTGCTATAATAAGCCAAATAAAATTCTTCAAACAAGGCTACATGTAGTATGAAAACGCATCTGATAATCATAGGCAATAAATTTGTTTATAACACATCATTAAAAGAGTATATTTTACGAGATATTGAGAGAAACAGCGGCTTTATAGACAATATAACCTATTTTAAAGATAGTGATAATTCTTTTTTCCTTTATTTGGAAGAAGAACTCAACGCATCTAACAGACTTATTATCGTTACATGTAAGCAAAACTTTTCAACAGTCGGAAAAGTCATATGTACGGCAACAAGCGATAACCAGATTTTAAAAGAGGGGATGCTTATACCGCAAAAAGCCTCTTTATTTGAAGAACGTTCTTATCTTTTAGAGTATCAAAATGCAATAATAAATGTTGTGCAGATAGATGAAGGTCAGAAAATGCCAGAATTACTGCTAAAAAATGAAGAGATACGGGCAACTATACATGTATTTGAAGAAGAAAAATCCACGATCATAACTATTTTAACGCCTATCGCACAAACTTATGAAGTGAATTTTGATGTGACCCAAGAAGTAGAGAGCTGGCATAGAATTGATGTAACAAGTAATAAGTATGGTGATATTGCCAAATTTATTCATGCTTCAAAAAACCTACTGCCCAAAAAGCTCATAGCCTCTTCAAATATTATTGAGTATATCATAGAAAGGCTGTCACATCTCGGTAAAAAAGTAACATTTGCCGAGAGTTGTACGGGCGGATTGCTGAGTTACTACTTTACAAAACATAATGGAGCATCAAAGATTTTAGACGGTGCTCTGGTGACATACTCAAACACACTCAAAGAAAACTGGCTGGCGGCGGAGCATACCGTACTTGAAGAAAACGGTGCAGTGAGTGCTGAGGTTGTGCAAGAGATGAGTGAGGGTGCATTAAATGTAAGCGGAGCGGATTATGCACTCGCAGTAAGCGGCATAGCCGGCGATACGGGAGGAACAGCGCTCAAGCCTGTCGGAACTGTTTATATAAGTGCAAGAAGTAAAATACAACATGTAGAAAAACATCTTCATTTTCATGGAGACAGGAACTATGTGCAAGACCAAAGTGCTCTTATGGCTATAAAAATGTTGCTTTTACTTGATAAAGAGACTTTTTTCTAAATTTAGCGTAAAATATCTTGACAATTAAGAATCATTTGCCTATAATTTCGACCTCTTAACAATAAGAGACAAATGTCTTGTTAGCTCAGCTGGTAGAGCACGTCACTTTTAATGATGTGGCCGATGGTTCGAATCCATCACAGGACACCATTTTTACAGTTTTAAATGGGCGCTTAGCTCAGTTGGTAGAGCGCTACCCTTACAAGGTAGATGTCACTGGTTCGAGTCCAGTAGTGCCCACCATTTAAAATATATGCGCGGTGGTAGTTCAGTTGGTTAGAATACCTGCCTGTCACGCAGGGGGTCGTGGGTTCGAGCCCCATCCACCGCGCCACTTTTTACTTTTAAATGGGCGTTTAGCTCAGTTGGTAGAGCGCTACCCTTACAAGGTAGATGTCACTGGTTCGAGTCCAGTAATGCCCACCATTTTGTTTATTTGCACTTTAGCTTTTGACTCACGTACTTTAGTACGCTTCGACAAAAACTTTAGCACAACTAAATCAAAATTATTTTGTTAACAACCTTTTGTTTTAATGAAAGATAATGACCCTTTCGTCTAGTGGCCAAGGACACTATCACTTCATGGTAGTAACAGAGGTTCAAATCCTTTAGGGGTCGCCATTTTGACTGGTGTTTTTTTATATGCGCGGTGGTAGTTCAGTTGGTTAGAATACCTGCCTGTCACGCAGGGGGTCGTGGGTTCGAGCCCCATCCACCGCGCCACTCCCTTTTTTAAACTTCAAACATTTAATTTATTCAATCAAAACTTAAAATATTGTGATAAAATACTTTTATTCATTTAAAGGTTGTTTTTTGGCATATTCAGAATCAGATACTCGTTCTAAACTCATAGACCCTTTAATAAAAGAGAGCGGATGGCTGGAATCAAATATTGTCAGAGAGTATTATTTTACTGACGGACGAAAGCTTATCGGCGGAAAACGAGGCAAAAGATACTTCGTTGATTACCTCCTTACTTACAAAAACACAAATCTTGCCATCATTGAAGCCAAAGCCGAAACAAAAGACCCGTTAGACGGTTTACAACAATCTATTAATTATGCTCAGCGGCTCAAAATAGATTATGTTTATACTACTAACGGGCATAAAATATATGAGCATTCTCTTGTAGATGGAAATGGTAAGTTTATAGAGAACTATCCGACTCCTGATGAACTATTTGAGCGAAAATACGGTAAAAAAACGCCTAAAGCCACAAATATAATCACAAATCCTTTTTATATTGAAGGAACGATGAAACCGCGATTTTATCAGCAAATTGCAGTTCAAAAAACCATAGAAGCTATAGCAGATAACAAAGATAGAGTTCTTTTGACTTTGGCAACCGGAACCGGTAAAACATATATAGCTTTTCAAATCGCATACAGATTGTTTCAGTCAAAATGGAATAGAGATAATAGCGATAGACGACCTAAAATACTTTTTTTAGCAGATAGAAATGTTCTCAAAGACCAATCAATGAATACTTTCAATCCACTAGAAAAAGATTGTGTAGAAATAAACGGCAAAATCATCAAGAAACGTGGTGGCAAAGTTCCGACAGCCGGAAATATATTTTTTGCTATTTATCAATCTCTTGCCGTAGAAGAAGAGAATGAAAATGAAGATGATGTGACAGGGTACTACAAACAGTACCCATCAAATTTTTTTGATTTAATCATCATTGATGAGTGCCATCGCGGGAGTGCTAATGATGAGAGTTCTTGGCGGGAGATACTTACTCACTTTACAAGTGCGGTTCATTTGGGACTCACAGCAACACCAAAACGAGATGATAACGGCGATACTTACAAATATTTTGGCGATCCAATTTATGAGTATTCATTGAAAGACGGTATTAATGATGGTTTCTTGACGCCTTATAAAGTAAAAAGAATTCAAACCAACATAGACGAATACAAGTTTGACCCTAACGACATAATAACCGGAGAATTAGATAAGCAGATAGTAGAACTTGAACAGTTTGAAAAACAGGTAGTAATTCCCAAACGAACGGAACTTATTGCAAAAACTATTTTGCAAAATATGAATCCGATGGATAAAACCATAATCTTTTGTGTCAATCAAAAACATGCACTTGATATGAAAACAGCCATAGATAAATATAAAACGGTAAAAGACAATAACTACTGCGTGAGAGTTACATCTGATGAAGGTGACATAGGTCGTGAATTTTTAGAAATGTTTCAAAATAATGATAGAGATATACCTGCTATTCTTACATCGTCAAAAATGCTGACTACCGGAGTGGATGCCAAAAATGTCAGAAATGTAGTACTGACTGCCCCTATAAAATCTATGACAGAATTTAAACAAATTATAGGGCGCGGTACGAGAGTTTTTGAAGGCAAAGATTTTTTTACTATCATGGATTTTGTAGGTGCTACAAATCTCTTTTATGACCCTGCTTGGGATGGCGAAAATGAAGTGCCTATAAAATCCTCTAAAAAAGAAAAAAAAGAAACAACTAAAGATAATTCAGAACCAGAAAGTGCAGACGGTTCAGCAGAAGATAAATCAAAAAATGAAAAAGTAACCATTGACATAAAAGGCAAAAAACTCAGAGTCATTAACATTGAGACAACGTATGTCGGCTTAGACGGCATTCCTTTAAGAACAGAGGATTACTTAGAACTTCTCATAGGCGTACTGGGTAAATTTTACAATAATGAAGAAGGTTTACGCGAGATATGGAGTAACCCAAAAAATAGAAAAGATTTACTCAACAAACTTAAAGAGATGAATATAGACGAGTCACAGCTCAATGATTTAAAACAAATATTTGAAGCCCAAAATAGTGATATATATGATGTATTGGCGCATATATCTTTTAATCTGAATATTAAAACAAGAAGTGAAAGAGTATTTGCCGTTGAACACTCAGAGTTTATAGAAAAACATCACAACGAAAAAGCAAAAGAGTTCATAGAATTTATACTCGAACGTTACAAAAAAGACGGGGTAAAAGAACTCGGTGAAGACAAGCTTGGCAAGCTGGTTGATTTAAGCGGACTTGGAACGGTAAGAGAAGTCGCCAACAACTTTGGCGGAATTCCTCAAATGCGAGATGAGTATTTTGAGTTACAAAAAGAGATTTACAGATAGTTAATATAAAAAATTTGGAGAGAATATGGCAAAAGTTGAATTTTATGAAATAAATATAAGAGATACTAAAAATGGAATAGCTATTGATGAAAACATTGTAAATAAAATAAAAAATAGATTATTAGAACTACCAGAAAATGATTTACTTTGTAGTAACAAGACATGTCTAGCTATTTTATCTGAATTTAAAGAAAATAAAAATTCTATAACATTTGACTTTTCAAAACTTACTAACGAAGTGATTAATAGCACGATTATTTCCAAACCTCTTGATAGTATCGATACTTTTGAAGAATTTAACAATATGGAATCAGATAAAGCACTCCCAACAGTTGAAGAGATAGAATTTATTATTAGATTAACTTCCGAATATGAAAATGATGACTTAGTAAACAAGCTGATGAAAAGTGAAATAGAGTATTTTACTATTTACAAAATCCTAAGAGATAATCGGAAATTAATTACACCTTATGAATTAGAATTGTTTTGTTCTAAAACGATACAACGTATGAAAAAAGAAAAAATATTTTTTAATATTACAAGATATAAACAAAGCTATATTCTCATGTTTCAAAAAGCTGTTCATGGATTTGATGTTGAACATTTACTTGAATACTTAAATTCACATTTATTGGTAAATGAGAATTTGAGATTACATTTTAAAAAAATATATGATATGTCTTTTATGGATGCTTTACAAAATTCAGATTTAAAAAGTTTTAAATTCTCATATAGTTCTGAGTCTAAAAATAACTTAATTGAAGAAAACTTTGCAACACCATTATATTTTTTAACAAAAATGTTAGGGACAAATATAACAATTAGTGTTAATAATGATAAAGACTTATTAGATAATAAAAAGTTACTAAGATTTTTTGAGATGGCTAATGAAGCGGGAATGTTGGACATGTGTAAAATCAAAAAATTTGGGACTTCTAAAGAAATAAAATCAACAGATAAAGGTCTAGAATTAAACTATACAACCAAACATAAAATAGATAATATAGACCAAGCAAATGATTTTTTTGAAGAAGCCTTTGAGAATAAAGAAGATATATTAAGTGAGAGAATAGGATAAGTTATGGAAGAATTTATTACAATTACTTTTACATTAATGGATAAAATGATATTTTCTCCACTTATCTTAATTGGTTTATTGATAACTACTTTATCATTAGTGATTAACCTAAAAGATAATAATCATTCTAATATAAAAAAGTTCAAAAAACATAAAAATATCTATATATTTATAGATAGAATTTTTTATACAGCAAGTATTTTAGTGATTTTATTTTTATTGTCATTATTTACTGAATATATTCATGATAATGAATTTTATGTGAAAATTAGTGTGTCAATTTTATACATTACTGGGTTAGTATATGTAGCATATAGTCTATTTGTAATAGTTTATATTTTACAAGAAATAGCGAAAACATCTTTAAAAAATAATACATAATTGTTTAAGATAAATAATTGGAAAGTAAAATAAAAAAGATAATGAATATGCTAAAACAAAGCGATAGTATTGGTGTTGTAATAATATATAAAAGACAAAGGATAAAAAATACATGTCAATGAAATCATATAAACTCCAAACTCTTCCTTTGCCTATAGATATAGAAACCCCAAAAGTCCTAAAAAAAGCAATTTCTGCCAATCGTGCTTTGGCAAAACTTAATGGGGTGGCTCAAATCATCCCAAACTCTCAAATCCTCATCAACTCTTTAGTACTCAGAGAAGCAAAAGATAGTTCGGAAATAGAAAACATCATCACTACACATGATGAGCTTTTTCGTGCAGGGTTGGATATAAACTCTGTTACAAATGAAACTAAAGAAGTGGAACATTATCGACAGGCTTTACTTAAAGGGTATGCATTGGTTCAAGAGCATAAGCTTTTACTTAAAAGAGACATCATAGCTATTCAGCAAGAACTAGAACAAAATGATGCAGGGGTAAGACGCCAAGCCGGAACGGTGTTGCGTAATATGGCTACGGGTGACGTAGTATTTGAACCGCCACAGGAGTATGCTGTTATAGAAAAATTACTAGACAATCTCGAAAATTACATAAACGAACCAAATGAAATTGACCCACTTGTCAATATGGCGATTATTCATTATCAGTTTGAATCTATTCACCCATTTTATGATGGTAATGGTAGAATTGGCAGAATTATAAATATTTTGTATCTTGTGTTAAAAGATTTACTTGAATTGCCTATTTTATATCTGAGTTCTTACATTATTCAAAACAAGGCAGATTACTACAGACTACTGCAAGAGGTACGAACAAAAGAAAATTGGGAAGAGTGGATTCTCTACATACTTAATGGAGTGGAACAGACTTCATTGGATACTATTGAACTCATCAATAATATTTATGAACTAATGAATAAAACAAAAAGTACGATAAAAGAGAAGTTGCCAAAAATATATAGTAAAGATTTAGTGGAGATACTTTTTGTACATCCTTATACAAAGATAGAATTTTTAGTCGATGGCTTGGGGATTACTCGAAAAACTGCATCGAAATATCTCAATGAATTAGAGCAAATCGGTATACTGAAAAATATACAGATAAAAAATAGTAAATTTTTTATCAATGAAGAACTTTTTGATATGTTGAAAAAAGGTATATAATTCAACAATTAAAATTTATATGTAAAAAAAATCATAAAATTTACACATAGATATAAAGCTATGAGTAAAAAAGTCAATAATTTACCCATAGATTGTGAACTATGTATAAAAAACAGTAAAATTTACCCATAGATAAAAGGCAAAACTTGGAAAGTAAAATAAATAGAATAACAGATATATTGAGACGGGATGATGGGATTAGTGGGGCTATGATGTACACTGAACAAATTTCCTGGGTGCTTTTTTTAAAATTTTTGAATGATTTGGAAGACTCTAAGGCTGATGAAGCACTTTTAAACGGACAGGAGTACACTTACATACTTGATGACAATTACAAGTGGAGTTCTTGGGCTTGTCCTAAAGATGCAAAGGGCAAACTTGACCTCATAAACGCCAAGAGTGGTGAAGACCTTTTGGAGTTTGTGAACAAGGAGTTGTTTCCTTATCTCAAAGGTTTTAAGTCACTCACGCAAGACCCTAAATCCATTAAGTACAAAATAGGTGCTATCTTTGAATACCTAGATAACCGCATTGCCAATGGGCATACGCTGCGTGAGGTGTTGGACATCATAGATGAGCTGGACTTTCACAATCAGGCTGACTTGTTTCAACTCTCACTCATTTATGAAAAACTGCTTAAAGATATGGGAAGTGACGGCGGAAACAGCGGGGAGTTTTATACGCCCCGTCCGCTTATAAAAGTCATAGCCGATGTTGTAAACCCTGTCATAGGAGAAACGGTATATGATCCGGCAGCAGGAAGCTGCGGCTTTCTCATAGAAGCATATAATCACATCAGGTACATAAACGCTGAGGAAAATAAGCAAAGAGA
The DNA here is from genome assembly GCF_000147355.1 of Sulfurimonas autotrophica DSM 16294. Lineage (NCBI taxonomy): Bacteria > Pseudomonadati > Campylobacterota > Epsilonproteobacteria > Campylobacterales > Sulfurimonadaceae > Sulfurimonas > Sulfurimonas autotrophica. Next base: position 787,884 of record NC_014506.1, read on the forward strand.
ACTCTCAACCGAGCAGTTGAAGTTTTTAAATGAAGATACATTTTTCGGCAATGAAAAGACACCGCTCTCTTATGTGATGGGTGTGATGAATATGATACTTCACGGCATAGAGTCTCCAAACATTGCTAAAACAAATACACTTACAAAAGACATACGAGGCTTGGAAGAAAAAGAGAGATTTGACTGCATCTTGGCAAATCCTCCGTTTGGCGGTAAAGAAAATGACTCCATTCAGCAAAATTTTCCTATAAAATCAAATGCGACGGAGTTACTATTTTTACAGCACATGATGAACTATTTAAAACTCAATGGCAAATGCGGCGTGGTTATTCCTGAAGGCGTGTTATTTCAAACAAATAAAGCATTCCAGGCAGTAAAACAGGAGCTTTTGGAGCGTTTCAACGTGCATACGATTCTTTCACTGCCTGCAGGAATATTTTTGCCTTACAGCGGCGTCAAAACAAATGTCATCTTTTTTGACAGAGCGGGTGCAACTTCTGAGATATTTTACTATGAGGTCAATCCTCCTTACAAGCTCACAAAAAACAAGCCTATAAAGTATGAACACTTCAAAGAGTTTCTTGATACTTGGCAAGAGAGAACACTTACGGAAAATTCGTGGGTAGTACATGTAAATAATATAAAAGATTATGATATAAGTGCTAAAAACCCAAATAAAAATGAAGTTATAGAGCATAAATCACCATTAGAATTAGTAGAAAACATTAAAACCAATAATAAAGAAATAAATGATTTGATGGATGAAATTGAAGCTGTTTTGGTTGGGAAAGATATTGAATAAGTTCAGTACCCTTGGCTACACCTCAAAGGATGCAGGCTTACAAGGGAATTTCAATGAAGATTATAACATAATTTTAGGAAAGAATGCAAATGGATGAGATGATAATTGAAAAATATATTAGTTCAGCACGATTGAGTAAATATAGTTCGTTGGATGAGTATAAAAAAAATATTTATTTATCAAATAGTTTTTATATACCTTTATCAATCTTAGAAGTTTCATTACGAAATGCAATAAATAGTCAATTTATAGTTTTTTATGGACAAAACTGGATACTCAACGAAGCACAATTTTTGCAAAGAGATGCATTAGAAAAAATAGCTCAGGCGAAGATGAAGTTACAATCTAGAAATGAAACTTTAACACATGCAAAGCTTACTGCAGAACTCACCTTTGGTTTTTGGACATCACTCTTTCAGAAGCCTTATGATAAAACAATGCGTTTACAAACATTGAGGGGGATTTTCTCAAATTTACCAAGAACAGAAGCTAAACCAATAGATAGAAAAACTATATCGGCTAAATTAAATCATATAAGAAAATTTAGAAATCGTATTTTTCATTTTGAAAAAATTGTAAATAAAGAAGAATTTAATAATATTGAACACGATATTGATGAGATACTGGGATTTTTACATGCCGATATAGTAAAATTTTCAAGGGAAATGACACATGAATGAGTTGTATGAACTTCCTGATGGGTGGGAGTGGAAGAAGTTAGAAGAAATTACTGAGCTTATTACAAAAGGAACTACGCCAACTACTAATGGGTATAAATTTTTAAATGAAGGAATAAATTTTCTAAAAATAGAGAATATAGTTAGTGGAGAAATAGACTTATCAACAATTGAAATGTTTATATCAAAAGAAGCTCATCAAGCACAAAGAAGGTCGCAGTTAAAAGAAAATGATGTTTTATTCTCAATCGCAGGTACGATTGGAGATACGGCTATTGTAAAAAAAGAACATCTACCAATGAATATTAATCAAGCTATTGCTCTTATAAGACCAAAAGAAAGTTTAAATTCAAAATTTTTGAAATATTCGCTGTTATCAATTGTTTCGCAGAATACAAAGGATAAACAAAGAGGTGGAGCAATTAAAAATATTTCATTAGGAGATATGAAAAATACAAATTATCCTCTCCCTCCACTCCAAGAACAAAAAAGAATAGTTGGAAAACTGGATTCGCTTTTTGAGAAGATAGACAGAGTCGTAGCCCTGCATCAAAAAAATATGGATGAAGCTGATGCCTTTATGGGCAGTGTTTTGAATGATGTTTTTGGGAAGTTTAGTAATAAGAAAATAGTAGCATTAAAAGGAATTACTTCAAAAATTGGAAGTGGGGCAACGCCTAGAGGTGGACAAAAATCCTATAAAACTGAGGGAATAAGTTTCATTAGAAGCATGAATATATATGACACAGGTTTTAGAGAAAAGGGATTGGCTTTTATAGATGATGAACAAGCACAAAAACTTAATAATGTAACTATAGAAGAAAATGATGTATTAATAAACATTACAGGTGCTTCTGTTGCTCGTTGCTGTATTGTAGATAAAAAGTATTTACCGGCTAGAGTAAATCAGCATGTTTCTATATTAAGATTAAAAGATAGGATTATTCCAAGTTTTTTACATTATTATTTAATAAGTCCATTTATCAAATCTGAATTATTATTTAACTCTTCTGGTGGAGCAACAAGAGAAGCTATTACTAAAACTATGTTAGAAGAATTTCAAGTACCACTTATCTCTCTTTCTCTCCAACAAAAAACAGTAACTTACCTAGACAAAATCTCTTTATATTTAAAGAGAATAAAAGAGGTGCAAAAAGAGAAGATGGAAAATTTAAAAGCCCTCAAGGCTTCCATTTTAGATGAGGCATTTCGAGGAAAATTATGAGAGATATTAGGATTTAAAATGAGAATTAAAAAAGATATTGAATTTGGATGGTTATGTATAGCAATTCAAAAAATAACTTATCAAAGCTTTTGTATTGATGGTATATTGAAAATTTTATGGAGCATTGGTCTTTTAACTTTAATTATACTAATAGTAGCTATTTTTAGAGTAACAGAACCTGCATTACTTATAGGAGCTTTTACTGTTCTGATAGCTGCATTTACCGCTTCTTTTTCTGTAATGCGTTCAATTATTCATTCGACTCTAATGGAAGAAGAAAAGCGATTTGAAGAGATAATAAAATATAAGAATTTTGTTTTGCAGCTTTTGTGCAACTTGCAAGATTCGCTAAGCAATCTTAATAGAGAATTATATTCTTCTTTGAATAGAGAGCCGTTAGCACATAAGACTGAGGATATAAATCAACTTTTAAAACGTTATAAAAAAACACTTACATACCTTGAATCTGAAAATACATTAATACATCTAGATAGTCACGAAATTAAGACAATTTTTGATATTGTAGAAGGAAGTGAGAAATGGCTTAAAACGGTTGCAATATATTTAGAAAAACCAGAGTCTTATGGAAATTTAGATGATGAAATAGATGGGTATGCAAGTTATTATTTACATTTAGAAGACTATATTCCAGAAGCAAAAAAATTATTTAGTAGAGAGTTAAGTTAATATCAGGATAGTGCCAACTTTAACCAACAATAACTAAGTTTAGTTACACAAAACTCTTTGTTCCGCTCTTATCATACATATCTTTGTACCTGAATGTGATGAGGTTTTCCATGATGGCAAAAAGTACCATAAAGTTTAAAAAACTGCTGCCTCCGTATGAAAACATTGGCAGTGGTACACCTACGACAGGGGCGTAGCCTATGGTCATGGAAATATTTACTCCCATATATATAAAAATCATAAAAGAGATGGAGACGGTAACTACTTTTATAAAATAGTCATTGTTAAATATACTTAAACTCAACAGATGCAATATAAGCATAGCATACAGCAAAATAAGGGCTAAAGCTCCTAAGAATCCTGTCCTCTCGACCACAAAAGCAAAAATAAAATCACTCGTGGCAATAGGCAGAAATTTCATTTGTGTTTGGGTTGCATTTTCTTTGTCTTTTCCGGTCCATCCGCCTGAACCTATTGCAATTATGGATTGTTGTACGTGGTATGATGGCTTGGCACCTAAAAAGTCTGTAATTCTTGTTTTTTGGTAGTCATGCAGCCCATATTTATACGCAAGCGGTGATATTAGTAAAATACCTGCAACAATAGCGGCAACTATTTTCCAGTAAACGCCTACATAAAATAAAACGCCATACCCGATGAGTAATAACACAAGTGCCGTTCCCAAATCTGGTTCCTTTGCAATGAGAACAAAGGGGAGCAAAATATATAAACTGATACGTAAAAAATCTTTGAGCCTGTAGCCGTGAAGAGGCGGTGGATTTTTGTGTATAAGATATGCAAGCATCAGAATAAGTGCCGGTTTTACAAACTCTGAGGGCTGAATGGTAGCGTTAATAAAAGGAATGTCTATCCAGCGTTGTGCACCGAGCCGTGAATGTCCGAAAAATTCAACACCTAAAAGCAGGGCGATATTCCCCCAGTATATAAAAGGAATAAGCCAGCTCATGCGCCTGATAGGCAGTACAAAAACAATTAAAAAGACTATAAAAGCAATACCGACATAAGCAAGCTGTTTGTCCGCAAGAGCAGGAACAGCTTCACCGATGAGCCAATGCGACATAATTACCAAAGGAATGATAAGAATGATAGAAAAAAAGTCAAATTGTGATAAAATACTCTTATCAAATCTCCACAAGTTTGTAACTCCAAAATAAAATTATTATGATTGTATCATAAAGGCTGTAAAGAATGATAAACACACAAGAATACATATGTAAAAACCCTGAGCGATTAGATACTTTTCTAACTTCACAAATTGGACAAACACGTTCACAAATAGCGGGGCTGATTAAACATGAATGTGTTTTTGTAGATGGTAAAAAAGTACCTCGTCCGGGTGTGAAACTCAAAGCCGGACAGGTTGTCAAAGTAGAGTTTCCAGAGGCAAAACAAGAAAAAGCTCTTGATGTAAACTTTGATGTTGAGATTCTTTATGAAGATGATGATGTCTTGGTTATAAACAAACCAAGCGGCGTGACAGTGCATCCGGCACCAAGTGTCAAAGAAGCGACTTTGGTTGACTGGCTCAAACATAAAGGCATCAGGCTCTCGACTATCAGCGGAGAAGAACGCCATGGAATCGTTCACCGTCTTGACAAAGGCACAAGCGGAACAATGGTCGTTGCAAAGAACAATGAAGCGCATGAGTTTTTGTCAAAGCAGCTTCAAGACAAAAGTATGGGACGTTATTATATAGCTGTTATTGTTCCGCCTTTAAAAGAAGATATTACAGTTGTTGAATCAAATATAGGCAGAAGTTCTCACAACCGTTTAAAAATGGCCTGCGGCTTAGAACATGGAAAATATGCCAAAACAATGTTTAAACAGTTGGCTTTAAGTGAAGATGAACATACACAGCTCATAGCCTGTAAACTCTTTACTGGACGAACACATCAAATACGCGTGCATTTAGAGAGTATGAACCGTCATATTTTGGGAGATCATATTTATGGACTAAGCCCAAAACAGGAGAATTCGGAACGTATTTTGCTACATGCTTATATGATTTACTTTATTCATCCGACGACAAAGGAAAAAGTAACCTTTAAGGCGGAATTTGATGATATAATGCGAGAAACAATTTATAAAAAATTTGATACGGAGATTTTAAATGAAGTTATTGAGCCTGAGTACATTATGCGCAGTTTCACTGCTGATTCTTAGCGGTTGTCAGGGAATTAATCCACTACCGAAGAAAAAGGTTGTTATAGATTCTACATTGCCGGTTGTTACATTGACAAAAAACGGAATTATGCGTGATATGAAGACAGTAGCCTTTGAATGGAAGAGCATTAAAGACCCAAGAGTACAAGGTGTTTATGTTTACAAAAGAGTGTCAGGCGAAAAAACTTCTAATAAGTTAGATTATTATGACAGTATTGATAACCGATTTAAAACACATTATCTAGATGCCAATGATGAACCAAATACAAAATATAGTTATGCTTTTAGAGTAGTTGCCAAAGATGCACAGGGAAAATTGAGTGAAACGTATGATGTCAGTACGCTGCCTGTTTTACAGTCTGTAGCGTGGATACACTCAATAGCCGGACTTCCAAGAAGTGCCAAAATTATTTGGAGACCGCATGAAAACAAAAGAGTTGAATCTTACATCATAGAGCGAAAAACATTTGAAGATGAAAAGTTTGAAAAGATTGCTACACTCAAAGGACGTTTAAACGCTGAGTATATTGATGAAGGTTTGGCAGATAATGCAGTTTATTTATACCGTATACGTGTAGAAACATATGATGGAATCATCTCAACACCTTCAGAGATTGTAAAGTCTGTCACAAAAGCATTGCCTAAAAGTGTTGAGTACATCAGTGCAACAAAAGATTTACCAAAAAAAATAAAAATCGACTGGTCTGCGTCAAAGCAAAAAGACTTTAATCAGTACTACCTTTATAGAGGAAAAGATATAGACAGTTCTTTTGACCTTATAGCAAAGTTGTATAACAATCATTACACAGACAATATTGATGAAGATGGGAAAGTGTACTTTTACAGGGTCAGTGTTGTTGATAACGACGGGCTTGAAAGTGAACATGATAAAAATACCATAATGGGTATGACACTGCCAAAACCTGATGCGCCTGTTATTACAGGGATTAAACTTATCAACTCAGGAGTAGAACTTTCATGGAAGAAAACAGATCCGAGAATAAAATCTTTTCAGATACTCAGAAAACACAGAACAGGTTGGCTCAAAGAGACGACAAAAGAGTATAAAAACATCTATAAAACCAGTTTTGTGGACAATAACATAAACCCGGACAGTACATATACATACACAGTATATGGCATAGATGAAAATGGAATTATCTCAAAACCAAGTACAGAAGTAAAAATAAAAACAGCAGAATCTGACAAAATAGTTGACGGTGAAAAAAGTGAGCCTATTAAAGAAGTGGAAGTACGAGGGCAAGAAGATAATACTCAAAGTACGCAAGAAACACTAACACCTGCTAAAGATTTAGATTTAAACGAGATTTAATGCCGCATTTACATATAGAAGAATTTAAACAAATTGATTTTCCAAAAGTTTATGATGAGGTGAGTTTTAACTTCATCGCATCCAACGCTATGCATGAAGATGAAAAACTCATCTCAACGACAGTGGAGGATGAAGACTTTTTTCTTTTAGTAAAAGAAGAAGAAAATAAAAGCCTGCTAAAAACAGATAAGCTCACGCGTCCGGCTTCCATACATAATGTCCATCGTGCACTGCTCGCATATGCAAAAGCTGCCGGATTACATGTAATCAACTCCAACGTACCTCAGACACAAAAAAATATACACCTTCAAGAAGTGACGGCACTGAAAAAAATAGAATACTTTGCCAATAAATTCCCCCTGGATAAAGAAGTAAGAATTGAAGTAGGATTTGGCTCAGGACGTCATTTACTTCATCAGGCGGCAACTCATCCTGATGTTCTATTTATAGGCATAGAGATTCATCGTCCCTCAATAGAGCAGGTACTTAAACAAAGTGTTATTCAAAAGTTGAATAATCTGCTTGTGCTTGATTATGATGCTCGTCTTTTTATGGAGCTTGTGCCTTCAAATATTGTCGGGGCAATTTATGTGCATTTCCCTGTTCCATGGGACAAAAAACCGCATCGAAGAGTAATTTCGACTTCATTTATCGAAGAAGCTCGTCGTGTTTTAAAAGTCGGTGGAACTTTGGAACTTAGAACTGACAGTGAAAATTATTATGCCTACTCCTATGAAACTTTTATAGCTTTTAATAAAACTACACTGCAAATCAATAAAAACAAAGATATTGCCATAAGTTCCAAGTATGAAGACAGATGGAAAAAAATGGAGAAAAACATTTATGATGTAACAATGATAAATGATGAACTCTCCGAGCCATTGACAATAGAAGGGGATTTTACTTTTTCAAAACCCGGTTTGAGTTTTGACGAGATTACAGGACTGCATAATAAAACTTTTCGATTTGAAGATGGTTTTATGCATTTTGAACGGGTATATAAAACAAAAAATGGCGTCATGCTGCGTTTGTCTATGGGTAGTTTCGACAGACCTGAACATTTATATATAATTATTGATGAAAAGGGCATTTCATATTATCCTGATTTGCCGTTAAAATCACGTAGTAATTTAAAAGCCCATAAAGAACTGGGCAAGATTTTACATGGATAAAGTCATAATCGCAGAGAATTTGTCTCTTGCTTATTCCAAAGATGAAACTATTATAAACAAAGCAAATTTCTCTATAGACTCAGGGAGTTTTGTGTTTATTACCGGAGCGAGCGGAAGCGGTAAATCTACACTTTTAAAGTCACTTTATGGTGCGCTTAAACCTGTTGAGGGAAGTTTGGTAGTTGGAGGCGTTGAGCTTCGAGGTGTGGCAAATTCAAAGCTTAATTTTTTACGAAAACACCTCGGCATCGTTTTTCAAGACTATAAACTTGTAAAAGAGTGGACGATTGAAAAAAATATCATGCTGCCTTTGATTATAAACGGGTATGAAAAAAGTATAATGGAAAGTCAGGTTGACTCTCTGCTCAAACATGTACGACTGAAACATCAATCGGGAAAATACCCGTTAGAACTCAGCGGTGGAGAACAGCAGCGCGTGGCAATGGCAAGAGCTTTGGCGCATAACCCGATTCTGATACTTGCTGATGAGCCTACAGGTAACCTTGATGATTATTCTTCACAGCTTATCTGGAATCTTTTAGAGGGTGCAAATGAACAGTTGAAAACTACTATTATAGTCGTGACACACCATATTCCTGAAGCTATGAAGGTTGAGTATAAGCATTATCATATAGAATTTGGAGATATTCATGAAGTCGTTTAAAAATCATATATCTCTTGTTATTGCTCTTGTGAGTATACTTTTTTCGTTACAGATTTTTACAATAGTAGACAGATCTATTGATGCATATAAAGAGAATTTGGCAAAGAATTATTCACTGGTTGTAGTCAGTCAAGAAATACTGAAAAATAAAAAGTTATTAAATAAAATAAACATACTCGCATCTGTTGAACAGCTTTCGCCAGATAGCGTAATAAAAAAATTAAATACAGGCATAAGCAAAAAAAATATCCAGCTGCTTAAAGTAACACTGCCAAAGTTTTATAAATTTAAATTAAAAACTTATCCGACACCTGCCCAGCTACAAAAAATAAAAAAACAGCTTTTAAAATACCCATATATTACAAAAGTAGAAACTTTTTCAAATACTCATGATACGACGTATAAATTACTGTTGCTTTTTAAAAATGTTATATCTGTTTTGGCTGTTTCAATTTTACTTGTCACCATACTGTTGATATTTAAAGAGTTAAGAATATGGCAGTTTAAACATAATGAGAGGATGAATATCATGGGGCTTTTTGGTGCTCCTGTATGGCTGCGTTCGGCAGTACTGTTCAGACTTTCCATTGTAGATGCACTTATAGCATTTGGTATCTCTTTTGTGATTTTTTCATATTTTTCATCGAGTTCTTGGGTAAGGGAACAGTTTGCTAACATAGGTATATCGGTAGTGGTATTTGATAAAATTTATGATTCGCTGATTATGCTTGGTGTTTCTGTGATAGTTTCTATCTTACTTGCGAGTTTTATAGTTTTAGGGCATAAAGAAGAGGTCTGATGAGAACTATACTATTTGTTTTACTCTTTACATGTACCTCTGCAATGTTCGCTGCAACAGAGATAGATAAAAAAATAAATAAAACAAGCTCCAAGCTGCATTCATACACGAAAAACTACTCCAGACTTAATGCCAAAATGGCACAAACGGCAAAAGCTATTATCAAGCAAAAAGCTGAGTTGGAAAAGAAAACAATTTATCTGAAAAAATTAGAAAAAGAGCTCTCTTTAAAAGAGGGAAGTCACCGTGAAAATATAAAACAGCTTAAATCTTTAAAAAAATCTCAAACTGAGTTAAAGAAAAAACAGCAAAAACTTGAAGAAGAACTGATTTTTGTTATTGCACAGACGGTTTCTTTGTCTGTTGTTTTAGAAGAAGAATACCCTGAAAACGAACAGGCAATTATGGAGTTTGAAGTTTTAAAAGGTATGTTGAAAGCTTCAAAAGAAAAAGCAAAACTTTTAAGTAAAAAATTCTTTGAAAATGAAAAAAATATAGATTTAATCAGCTTACATGTAAGTTCATTAGAAGTTGCTATTGCAAATATAGATCAAAAAAGAAAAGAGCTAATTAAAACAAAAAATGAAAATAAAAAAGCTTTAAAAAAGTTGACCTCGGCAAAAGCATCATATAAAAAAGAGTTAAAAAACCTTTTAAAAAGACAAAATGCTTTGAAGAAAACACTTTCAAGGCTTAACATTATAAAAATAGACGAAATAAAAAGGGCAAAAGAAGAAAAAGCTAGAAAAATTGCCTTTGAAAAACAAAAGATTCAGCTGAACAAAAATTTGCCGAAAGTGAAAAAGCACGGAAGTAGCTATCAGGCAATTAAAACAATTAGGTATAGAGGCAGAAAAACAATTGCTCCGCTTAACTCCTATACTATTACCAAAAAATACGGTACATATACAGACCCTATTTATGGTATAAAAATATTTAATGAATCTATTTCTCTCAAACCAAAACAACCTAATGCAAAGGTTAAAACTGTCTTTAACGGGAAAGTTATATATGCAGCTAACACGGCAGTTTTAGACAATGTTGTCATTGTAGAACACAAAAAAGGACTGCATACGATTTATGCAAATCTTTCACAAATAGCACCAAATATTAAAAAGGGCAAAAAAATTGCTAAAGGTGCAACGATTGGACGTGTCAAAGATGAACTTGTCTTTGAAGTGACACAAAAAACAAAGCATATCAATCCGATACGTTTATTTAAATAGGTGCCTTGGTTTGGCACTTGGATTTTGATATAATTTCAAAAATAAAAAAATAGAGAAAAAAATATGAACTTTATTCAAACACGCGGCGTAGATGAAAATAGACCGCAAACTGTAACTTTTTCACAGGCAATACTGAGCCCTATCGCATCTTTTGGCGGTCTTTACGTTCCCCAGATGCTTCCCGAGCTAGGAGAAGAATTTTTACAAAAGCATTTAAACTCTTCTTATAAAGAACTGGCATCTGATATGTTAAGCTGTTTTGAGATTGACATTGATGCGAAAGTTATTGAGGAAGCGTTATCTTTATATGATAAATTTGATGATGCTTCTAATCCTGTCCCTGTTGTAAAAGTAAAAGAAAATCTTTATATAAGCGAACTCTATCATGGCCCTACGCGTGCGTTTAAAGACATGGCTCTGCAGCCCTTTGGTGTAGTACTCTCTTCAATTGCCCAAAGATTAAATGAAAACTATTTGATTTTGGCAGCGACAAGCGGTGATACCGGTCCGGCAGCGCTTGAAACATTTAAAAATCGTGCAAATGTAAAAGTGGCATGTTTATATCCTGATGGCGGGACAAGTGATGTACAGCGTTTGCAAATGGTTACAGAAGATGCGCCTAACTTAAAAGTAATCGGAATTAACGGTGTATTTGATGATGCACAAAATGCACTCAAACGTTTGTTGGCTTCACAAAGTTTTAAAGAAGCACTTCAAAAGAAAGATACAAAACTCTCAGCAGCAAACTCTGTCAACTTTGGACGTATTATATTTCAAATTATTTATCACATTCACTCTTATTTGGAACTGGTTCGACAAAATGCAATTACTATGGGCGAACAAGTTTACCTTAATGTTCCTAGTGGAAACTTTGGAAATGCTCTTGGCGGATATTACGCTTGGAAAATGGGAGTTCCTGTTGAAAAAATCATTATTTCATCCAATGAAAATAATGTACTTACACGTTTAATTCGTAATGGAAAGTACGACTTAAGAAATTGTGAAGTAGTGGGCACAACATCACCTGCAATGGATATTTTAAAATCATCTAATGTTGAGCGTGTATTATTTGATTTGTTCGGTGAAGTAAGAACAAAAGAGTTGATGCAGAATCTTGAAGAGAATAATTTCTATGAATTAACTGCTGATGAGCTTGCAAAACTCCGTGAGTGTTTTGATGCTGACTATTGCAGCGGTGAAGAGGGAAAAAAATATATTAAAGAAACATTCCAAAAGTATCACTATTTGATGGATCCGCATACGGCTACATGTATGAAGTCATATGAAACATGCTCAAACCCTGAAATCAAAACGATTGCCTATTCAACTGCCGAGTGGACAAAATTTTCTCCTGTGATTGCAAATGCATTAACGGGAGAAGTAGATACAAAAGATATTGAAGCATTGGAATCTATATCTAAAGTGGCAAATCTTGAAATTCCTCAGATGATAAAAGAACTCTTTTCTAAACCAATAGCACAAACAACAGTGATAGAAAAAGAGAATATAGAAGATGAGATACTGAAGTTTTTATAATTTTCGCCTAAAAGTCTTAAATAATAATAATTAACGGTTTAAGTTGTCATTAACTATTAAAGATGTAAAATTACTTTAATAGGAAAAGATAATGAATGAGACTACTGAAGATGAGTTAAATCAAAAGCGAAATATGCTTTATTATAATCAGCTGATTATGAATGAAAGACGCGCGAAGTCTATGCATGAAAAAAAAGCGAAAGTTGCAAAAAAACGTGCAAGTTTCGGCGCTCAAAAAGTTGACTTTAAAGATTATTTATTTGTTCCTGATGAATGGGAATTTGTTGCATATACAATTTATGTCGTTGGTGTTCCTTATATTACAGGTGCGTTCTTTTTATTTTTGTTTGTAGCAAATGCCAGTTGGGAAAATTTTCAATTGCTGAATCTTAACGCATTTCCTATAGTTTGGCTGATTGGGTATGAAATAGTATCAATTTGTCTGTTAATCTGGATTATGATTTTGTATTTAACATACGATACGGAAGATGAATTTTAAAGCAGCTGAACTTTAAAGTTCAACTGCTTTTTTATAGGCTTTTTCGATAGCCTCTATACATGCATTACGGACGTTGCCTTGTTCTAGTGCAGCGTAACCGGCTGCAGTTGTCCCACCGGGACTCATTACACCATCTTTAAGCAGAGCAGGATGTATGTCTTGTATTAGTGTTCCAAAACCGTCAAATAGACCTCTCATAATCGCCATAGCATCATCTCGTTTGAGTCCTTGTTTTACCGCACCGTCGGTTAAAGATTCTGCAATAAGGGCAAGATAAGCAGGACCGCTTCCTGCGAGTGCTGTTGCAATATCTATCTCTTTCTCACTGCCAAGCCATCTTGTTGTACCGATAGAAGAAAAAAGTGTTTGGGATTCTTCTTTATAAGCGGTATCACCTGTTAAAGTTGTCATAGATTTACCGACGCTTGCTGCAAGATTTGGCATAGCTCTTACAACAGCGGATGTATTAAAATTATTTTTTAATTTTTCTATGCTTGTTCCGGCTAAAACCGAATAAAGTATTTCTGCTTTTCCTTGAAGTTTTGCCGATACTTCTTCCACATTTGCCGGCTTGACACAGAGCATAACCGTCTTTTGTTCAATGTTGTAATTATCAAGAAGAGATTTTTCTACATGTAAACCAAGTTTTTGTTCAAATGCATCCAATTTTTTACTATCTCTTCCAACAACTTCTATTTTATAGTTCTCTTTTAAACCCTCGGCAATACTGAGTGCCATATTGCCATTTCCGATAAATGTTATAGTTTTCATAAAAGTCCTAAATGTTTTATGGTAGTATAGCATTATTAGAATTAAGACAAAAAAAATGGGTAGAGATATGGAACAATTTTTAAAAGAAGCAAAATCTGCGAGCAGAGTTTTAAATACTTTAAGCGGCAGTGATAAAAACAAAATTTTAAGAGAGATGGCAAATGCTTTACGTGCCAATACTATGGATTTGATGGAAGCCAATGCTATAGATATGCTTGAAGGTGAAAAAAACAGACTCTCTTCGGCTTTAATGGACAGGCTCTTTTTGGATGAAGAAAGGGTGGAATCTATGGCAAAAGCTGTGGAAGAAATAGCCGCGCTCAAAGAACCGGTCGGACGCGTACTTGACGGCTGGGTTACTGAAGATGGACTGAAAATAGAAAAAGTGAGTATTCCTATCGGTGTTATCGGCATTATTTATGAATCTCGTCCAAATGTTACAAGTGATACGGCAGCACTTTGTTTTAAAAGCTCAAATGTTTGTGTACTTAAAGGCGGAAAAGAAGCCCAACGTTCAAACAAAGCAATAGCAAAAGTTTTAAAAGCAGTCTTGGAAAATCACGATTTGCCGACCTCGCTTATATCTTTGATTCCTGACAGTTCACGCGAAGGTGTTGCAAAGCTTATTAAAATGGATAAATATGTAGATTTGATTATCCCTCGAGGCGGTGCAGGGCTTATTAAGTATGTCAGTGAAAATGCAACGGTAAGTGTCGTAAAACATGACAAAGGACAATGCCATACATATATTGATAAAGATGCTGATATTGACAATGCCATAAAAATTGCAATTAACGCAAAAGTACAAAGACCTGGTGTTTGTAATTCAATGGAGACGCTGCTTGTAGACAAAGCCATTGCCAAAGAGACACTTCCACTTTTAAAAGAGGCTTTTGATGCAGCGCATACGGATTTAAAAGGATGCAGTGCGACTCAGGAAATCATTAATGTTGCAAGTGCTAGTGATATAGACTATGACACTGAATATTTGGCAAATATTTTAAACATTAAAGTTGTCGAGGGCGTTAACGGAGCGATAGAACATATTGTACGTTTTGGCTCAGGACACTCAGAGGCTATCATTACCCAAAATATTACAACGGCAGAAGAATTTTTAAATAACATTGACGCCGCAGCTGTATATGTTAATGCTTCTACACGTTTTACAGACGGCGGAGCCTTTGGATTTGGTGCAGAAGTGGGGATAAGTACCAATAAACTTCACGCCAGGGGACCTATGGGCATAGAAGGACTGACTACATATAAGTACAAAGTTTACGGAAACGGGCAGATAAGATAATGTTGAGTATAGATGAATTAAAAAGCATAAACTTTTTTGAAAATTTAGATGAAAAAGAGTTGAAATTATTACTTTCAATTTCAAGAAAAAGAACTTTTTCCCAAGGGGAGATTCTTTTTTATGAAAAAGACAAAGCCCAGCACTTGACAATGGTGCTTGAGGGTGTTGTTAAAATTTACAAAATTGACCCGAAAAACAATGAAATTGTACTGCATAGATTCAGACCTAAAAATCTGGTTGCAGAGATGGCGGTATTTGAGGGAATTCCTTATCCCGCTTCTGCTGCATTTGAGAGTGACGGAAGTGTTTTAGAAATAGATTTTGATAAATTCAGGGAATACTTTTTTGCAAATGAAGATGTCGCCTGTGCTCTTTTTAAATCTCTGACACAAAAGATTAAATATCTTGATAACGTGATAGCATTGAATGTTGTTTTGGACTCTACGGCAAGAGTCGCAAAATATATATGTGAAAATGATGATGCACTCAAGATGAAAAACAATCAACTTGCACAGTATTTGCATATGACACCGGAGACACTTTCTCGTATACTTAAAAAATTTACAAAATTAGGTTTTGTAGAAAAAGAAGACAGTTCTTATAAAATTGTCAATAAAGAGGCACTTACGATACTTTTTGAATGATATTTGTTATCTTTATTGATATAAATCAATTCCTGTGTTATCTTTCTTGATTACAATCACAAAATATTATTGTAAAAGGATTGATAATGTTACATATTCCGAGTGAAGCAGAAAAAATAGTTGTTGACGGTGCTACTGTTGATTTTTACAAACTAGAAAAAGACGGACAGAGTACATATTACTTTGATACATCAAAAGAGGGTCCACCACATCCAATGGTTAACGCAATGGCCGGTTTGGGATTGATTAAAGGAACAAATGACACGCTGGTTATGATAAACCACAAGGCACCGGGAGGATTGTTTGCAAAGCTTGAAGATGATGTAAAGTATGTAATTGAAGATTTAGATGACGGTTTGGTTAAAGTTGTTTTTTCTTATAATGATGATGCCGCTGCAAAATCTGATTTAACACAAACTTCTTGTGCAGGATAGTCAAATAAAATGAATAGCATTTCGCAAGATTTTGCACCCCCGTTTAAACTTATAGCTCCTTTCTTTATGATTGGGGGCTTCTTTTATGTTTTAGCAACATTAGCCGTTTTTTTATTTCATGCACAAGACTTAGTTTATACATCGCCTGCTGTTATCAGTTTTACACACCTGTTTTTATTGGGATTTGTAATGATGACTATTTTTGGGGCTATGGCTCAGCTTGTACCTGTTGTGCTTGAAGTAGGGCATTTTGGTGTAGAACTTTTTTATGCTATTTGGCCGCTTCTTCTTATTGGTACACTGTTGATGGTAGTTGGATTTTTATATTCACCTGCTTTACTGCCTTATGGTGGGACAGTTGTGCTTATAAGTATGATGATTTTTGTCGGTGAAATATTTTTAACAATTAAAAAAGTAAAAAAACTTAATTTGGTTATGAGTAGTGTTTTGATCTCAAATACATTTTTATTTTTTGGAATTATTTTTGGTTTACTAATGGCACTTTCGTATGCTGGAACAATTTCTTTGGATATTTCACAAATGCTTCGTGCTCATGTTTACTCAGTTATTGGTGGCTATATTGGTATTACTATTATGGGGCTTTCTATCGTTTTAGTGCCAATGTTTACACTTTCTCATAGTTTTTCATTAACGCCCCTTAGAATATCAATAACCTTGATGAGCTTAGGCGTCGCAAGTGTTATATTTTCTGCACTTTTAAATATAAAGGTTTTGGAATATATAGGCTACTTTTTATCATTTCTTGCATTGCCTTTTTATTTTTATATTATTTATATCATCTATAAAACGCGACCAAGAAAAGAGAATGATATTTATGCCATATCCATGATGTTCGCATATTCTGCAATGTTGGTAGCATTACTTTTGGCTATAGTGTATTTTTTACTGCATAAAGAGGTG
Source organism: Sulfurimonas autotrophica DSM 16294 (assembly GCF_000147355.1). Taxonomy (NCBI): domain Bacteria; kingdom Pseudomonadati; phylum Campylobacterota; class Epsilonproteobacteria; order Campylobacterales; family Sulfurimonadaceae; genus Sulfurimonas; species Sulfurimonas autotrophica. The sequence continues at coordinate 804,758 of NC_014506.1, forward strand.
TTTTTATTAGCATCTGCATGGGTATTGTTTTTTGGATTTTTCGGATTTATGATTACTGGGCATATTTATAAAATTATTCCATTTTTGGTTTGGTTTGAAAGGTTTTCTCCACTCGTTGGAAAACAAAAAATTCCGATGCTTGCAGATATGGTGCCATACAAAAGTTCTCAGGCACAGTTTGTATTTTCAAGTATAGGTGTAGTTTTGGTAACATTTGCTATTTTAACAAAGAGCGAGACTTTATTACACGGAGGTGCATCATTCTTATTTTTTGGTGGACTTGCTTTTGTAAGAAGTATGCTCTATATGATAAATTTTAAATAAAGGATAAAAAATGAGTATGTATACAAAAGATGAATTATTTCAAGCAATTTCAACAGTAATAGATCCGGAAGTCGGCTTTAATTTGGTGGAGATGGGGCTTATATATGATGCAAGCAGTGATGATGAAGGAAATGTAAAAGTTACTATGACACTTTCCACAAAAGCATGTCCTCTGCATCAAATGATTTTACAATGGGTAAAAGAAGCAGTAGAAAAACTGCCAAATGTTAAAAGTGTTGATGTAGAAGTTGTCTGGGAGCCGGAGTGGAATATTACAATGGCTGATGATAATGTTAAAAAGGCATTAGGCGCTTAATACTCTATGAGCCTACTCTTTAGGCTCATGTTTTAAAAAACTGTTTTTTATCACTATCATCTCATATACTGATACATTAGGTATAGCCTCTTTGATAAGTTTATCAGTGTCAGAATATTTTCCTTGCATCTGTTTTATCTCATCATATGCTTTTGGTTTTACTTCACTTGTCGCAACAGAAATTACAGCCGCCCATATAAGAACAATAGCAATCCAGACTATTTTTTTAGCCCCCGCATAAACACCTATAAAGTGAAATATAATTGTAATAACTATACCTATAGCCAGTAAAAGTGTTAAACTCATAACTTTATCCTTTCTCCTTCAGGTGTGATACTTATATTTGCATCTTTAAACATTTGATCTCCAAAATCTTTAACGCCTAAAGTTCCTAATAGCATCAAGGCTATTACTAGAAGCAAAAAGACAATAGCCATACCGTATCTTTTAAATCTATTTATCATTTTGTTTTTGATCTTTTGGTGCAATAGGCGAATAGTCTACACATCTTGCCGTATGAAAATCTCTTATAAAGTCTGGATTTTTAAAGTAATCACCATCAAGTTTCCAGCCGAGTTCTTTAGAAATTAAAACAGATTGTGAGATTGTTCTTCTCATTTTATTTTCACATATGATAGTTTTGCCTTCATTGAAAATTTCTTTGACACCATTCATTCTTTTTGTTGTCACAAAGTAATGAATGCCTATCATAATTGCAAATATGGCAAATATACCAGTCATACCTTTTTTGAAGGCACCTTTGGGCATAAAGTCTCTTGTGGTTACAAAAGCTGTAATAACGAGAAAAAATATGCCTATTACAATATATGCTATTTCTAATTCAAAAAATCTTTCCATAATATATGCTCCTTTAAGCGACTGTTGTGTGTTTTTCTTCCCACTCGGCAAAAGCTGGTGTGAAGTATTCTATACGTACTTTTTTAAACTCTTTTGATGAATACAGTGGCATGTGTGATTTTGACTGGATCTCTTGTGCCATCTCTTCAATCATCGCATTTGTTTCCTCTGTTGTTTTTCCATGAACCATTGTAAAAAGATTATATGGCCAATTTTCATATTTTGGACGCAGGTAGCAGTGGCTTACAGCAGAAAAAGCCGCTGCTTTTGCTCCTATCTCTTCACCTATTTCTTCATCTACATCCCAAACAACCATGGCATTTGCATTAAAACCGGCTTTTCTGTGATTTAAAATTGAGGCAAAACGTCTCATGACGCCAGCTTCTTGCAGTTCTTGTAGAATATTAAAGAATGTTTCATAATCTATATCAAGTTCATTGACAATGTTTGCAAATGGCTCACTGACAAAATCAATATCATACTGTGCTCTTTGAATGATTTCATGATGTAAAGGCGTGAGTTCTATATCGGTATGAACAACTTTTTTTACCTCTTCTTTTTTCTCATCTTTTCCGGTTGTATTGAGTTTTACGTTGATTTTAAAGAGTTTCAATGTCGGAAGCACAATATAATCATCCGCATCCGTAAGCTCTGCAAGTACTTCTATAGTCTTTTCCAGACCCAATGAAGAATCAGGGGCAACTGCCATAGTGAACCAGATGTTAAAATCATGATTTCTTTCATAGTTGTGAGAAACACCGGGATGTGAATTAATAATTTTTACGGCTGCGCTGATATTTTCCTCAGGAATTTTAAAAGCAACCAAAGAAGACTTATATCCCAATCGTTTTGTGTCAAATATGGCAGAAGTCTGTCGTATAATATTTGCTTTTTTTTCTGCTTGAAGTATCTCTAACACTTCACCTTCACTCATGCCAAGTTCATTTGCAATGACCTCAAAAGGCTTTTGCACCAATGGAAATTTCTTTTGTATTCTTGAGAGTATTTCTTGTTTCATCTTTGTAACTTTCATTTAATTTTTTAGCATAATGATTGTATCTATCTTTATCTGAATTTAAATTGATATTTGTCAATAACTTTATGGTTCTATATGTTATGATTACATTACAAAAACTTAATTGAGGATATTTGGATATGGCTTATTTCCCCGCATTTTTAAAACTTGACAATAAAAAAATTCTCATCGTAGGCGGAGGAAATATTGCATATGAAAAATTAGATCATCTTTTAGACTTTACAAAAGATATACATGTAATAGCGCAGGAATATTCTGATGAAATGCTCCAACGCATAAAGAGTGAAAATCTTGAGTATGAAAAACGTGCATACAAAGAGGGTGATATAAAAGAATTTGCTGTTGTCATAGTAGCAGTAGACTCTATAGAACTCCAGGCAGAGATATTTCAAGAGTCAAAAAAATATAACTGCTTGTGTAATGCTGTCGATTCGGTGGATTATTGTGATTTTATTTTTCCCTCATATATAAAAAAGGGTGACTTAACAATTGCAGTATCAACTTCAGGAGCATCTCCCGCTATGGCAAAACATTTGAGAAGATATTTGCAAAATATGATTCCAAACACAATATCTGAGTTTTTAAAAGAGATGAAGGCATTACGTAAAAGTTTGCCTAAAGGCAAAGAGAGAATGAAAATGCTTGATGAAAAAGCAAAAAACTATATAGAAAATTGGAGTAAGTAAATGAACGCTAAAAAAGGATTGTTTCTAGGACTGTTATTCGCATTTTTTGCAATAGGTTTTATAGCCATACAAAAGGCTACGCCGGATGCCAAACCACATAGAATTTATAAAGAAATTAAAGTGTACAGCCCATATAAGTTTGAAAAGACAATTGGCGGTTTAGCAATAATTGACAGTAGGACTGGAACAAAAGAAAAACCTGACGCTGCAGATTCACTCTACCGAATGGATGAACTTGACCAACAGTGGGGAAAAAATCATTTAAAAATTGTTGAAAATGATGTCGTTGTGCTAGGCGATAACAACCAAACTGTTAGCAAAATATTTATTCAAACACAAAAAGAAAGAGACTGGTTGAAGAAGTTTTTCGGAATTTAATTACATGTAAGAAGGGAGTTTAATATGTTGCGATTAAGTTTATTAGCAATAATTATTATTGTTGCCTGGATAGAAGTCCTTCCCTATTTAATACCGAAAAAACCAAAAAAGACTTATAGTGACGAACAGTTACGCGAAATTGCTCTGAGTAGGGGAATGCATCCTATTCCAAAAGAATATGATGCATTTTTAAAACTTCTTGATTCTAAAGAAAACCCTATTACAAAAGAAAAAGTTACACTTGGAAAAAAACTTTTTTTTGATACAATTCTTTCAAGTGATAAAACCATCAGTTGTGCATCCTGTCACCTTTTAGGTAAAAATCCTCATAATAAAAATCAGTTTTTAGATGATATCAGTCATCCTCAGAGTAAAACAGACTGTATGGTTTGTCATATAAAAGATGAAAGCGGTTCGGATAGACTCGCAACTGCTATAGGAGTGCAAGGCAGAACTGCCCCAAATCATTTAAATACACCTACAATTTTGAATTCTGCCCTGGCAAAGTACAGAATGTGGGACGGCTCAGCCAAAACTTCACTAGATGCCGTTGCTCCTATGATACATGATAAATACAAAATGAATCTTACATCCGCAGAAGTAGTTAAAAGATTGAAAAACGATACTGCTTATAAACAAATATTTGCACAGGTTTTTACAAATGGTGTAACATTTGAAAATCTACAAAAGGCATTGGATGTTTATCAAAAGACACTGCTTATAAGAAGTGCCTATGACAGATTTTTAGAAGGAGACAATCAAGCACTGAGTGAAGAAGCAAAAAGAGGGTTTAGAAATTTTATACAACTTGGCTGCAAGGGTTGTCATACCGGTATAACAGTCGGTGGACAGACAATACAAAAGTTTCCTGTACGTAACTATAACCATATCATTGATGTTACGGGAATTTTCAGTACAGAGTATATAGGAAGAGATGTTGCTGCATTTAACTTTAATTTTAAACAATATCACAGGTACCCTTTTGAAAATAAAGGTGAGTATTTAGGCAAAGACAATAATCAACTTTTTCGTGTGCCAATTTTAAGAAATGTTACGAAAACTTCTCCCTATTTTCATAATGGGGCTGTATTTGATATACGTGAGGCTGTACGTATAATGGGAAAATATCAACTCAGTATGGAACTGACAGAAGTACAGATAGATGAGCTTGTTGCCTTTTTAAAGTCACTTGAGGGTGATGTAGTAGAGTATAAGGAATTAAAATGAAAATATTATTGATAAACCTTGATATGCTTTTTATGTTTCTAAGCGGTATTTTATTAATGGACTACTTTCATGTAATATGGTCCTATTTCAGAGTTATTGAGTTTCTACATGTATTTGGTTCTATCGCTGTGACTGTTTTGTTTGTATTACCTTTTTTATATAAACACATCAAAGAAAGCATGGTGCAGTTCAAGCATAAAAGTTTGAGTGGTGTTTTATTCGGGCTGGTCTTTTTTATTATTATTGTAAGCGGAGTTTATCTCTTTTTAGTTGGAAACAGAGGAGGAGATGTTTTTGGTCTTCTCTCTTATTATATTCATCTTTACGGCTCTTTTGTTCTTGTTTTATTGTTGATTGTGCATTTAAAGAAATATTTTCTCTTAAAATATGCTTCTGTTGTCGCATCTGTATTTATCCTGTTTCTGCCGAGTAACTCTTATGCAAAAGAGGAAAAGCTTACAAATATTGTTTATGCTGATGGTGTAAAAAGATACCATAATATAGACTGGACGAATTCCACTACATGTAAAGAGTGTCATCCAAAGATTTTTCAACAATGGGCTGATTCAAATCATAGACATCTGGCAGATTCAAATCCATATTATATGGTGCTTGAAAATTTGGCAGAAATGGATAGAGGCAAAGAGTTTAGAAAATGGTGTATGGGATGCCATAATCCGAGTGCTGTGAGTATGCATCAAGAAAGAACAACACACTTTATGAAAGATAATATTATGCCGGAGCCTCTTTTTGTCAGCGGGTCTCAAAATCTTATAAATGAATATAAAGTGCATCCAAACAGATTAGAGCAGGGTGTTTCGTGTATAGCCTGTCATAGAATAGTCGATGCAAAACCAAAAGGGAACAGCTCTTATGCACTCAGCCTCAGTAAAAGAAAGAAATACCTCTTTGAAGACTCTCATTCCGAGGCAGAAGTTTGGATAAGTCATAAGCTTATTAATGCCAAGCCGACAGTTCACAAAGAAGAATATATGAAGCCTTTGTATAAAAAAAGCCAATACTGTGCATCTTGTCATAATGAGTTTTTACCGCATTCGCAAAAAAAAGTAGTCTCTACTTATGAGCAGTGGAAAGAGTCTTCATTTAACAAATCAAAAGACCCTAAAAAACATAAGGAATGCCTTGATTGTCATATGAGTTATATAAAAGATGGAGAGTTTATTGGGCAAAGCGGTACTTCTACAGTGGGCGGCAAGAAAAAAAAGGCAATAAAAACACACTATTTTACCGGAGCAAATCATTTTCTGGCAGGACTTAAGAGCAAGGAACATGAACAGCAGTCTATAGAACTTTTAAAAACATCAGCAGCTTTAGATGTCGCTTTAAAAAACAATCAGCTTTTTGTGGGTGTGAAAAATGTAGGAGCAGGGCATAAACTTCCAACAGGGGCAGCTGACTTTAGAGAGTTATGGCTTGACATAACAGTAAAAGACAGCAATGGCAAAACTGTATTCAGCAGTGGAAAACTTGATAAAAAGGGCGATATAGAAAAAAATTCTATCATTTATAACAAGATTTTTGGCGATAAAAACGGGAAACCGGTAGGGTTGTTTTTTTGGCGGTATGAAAAATTATTAAAAGATACAAGAATACCGGCAGGCAAAAGAGTTGTAGAAAGATTTACACTTCCTAAAAATATCCAGTATCCATTGAGTGTAGAGATAAAACTCAACTTTAGAATTTATCCGCAATGGGTAACAAATATAGTCAAGGCGGCATATCCCCAGTTGACTGATCCTCCCATTATTACAATCAAAGAAGTAGAGAAGCAGTTTGATTAAAAGTATAGTTATTATTACTCTTTTGACTTTCTATGCTAATGCTTTTATGGTGGAGAGTTCTTATGAAAAAGCACATGCAAAGGCTCTAAAAGCAGGAAAATCTTTGGTCGTTTTTTTGACGAAAAAGAATTGTCCGCAGTGCAATGTAGAACTTGCAAAAATTATTCATAATAAAGCAATATCCTTGGCTATTAACAAGTATGCTGTTTTTGTTATAATAAAAGAAGGGCAAAAAGAGAGTTATCCTATAGAAATGCTTTATACAACACAATATCCTGCACTCTTTATCCTTGATAATAATGAATTGCCTCAATGCAGTGCATCAATTGCGAAGTTTGACATTCAACATATTATTCAATGTTTTTCTTTTAACGGAGATTGGTATAACTAATTTAAAGCCTCAAAAGCTTCCTCAATACTATCATATTTCTGTGCTATAAAAAGATATACGGCAGCATTTAACTGTGCTAGTTTCAAATATTCGTCAGAAGGATTGTTTAGCTGATTTAGTGAGTCTTGAAGTGTTATTTTATCCCATGATTTTTGATAGTGAATGCCGTAATATTTTGGGTCTATTATTATTTCCTCTACATCATCTCCCTTTGCAATCCATAAACGGCCTTTACTGAAGAGTTCCGGTGTTCCTTCGTTCCCTTGAATAAGTGCAAATCTTTCATATTTATCTGAGAAAATTTCAACATATTTCTTGACATAAGGTTTATGAAATACCCCTGTAATGGCATAACTGCTGTTGGCAACTTTTGGTAGTTTTTCTATAGTGTTAAAACCGCTTCTAAGTCCTAATTTATTTCTTGTATTGGTAAGATTATGAAGTTTGTTAAGGTAGTTTTTTCTGTCAAAATATTTGATGTTTTTATGTAAAGATATATTTTCACATATGTTTTTAATGGTAATACCGTCTTTTGCCGGTTGCTTCTCATCACCCATTATGACCAAATTGAGGTCTGTTTTTTCAAGCATTCTTGCAACAAGCGGAAAAATATATGGATTTTTTGCTTTGCCGTCAAACGGGTAGCCGAGTTCTATAGAATTTGGTACGTTTTCTTTTTGTGTCTGTTCATCACATGCAGCCAGTGCTCCGCGAAACTCTTCTGTTGTCTCCGGCTTCAGCCTCCAGCCAAGTAAAAATGCAGCAATCTGCTCACTCGGCACGCTTTGGTCTAAAACCTGCTGCATCATGTCTTTGCTTTCTTCAAAACTTAAGTCTCTGTTCCCTTTGGGACCGGTGCCGACTGCATGTATATACTTAAAAAAATCCATTTTATACCTTTATAAATTATCTTATAAAGTGTATCAAAATTAGAGAAATATAACTAGTTATTTAGCTCTTTTTCTATTGCTTCGTGTAAATCACTGTCTTTTGGTGAAATACCAAAATAATGTTGGGTAAAAGTAATAGTTACTGCTTTCATACTGCCATTTTCTTCTTTTTCAGCAATAAGCTCATTTTCTTTAAATTCAGTCATTCTCCAGCCATTTTCTTCACCTGCTTTTAAAATCAGTTTATGAACCTTTCCTAATGGCATCTCATGTTCTAAATGTGTAAATGAAGCAGTTTTTGTATCTTCTGCATTCATAGATGTTGTTGAACAGGCATTAAAAATAACACCGCTTAAAACTATTGAAATGGTTGAAATTATAATTTTTTTCATAGCTAACCCCTTTGTTATATGATATAATAATAATTCTAAAGAAAAATTTAATTTAGAGGAATTTGAATGACAGCGCACGATATTATGATTATTTTGGTGATGACTTTTCCAATGTTCATTTTTACAATCTATCCGGGCATTTGGCTGAGTGATTATTTGGAACAGCATCATAATATAAAAGAATCACAAAAACGTACTGTTATGATTGTTATAACATTTTTGGGTGCATTGTTACTCTCTTCATTATTGTATTATGTATAAAACAGGAATTAGCATGAAAAAATTAATGACTATACTTCTATTATTGACATCTATCCTGTATGCATCCTCTGATGCTGCGATGGATGCAATTAATGCAGGAAATTATAAAAAAGCTTTCAGTATATTGGATACAAAAGCCAAGCATGGAAACATAAATGCAACCTATAATTTATCACTGATGTATTATAACGGTTACGGAGTAGATCAAAATATTTCAAAGGCAGCCCAGCTTTTGGAAGTTGCTGCCAAAGCAGGACACAAAAAAGCTGTGCAAAATGTGGGGCGTATTTACATGCAGGCAATGGATTTTGATAAAGCTGCTTTATGGCTTGAACAAAATGCAAAAGAGGGTGATATAGGCGCATATTATCTACTGAGTGAAATTTATGTAGAGCAAGAAAAATTCAAAAAAGCGAAGCAGTGGGCAAAAAAAGCGATTGAAGCCGGAAGCCAAGAGGCTTCTATATTGTGGAAAGAGTATAATTTACAAAATTATTAACTATGTATTAAACCAATCAAGTTGCTCTCTAAGTTGAACAACTTTTCCAACTATAATTAGTGCCGGAGTAGGTACTCCTTTGGCTTTTTGCACAATATCTTCTAATGTGCCGACAACAACACTTTGATCTTTTGTCGTACCTCGTGAAATTACAGCACATGGATACTCTTTAGGTTTTCCTATTTCTCTTAATTTTGAAGATATTTTTTTGAGATTGTGCAGTCCCATAAGAAAGACAATCGTGTCATCTGTTTTAAAATTTTCCCATGGAATTTGTGATGTTTCTTTATTTGGTGATTCATGCCCGGTTACAACTCTAAAACTGACGGCAACTCCTCTATGTGTAACAGGGATACCTGCATATGCAGGTACACTTACAGCAGATGTGATTCCCGGAATTATTTCAAATTTGATACCTCTTTCTTGAAGATAGGCACCTTCTTCACCGCCGCGTCCAAATACAAAAGGGTCTCCACCCTTTAAACGTACGACAACATTATGTTTAAGCGCGTTTTGATATATAACCTCATTTATTTCATCTTGAGGAAGAGTGTGTCTGCCATCCTCTTTGCCGACATATACAAATTCACATCCGTCTTTTGCCATTTCGAGTAATTGCGGATTTGCCAGACGGTCATAAATTATAACATCAGCCTCTGTAATAACTCTGTGTGCTTTCATAGTTAAAAGTTCTATATCCCCAGGTCCAGCTCCGGTTAAGTATACTCTACTCATTATTTACTTTCCTCATAGATAAAAATTCCTGATGGTTTTTGTATTGTGAATATTTCACGTTTTAACCACCATCCTTTTGTATTTAAAACTGCCACTTTATTTGTGTCATTTACAGAGACATATAGTTCAGGTTTTTCTTGAGACCATCTTACATGTAATACTTTTCCGTCAAATTCAAATCTTTTGATAACTTTTAATGTTTTTGTATCTATAATTTGAATAACAGGAAACTTTTTACCGCTGAATGTAACTGCCAAATATTTTTTATCAGGAGAGAGTGCTGTAAATACTGGTAAACCTTCTGTTGTAATAGCTTTAATAAATTTAAAATCCGGCGTGTAGACAAAAACTTTATTGTCACCTACTGCGGGAATAAATACTTTAGAATCACTGATAGACCAAAATCCAAAGTGTGGAACTTTAAGTACCGGTTTTCTGTCATCGAGTTTGAGCTGAATTTTTTCAAACTTGAGCGTGTCCAAGTCTACAACACCAAACCATGGGGACTGAAAAAATCCATTGATATATTTGTCACCTTTTATCATGGCATCAAAAGGCATCACACCAACATTTTTAAACTCTTTGACAAGTTTAAAATGAGGTTTGCCTTTGCCTTTGTTTGTATTTTCATAAATGGCGATGGTATCATTGTCCATTTCAGAAAAAACAAGGTAATTTTTATAGATTTTTATTCCCACGTTACGTGAGCCTGTCTTGATTTTTTCTATTGGTTTTAAATCCCGTGTAAGAATATCTACACTTTTGTCATCATAATTGGCAACGGCTACATAGTTTTTGTTAATGACAAAACCAATGGCACTTTTACTTGTTTTATATTCATTGAGCTTTTTTTCACTGCGTGGATCAAATCTCATTATATAACCGTCACGTGATATAAGATAACCATCATCTCCATAAAATTTCATAACTCCATGGTTCATATTGTGCATATTTTTCATATGATTTCTCGGCAATCCGTCTTCTATGACTGCAATAGAGCTGCTCTCTCTCTCAACTACGAAAACTTTTTCATGTGCACAAACATTTGTATATAATGAGGTCGCTGTAATAGCTCCAAGTAATAACTTTTTTATCATGGTTAAATATTCTCTCTTTCTTCTTTATTTAAGTAACAAGACGGGTCTTCACTCCATAAGTCGCCTGTTATCGCATAAGCACGAGCGCGTGAACCGCCGTTGCATATGTCTATCTGCTTACATGTACTGCAGATACCGCTGATTTGTTTTCTTGGATGAATTCTCAGTTCATCTAAGAGTTGACCGCTTTGCCAGATATCGCCAAAATCCTGATTGATAATATTTCCTACTATTAAAGGAAAAAACGGGTCAGGGCGTACATCTCCTTCACTGTTTATATTTAAAAGTTTACGTCCTGCGGAATTTCCGCCCCATTTGACAAGTCTATCCCTCATTTTATCTTTGAGCTGTGGATATTTTTGTGCAAATCTATTTAAAAACATAACAGCATCCATTTCCATATTGCCGGTTACTATTTCTATGTCACGTCCGGTATCATAATACTCAAATGCTTTGTCTAGTATAAAATCAACTGCTTTTCTTCTTTGCTCTTTTGTTAAGTCCATTTTTAAGTTATCTAATCCTCGCCCGGAATATACCAAATGAGAAATATATATTTTTGGAATGTTATGTTTTTCGACCAAATCAAAAATATACTCGAGTGAGTCGATTGTATCTTTTGTCATTGTAAATCGTATGCCGACTTTTGCGCCTGTTTCATTGGCTAGTAAAACAGATTTTAATGTCTCTTTAAAAGCGCCTTTAAGACCTCTAAAATAATCATGTGTTGCTTCATCACCGTCTATACTTACGCCGACATAGTTAAAGGTATCTGTAATTTTTTTAATATTGCCTTTTGTAAAATAAAGACCATTACTGGAAAGATAGGTAATAATACCGTTTTCTTTACAAAAATCAGCTATTTCAAACAAATCTTTTCTTGTAAGCGGTTCTCCGCCTGAGAATATGATAAATTTGACGCCGTTGTCTTTCATCTCTAAAATAGTTTTTTTAATCTGCTCGGTTGTTAAAGTATCTACTTCATCCAAAGTTGACTTGGAGTAACAGTGCAGACACGAAAGATTACAGCGGTTTGTAAAGTTCCATATAGCAATGCTCCCGTCTAAAACTCTCTCTTTTTTATCTTCGACAACGGAAGATATGAGATTTGACAATCTAAACATTATTTTTTTCCTTTATATGAGAGAATATAGTCACTGATGGCATCCAGCTCTTTTGCATTGAGATGCAGCTGTGTCATAACCGTTCGCTTATAGCCGAAAGCTTTATACATGGATTTTGGGGAAGCGATGTAGGCTTCGATTTCGGCTTTGCTTCTTTTTGCTGCAATTTGAGAAAATGGAGGGCCAAAAGCCATTGCTGTTTGATGATGGCATCCCCAGCAGTAGGTTTGAAAAACTTTTTTGCCGTCTGAGTCATGCCCAGAAGCAAAAGAGAAGAGCAAAGCTATTAAAATTGTAATTTTTTTCATTTGTACTTCTTTCTTTTTAGTATATATATTCTAGCAAAATATAGCTTGAAATATAGCTTAGAAAGCCGAAAATTTCGTAATTTCATAGGAGTTCGTTTAGGAAAAAGAATATAAGAATTATTTATAAAATTATTAGTTTTGAAGAAGAATTTGAAGAAAATTTCTCCCGAAAGGGGGAGAAATTAGAAGTGCAGCTTATGCACCAGGAATAGATTGTCTATGCTCGATAGAGTAAGTAAAAGTAGGTGTTGTTAAACCTTTAATGTATTTAACAAATTTACCAGTTTTAGCTTCATAAATACCGATACGACCAGCATTCCACTCAGAAACCATTGTCCAGTGACCATGGTTAGCAGGTTCAGCATGTAAGATACGAGGAACTACAACTTTACCTTTTTTATTTTTTACAGTTGGAACTTTCCATTTGTAAAGAAGTTTATGAGTAACAGGATCAGTGATAGTACCTTGTTTAGTACCAACAGTTAAAATTCTATCAACTTCTAAAGTTTGTTTATTGATAAGATGAATTTTATTCCAGTTGTCCGGACCACCTAAAACATTATCAGACCAGATAAATGGTGTATGTTCACTTGTACCGACAAAAAGACCACCACCTGCAGTTCTAACATGAGCTACAACATCCCAGTTGCTGTCCCAAATAACAACATCACCAACATTCATGCTGTTTGTAGCATAAAGCTGACCATATCTGTCATTATACCAAGATGAACCTTGTCCTGGGTGCGGCTTGCTTCCTGGACCAGTGTAAACTTTAGCAACTAAAGATTTAGTTTTAAAGTCAACTACACCCATAACATCAGAACCTTGTGATGCTTGCATTAAGTATCGACCAATCTCTTTACCCTCATTTTCAAAACCATCATGAAGAATTTTACCAATATTTGGAATATCTCCAACGATTGGGAAATTAGGTTTAGAATAATCTACAATATACACATGTCCCGCATCTTTAAGAGCAAATGCAATATATGGTCCGTATGGAGTGTCATAAATACCTGCAACACGAGATGAACCGATGTCTCCGTCCATATTAATTACAGATGAAGTAGGATAAACTTTTAATGGCTCAAGAGTCATTGCATCCATAAGAATTGCTCCACCCGGTACATAGTTTCCTGCCATAAGGTATTTACCATCTGGTGAAACTGCCAGACCGCGAGAGTCAGAACCAACTTGTACCTGAGCAATTTTTTGTTGCCCTTTTGAAGCAAGGTCAAACATTGTTACTAAACCTGAACGAGAGATCGAGTAAGCATAACGTGGCTGACGCTTATTTGTCACAGTTACGTGTACAGCAAAACCGGCAGGGTGTTTAGATAAAACTTTACCACTTGTTCCATCAATAAAAACAACACGTGCTGCATCTCTTTCAGTTACAAAACAAATGTCTGTGACTTTTTTAACATCAACAGCATGTGGATATTTCTTCAATAATGCAGTTCTATCATTGAGTTTTTTCCAACCAGCTTTTACAGCTTCCATTGAAAGAACAGACATTTTTTTGCCTTTAAAATGTTGAAGATAATCAACCATTTTTTGAGCATCTGCCTGATTCATCTTTTCATTAAATGGTGGCATTGCCGTACCTGGACGACCATTGAGAATGACCTCTGATAAAGTATAAGCATTTTTCTTAGCTATTTTATTTGGACGTAAATCCGCACCAACACCACCTTCATGGTTTGGACCGTGACACCCTTGACACTCTTTTTCGAACATTTTTGCAACATTCATATGTGAAGTGCCTGCAAATAGACCTGAGCTGACAACTGCTAAAGCTGCTACTGATGTAACTAATTTATTTAATCTCATTTTATTTCTCCTTCTAAAATATGACTAGGTATGACTCCGAATAAGGAGTCAATACCGACTAGTTCTCGTTTTCTAAACGTTTTTTCTCTTGAAAATAAATCCAAATCATTGGAAGTATTATCACAGTGTGTAGAAAAATTGTTAACGTTAAAGGACCTTGGTTGAGCCAGCCAAAAAAGCTAGGCACAACATCTGTAAATGGTTCAAACATTTTATCTCCTTATCTTTCATGTACTGGGTTTTTACCAGTAGTAAGTAAATCTTTTGCCAAGAATATGAAACCTAAGAATGTAACTGTACCCATAATAAGTCTCCAGTCCATTGCTTGAGAAAACCACATTCCGCTTTGTCCGTCAAAGTATGCTGCCCATGTTGCACCCATTTGTGCACGAGATACAAGAACTTGTACATATCCTGCGATTGTTAGAGCGATACCCATTCCTACAACACCACTAGTAATCATACTAACAGCCCAAATAGAAGCTTTTGTATTTTTGAGTACTTTGATGCCATTTGTACCTTGAACAGCGATATACATCATACCTATAAGAATAGTTGCATATGCTCCAAAGAATGCAAGGTGACCGTGCGCTGAAGTAAACTGTGTACCGTGTGTATAAAGGTTTACCTGCGGTAATGTGTGGAAAAATCCCCAAATACCGGCACCTAAAAAGTTACCGAATGCATTAAGTACAACCCATGTAAATGCTGGCTTGTTGTTAACAGTATGACCAGTAATGGAATGACCTTCACTGCCTTCTGCAATTTGGATACCTGTCTCTTTACCCCAGTCATAAAGTACGTGGATAAACATTGCTACAAGCGGTAATGGCTCTAGTGCAGAGAATAGTGCCCCGATTTCCCACCAATACTCAGGTGTTCCAATCCAGAAATAGTGGTGACCAAGACCAAGAATACCTGAACCAAACAGCATAGCTACCTCAATCCATAACCACATTTCAACAACTTTACGGTGTGCGCCAATCATAGTAATAAGAGCATATGCAGCAATCGCACCAACAAATACTTCCCAAGTAGCCTCAACCCATAAGTGGATTACCCACCACCACCAGTACTGATCAACTGAAATATTGTCTGTAAAAAACATACCGGCTAAATAAAGACCTGCGAAAGCAATCATATCTGCCATTAGAACTGTTACGATACCAGTTTGCTTACCTTTCATACCTGTTAAAAATAAATTTCCAACAAATCCTAATGCAACAACAACGATACCCCAGTCAGCCCAGCGAGGTGCTTCAATATACTCACGCCCTTCTGTAATAAACCAGATAGTTGTTGCATCTGCAGGACCTACTTGGATAAATAGGTATACAAGAACAACTACAACGATTGCCGCTGCAAAAATCCAAAATAAAAGCTTTCCAATTTTGATACCAACAGTTTCGATTCCTGTTTCATCTGGTAGTAACCAGTAAACAGAACCAAACATTGCAAATACCATCCAAACAACGAGTGCATTAATATGTATAATTCTAGCAATTGAAAAGTCTAGAACCCCATAAAGGAAACCAGGCATTACATACTGAATCGCTGCCACTAACCCAAAAAGTAATTGAGCGCCAAAAATAATAGCTGCAAAAGTAAAATACCATGTTGCTAACTGTTTTGATTCACTTCCGGCACCTGTTAAATATTTACTTGCCATGAACTGCTCCTTTTATTTTTCCAAAGTTTCTTGGAAAGCCATTTGTGTCTATAGATGACATATGTTTCAAGAATGCAACTAAACCTTTAGCCTCTTTTGCTGTTATGCCTAAATCCGGCATCATACGAGCATGTGTAGGGTATTGGTCCGGGTGCTGTAAGAATTCAGCCATAGCTTCTTCTTTTGTACTTTTTCCTGTTAAAGCCTGCATAGCACCATCTGGTCCCCATGCTGGGTCTAACCATGCCTTTGTTAAATCTGGTGCATAGTAAGCGCCATTTCCTAAAAGTGTATGACAATCCATACAGTTTTTCGCTTGTGAACCGAGTTTACCTAAGTGAAGTAAAGCACCAGCTTCTTCTTCAGAATAGTCATCACGACCAAAAAACTTTTCTTTTTCCCCAATCACCGGAACTTCATGACCACGTTTAGCGCTCATTTCATACGTAATTTTGTAATTTATAACGGTAGGTCCTGGAACCCTCTTCGTCACCTTATTTTGTAAATCTTGATCATTTCCCATTGCAATTTGAGCTGACGTATCAAACGTTAACCAAATTAAAAGAATTGATGCAAAACCTGTAACCCACGTTGCTGTACGCTGCCAGAAACGATTGTCACTCCATACAGATTTATTAGCCACTGTATCCTCCTATAAATTTATTGTCAAAATATATATTAACTATCAATGTTCATTTTCTTCATGAACTTGATTTTGCATATAATAAACGGCAAATGGAAGTAAAAATAATCCAATTGCTGCGACAACTAAAGCTTTTGCAGTAAACTCCCCGACATGCATTAAACTTCCCATTAAATACAAACAATAGGCAGTCAATACCCAAAACATGTATGCAAAAAGCATAGTCCATGGTTTTAGTAGTTTAACTTTTACTGCAGTATATATACCAACATAAAATCCTCCAAAAACTAACACAAGTGCTGACGATACAAATATAGGTAGAAAATCATCCAATGCAATCTCTGGTCTTATTATAGATGGATCTATCATTTTGCTCTCCTTGAACTCTGTTAATATTTTAGAATCATATGTATTCTAGTCTTTTCTGATACTAATAAAGTTGATATAAATCAATTTTATTAACTAACATAATGATTTTAGCTTAATTTTATAATTAGTGTTACATTACGTGAAAGAATTTTATTATTTATTTAAGGAATGATTAATATGTGTAGATTCGTAATAGTTTTTTCTTATATGTAAGCTAGTTACATGTAAGAAAATAATTGTTAATAGCTTGGATTAACTCTTGAAGTTTTTTACTATAATCAGTAAGATTTACTGGTTCATTACTATTTATACTATTCTTTATGTCGGTTGCACAAGAAGTCAGTGCATCGGCACCAATATTTGCCGAAACACCAACGATGTCAAGCAATAATTGATCTGCTTGGACTGCTTTGTTGTTTTTTAATAAAACTTCCAATTCTTGCGCCGAGTTACTATATGTAGATAAAAATTCTTTTAAAATATCATGGTAAAAGTTCACATCATTACCAGATATTTGCAAACCTCTTTGTGTGTCCAGAATTTCTAAATCTGCAGAAGTCTTTTCTGCTTTTGATATATTTGAATATTGATAAAGAATGTCATACAAAGCATCTATTTTTAGCGGTTTTTCAAGATGTTCCTTCATACCGGCATCTTTCATCTTTTTAATGTCATCACTTGCAATGTCTCCGCTCAATGCGACGATTGTTATATGATCATATTGAGAATCTTTTCTGATAATTCTTGTTGCTTCAAAGCCATCGACCTGCGGCATATGGGCATCCATTAATATAATTATAAAGTCTTTGTCTTTTTGCAGTATGTCAAGTGCTTCCTGCCCGTCATTTGCTACAACAACTTCAATACCGCTGTCTCCTAAAACACCTAAAATTACCTTTTGATTAATAAGGTTGTCCTCGGCTAAAAGTATTCTCTTTCCGCTGAAAAGTTTAAAATCATCTTTTGTAATTTTTCCATGTTTTGGAGTTATTTGTTTTTCCGCTTTTTTTTGAGGAGCCGTATGCGCAACAGTTTCGACTTTATTAACGTCATCGGTTACAGTTTTTTGGGCTGTTTTTTCTTGAGAGAGGTCTTGTGCAGTTTTTTGTGCAGGGAGTGTTTTTCTTTTGATATATAAATAAATGAGTAGAAGTATAAAAATTGCTGCCAAAGCGAGTAGCTCATTTTGGTATTGTAAAATCATAAAAAGACCCCTTTTTCTTGTTAAGTCTCAATCATACACTATAAAAAATTAAACCTAAATCAAATTTGCTGTATAATCATTAATAAATTTTTATAGATAGGGTGTCATTTGCAAAATATTCCACATATTCCGGTTTTATATAAAGAAGTTATAGAGGCTTTTAAAGACTTGAAAGAGGGTATTGTTATAGACTGTACCATGGGTTATGGTGGTCATTCATCTCTGCTGCTTGAAGCCAACCAGAATATAAAACTTATTGCAATAGACCAAGACCAGACTGCCATAGATTTTTCTTCAAAACGGCTTGAAAAGTATGGAGAAAGAGTTAGTATACGAAAAGGGCGTTTTTCCGCTGTCATTAAAGAGATACTCCAAGAAGTAAACCCCAATGAAATAAAAGGTATCCTCGCAGATATCGGTGTCTCTTCTTTACAACTTGACCAAAAGGAGAGAGGCTTTTCTTATGAGAGCGATAATCTTGATATGCGTATGGATAAAGATGCACAACTTAATGCTTCAAATGTTGTCAATGAGTACTCAAAAACTGAATTGGAAAGAATACTTTTAGAATATGGAGAACTCAGAAACTATAAAAAAATAGCAGATGTTATTGTGCAAAACCGTCCATTTGTTTCGGCAAAAGAGTTAAGCGAAGCAGTAAGACCACATATGTCTAGAGGAAAAAAGATTCATCCTGCAACACTTCTTATGCAGGCGATTCGTATAGAGGTAAATGATGAGCTTGGCGAACTTAAATCACTTCTGCAAAGTATAGAAGAAGCAAAACTGCCAGAAGCAAAAGTAGCCATTATATCTTTTCATTCACTTGAGGACAGAATTGTAAAAAAAGAATTTTCAAAGTGGTCAAAATCATGTATTTGTCCTCCCGAAGCGTTTCGCTGCAGTTGTGGAAACAACCATCAGTTGGGAAAAATTTTAACTAAAAAACCTATTATGGCACAGGAAGATGAGCTTAAAGAGAATGTACGAAGCCGTAGTGCAAAAATGCGTCTGTTTCAAATGGATGTAAAATGAGTGAAAAGAACGAATTATTAGATGAACTTGACACATTAGTAGCATCAAAACAAAAATTAGGACTCAATTACTTTTTATATATGTTACTTGTATTAACATTTATAGCAATGTTTGCGTTTCCTAAGATTTATATTACACAGCAGATTTACTTTAAAAGTAGAGATATCGCAAAATTGAAAGTAGAGTATGATACGCTTAAAGAAGAGAACAAACTCATCAGTGCCTCTGTTGAGTCGATAAAATTTAAAAATCAAATACTTGATACACTCTTTTAAGGAATTACAGTGATTCGTAAGTTTATAGAGTTTGCTATAGATAAACCGCTTTTAAATCATATATTATTACTATTTATTTTTATGCTCTCCATCTTTGCATACATAAATATTCCAAAAGAAATTTTCCCACCTATGAATATGGATAAAATAACCATAAAAGGCGCTTATGCAGGAACATCGGCTGATATACTTGACAAGATGGTTGTGCAGACTATTGAAGATGATTTGCAAAATATTGATGAGCTTGAAGAGATAAAAAGCAGTATAAAAAACGGCTCATTTATTATCAGTGCAGATATCAAAAATGGTTCAAACAACATTACGGTGCTCAATGATGTTAAAGATGTTGTCAGCAGTGTTAAAAAAGACTTGCCTGCAGATATGAATGAACCTGTTGCCAAAATTAAAACACATGCATTTCCTCTTGTTTTAATAGCCCTCTCAGGGGATGTATCAAAAGAGATGTTACTTAAACGTGCAGATGAACTCAAAACTGAGCTGAGTAAGTTTAAAGATTTAAGCGATATAACAATTCGCGGTGATGCGGAAGAAGAGTTAGATATAAAACTTAACCTTCAAAAAATAAGAGCTTATGGACTTTCCTCAACATTAGTCATAGCACAGCTCTCTAAAATAAGCTCAATTTTTCCTATTGGAACTATCAAGCAAAAAGCAAATCATCTTTATATTTCGACATATAATGGTGAAAAAACAAAAGAAGCGGTTGCCAATACACTCATAGCTGTAGGTGGAAAAAAGGTTAAAATAGGTGATATTGCAGAGGTTTCTTTTAAATTGAGCGATGAAGTAGAACTTTCTCATTACAATGGTGTGAGAAATGTTTCTATTAATGTAACAAAAAGTGAAAACGGTAATGCCATAGCTTTAGTAAAAGAGATAAGAAATCTTTTAAAAAAACAAGAAGCAAAACATTCTGACTTGGATTATAATATTTATACAGATACATCTGTCTGGATTAAAAACCGCTTGAATACTGTCTTTTCAAATATAGTATTTGGTTTAATGCTTGTCTTCTTGGCCATGCTTGTTTTTATAAATAGAGGTATTGCTTTTGTCGTGGCTTTAGGAATCCCTGTAAGTTTTATGATAGGTCTTATAGTCACTGAAATACTCGGTGACAGTTTAAATATGCTTTCTCTTTTGGGGGCATTGATTGCGTTGGGGATGCTTGTTGATGAAGCAATAGTGGTTGCTGAAAATATTTACAGGCATCTTGAAGAGGGAATGGATAGAAAAGAAGCTGTTATCAATGGTGCGGCAGAGATGTTTCCAGCTGTGCTCACAGCAACACTGACAACAGTTTTTGCCTTTTTACCTATGCTGCTGATGACGGGTGAGATGGGAATGTTTATAAAAATAATCCCTATTATGATTACGGTGCTTTTACTCTCTTCATTATTTGAAGCATTTTATTTCCTGCCATTACATGCGCATGATTTTTTAAAAGTTTCTAAAGAAGGAAGTTTTACAAAACGATTTTGGCAAAAAATGTATGTGTGGTACAGTAAAGCATTGCATTTTCTTTTTAGAAGAAAGTATGTTTCCCTTGTTTTGATTGTTTTGAGCATTATTTCTCTTGAATTTGTGATGATTAAAAATGCCAAGTTTCAGCTTTTTCCGGATTTTGACAATACTCAAATTTACGTATATGGAAAAGTAAATATAAATAATGAACTTAAAGATACTGAAAAAATTGTAACAAAACTTGAAAATATCATACTTAAAAATATTAATGGCGAAAATGTCTCCTCTGTTACGTCTGTAATAGGTTTCAAAATGGATGCCAAAAATAGAGCTGAACTGGGTGAAAATATGTTTCATATTTTTATTGATTTACATGAGCGAGCACCTGAAAACTTTTTTGATAAATATATAAGCCCTTATCTCTCAATCGAATATAATCCAAGTGTCCAAACTCGTAAAAAAGATGCAAAAGCAATAGCTAAAGAAATTAAAAAAGAATTGGCAGATCAAAAGCAAAATTTTGAAGAACTTGTAGTAAAAGTTCCTGGTGCCGGTGTTATAGCCCATGATGTTGAAATTGGCTTGAGCGCTAAAAATGGCAAGAATGTTGTGCCGTATCTCAAAACTTTAGAAAAAGAGTTGTCCGGCATCAAAGGTGTATTTAATATAGCTGATGATGCAACTTTAGGCGAAAAAGAGTTAAAGTTACATGTAAACAGATATGGACAGGAATTAGGTTTTACCGAACAGGATATTTCCAATGAATTACGAGCATATTACCTCAAAGGTGAGTATGGCAAGTTGTTTAATGATAAAGGTTTGGTCCGCATACGGCTTGAAAGTAATGTTGATAAAGACATCAATTCAATAAATACAATAGAACTGCAGATTCCATCCTCAGATAAATATGTAGCATTAAAAGAGATATGTGATTTTGAATATATACAAAGTTTTGTAACATTGAAAAAAGAAGATGGAAAAAGAGTGCGCAGCTTATATGCCTCTACTGATAAAAAAATCATTACATCCTCTGAACTTATGAGAAAAATAGAACCGACACTGCAAAAATTTAAAAAAGATGACATTGTAGTAGATATAAAAGGGGAAGAAAAAGAGAATAACAAAAACAAAAAGGAGATGATGCAGTCTGCACTCATAGCAATATTTTTGATTTTTATTACGTTGGTGTGGCTCTTTGATTCTATAAAAAAATCTTTAATTGTTATCAGTACTATTCCTCTAGTACTTCTTGGTGTTTATGTTGGACACTGGCTTATGGGGCTCAACCTTACAATGCCGGGACTCATCGGTATAGTAGGCCTTGCAGGAGTAGTTGTCAATGACGGTCTCATTATGGTTGATTTTATTAAAAATGCCAAAGATACTGAAGATCTGATGAACAGGGCTAAAACAAGACTCAGACCGATTCTGCTGACATCACTGACAACAGTGCTTGGCCTTTTAACACTCATATTCTTTGCTTCCGGCCAAGCAAAAATATTACAACCAATGGCAGTATCTTTAGGATACGGTATTGCATGGGCAACAGTACTGAACTTACTGTATGTTCCACTGCTTTATGCCGTTGTATATAGAATTAAAGCACCACAAGAAAATAAAGGATAAAAATGAATTTAGAAATAAGCCGGGCACAGTTTGGCGTCAGACCGCCTGTTACAAAACCAATACCGGAATTTTTACTAGAAGTTAAAGAAGAAGGAATAAGAGAGCTCATTTCAAAACATTATGATGCAATTAAGCAGAGTGATATTAGCCATCTTTTTCCTCAAGACAATGCAGAGTTTGAAAAAGCAACAGTAAACTCGGCAGACTTTTTTATTCAAATATGCGGAGGACCTAAATATTTTAATACTAATAGAGGTGCACCGCAAATGGTTGGCCGCCATGCACCGTTTAGAATTGATGCAAAAGCACGTCAAACATGGCTGGAACTTTACAAACCTCTTTTGAAAGAATTAAAAGAGCAGGGTGTTACAGAGACTTCATTAAACTCATTTTGGGGATATTTAAATATATTTTCTATTTGGATGATAAATACACAGTAACACTCCTATAATAAGGATTATATAAGGAAGCTCCTTGTATAATTCCGACCTACCAACAAAAAGTGGGTTCTTAGCTCAGTTGGTTAGAGCTCTCGGCTCATAACCGAGCGGTCGAGTGTTCGAGTCACTCAGAACCCACCACTTACAAACTCTCTTAATAACGATAATTTAAGATATTTTCAAACTACTTTTACAATAATATTTTTCAACAAATAGATAAAAATATGCATAAATTTGATAAAATTTGTAAAAAAGCAACACTTTTATTCATGTTGCAAAAAAATGATAAATTTCAACTGCAACCTATTCCAATTTTAGGCTTTTACATATCTGACCCTATCATTATATTTAACTGTTATCTATCCTTTGTTTGACAACATGAGAATATTCAAACTACTATGATCTATGCCGGAATGATGATGGGGCTATGATTGAGGCGGTTAATATGAGTTGAAGTTGTAACTGCATTTGACAATCAAATTTGAATTGTATATAATAACAATATACAAGGATAGAGATGGAATTTGATTGTTTAGACACAAAAGCTATTGTTGGTTTTGAATGGGATGAAGGAAATACCCATAAAAATGAAAAGAAACATGGACTGAAGTGGACAACAATTGAAGAGATATTTTTTAATGAGCCATTACTTGTTGTAGAGGATTTTAAAAACTCCCTTGGTGAGTGTAGATGTGTAGCGTTAGGGAAGAATGATTTTGATGATTTGATTACAGTTATTTTTACCTTACGAGAGAAAAAAATCAGAGTAATCTCTGCAAGAGCTATGAGGAAAAAAGAGAGGATAATTTATGAATAAGCTTAAAACATTACCTAAATTTAAAAATGAAATAGAAGAGGCAGCTTTTTGGGATGAGCATGATGTGACTGACTATTATGATATGGAACAAGCAAAGCCTGTTAGGTTCTCACATCTAAAAAAGACAACTAAAAGTATATCTCTTCGTCTGCCTGTAGATATGATAGAAGAGTTAAAAGTTAAAGCTAATGCGATGGATGTGCCTTATCAATCGCTTATTAAAATGTTTTTAACTAACGCTCTTAAAACTGCTTAGTGATAATTTTTGAGAATCAGTTTATTGTCAATGCAATTACTGAATTAAAGTTTGTTTAGTTTATTGGGGACATTCCACTTCCAGAATCTGGCCGGTTGCACTGGGTATGCCACTTGCTCTGCTACTTTTAATGACTTTTGTATGGATACGAAGAAAAAAGAATGTGTAAAAAAATATGAGTTGACTCAACATCTATAAAGTGATTATTGAGTATATCATTTTACAGTTTATATAGTTGCAGAAATTAGAAAAAACGGATCATCAAATGTCAGATATACTGAACCATTCTATTTTACCCTTTGTTGAGCATTTTCAGCATTATGCTGTATGGGTGGTCTTTTTTGCAGCATTCAGTGAAACACTGATCGGTCTTGGTTTTTTATTACCTGGATCAACATTCCTACTTCTTCTCGGTGTTCTGGCGGGGCAGGGATATTTTGATATTACATCACTGCTGCTGTTTGCAGTAGCAGGAGCTTATCTTGGAGATATTACCAACTATCATATCGGTAAACATTATGGTACTGCACTATTGGGTAAAACATGGATGCCTTTTTCCAATGAGCAACTTAGTAGAGCTCATAAGTTTTTAAATACACATGGGGCAAAGTCTGTTTTTTTAGCACGTTTTTTACCCGGATTAAAAGAAAGTGTGCCTTTTCTTGCAGGTTCTGTGAAAATGAAACAAAGTAAATTCCTATTTTGGGATTTCTTTGGAACAATTGGCTGGAGCTTTGAAGTTATTGGCATAGGATATCTTTTCTCTGCATCACTTGTCCTTGCACAAATATGGCTGGGTCGTACGATCACTGTCCTAGCTATACTCATTTTTCTTTTAGCCCTGCTATATCTCTTAAAACAGTTTGTTGTAAGCAATGCACACTCAGCCAAAATAGTACTGCTCTCATTGTGCCACTCTTTTTTACGAAATCCTTTTGTATCAGGAATAATAAAAGCCCATCCTAAATCCGCAGTATTCATCAAAAGTCGTTTTGATCAAACAGAATTTTATGGCTTGCCGCTTACACTGCTTGGTGTTGCATTGGTTTTTGTACTTGCTCTTTTTACTGGTATTATCGAAGATTTTCTTACTCAGGATCCAATTGTGTATGTTGATCACATTGTTGCCAACCTCATGGTGGGATGGAGAACACCAGAGATAACCAATTTCTTTACCTGGATCACCTATCTTGGTAGTAAAGATATTGTTATGCTTTTTCTTGCAGCAGCTACCATTGTTTTAGTTTTATATAAAAAATATAATGACTTTGTTGCACTCTATCTTTCTGTTTTGGGATCAGCTGTTTTTCTGTATTTATGTAAACTTGTTTTTCAGCGCCCACGGCCAGAAACAGCACTCTATATTGAATCATCTTACTCCTTTCCAAGTGGACATGCGACTATTGCTGTAGCATTTTACGGGTTTTTAGGCTATCTTCTGATACGGCATGTAGATGCTTTAAAAAGCAAGATCAACATATTTTTTATTACAACTATTTTAGTTCTGTTGATTGGTTTAAGTCGTATATATCTGGGAGAGCACTATATCAGTGATGTCTACAGCGGATATTTGATAGGTTCTTTGTGGGTGATTACAGCAATTGTTTTACTACAATGGCTCTCTTACCAAAAGTTTTTTCTGCAGGATAAACCTTTTGGTAAAGCAAAAACAATTAGTATAACAGTAGCATCCATAGGAGTAGGACTTTTTCTGTTTTCTGGTTTGAATGTTGATTACAAACTTGCCGTTCATCCCAAAATAAAAATAGTCAAACTCGATAAGTTCAAAACATTGTTTGATATAAATTCCAACAGGTTTGCTCAAAACATCTTTGGTTTTGACTCTCAATCGATAAATATCATTATAACAGTAGAGCAGAAAGAAGAGATCTGCCCTATTCTGAAAAAAGTCGGCTGGAAAGATCTGCACAATAATGAAAATCTCAATATACCTATCTTCTGGCAGGCTAAAGAACCGATATGCAGTTTGAATATGAAGAAAGAAAGCAGACTGTATATATTGCAAATATGGGATACAAATGCATTATATAAAGGTAAGCGGGTATATGTTACCGGTGCCAATGCCATTGTAGGTGAACGGTGGGGCATTATACCGGTTTTTATAAAAGATCTTGACGATGCCAGAGATTTTGTAGTGAAGGATCTTCTAATGAAGGCCCATTTCAAAAAGGATAAACCTGTTCAGATAAATAAACCTTTTATCAAAGAGAATCTTTTTGGAGATTCCTATTTTAGCGATGGAGGGGCGGAGGTGTTATTGCTTGAAAAATAATACCAGATCATTCATGCATACAGATATACCTCAAGGGCAGGCTTCGCGCATTTCGATTTTACAGTTGGTGTAAATTGCAGGTAGACAGAAGAACTTTCTACATTGGAGTTTGTAAAACGCAAAGAGAATATTATATTACTTGGACAATCAGATGTTGGAAAAACTCATTTGACGATTGCATCTGCTTATGTTGCTGTACAAAAACACATTTTAGTAAGTTTCAACAAAATTATACTCTTTTTTGCTACAATGTTGAAACGATTGAGAATATCTAAAACTCCAATAATAAAGGAATTGTAGGGCTTTGTTGAAGTCTGAAAAAGTGTTTTATTTGGTCTTCGAGTCATTCAGAACCCACTACTTATATCGTTTCCAAAAATAATTAAAAATTTCAGTATAATTCTTCTATGAAAAAGTATTTAACAATTTTACTTATTACATTTCTTCTGGCCGGTTGTGCAAGCAGTGATTACAATGCAATTGTGCGGGCTGGTATGTCAAAAAATCCATCCGCTGCTTTTAAAGGTTTTGCGCGTAATAAATCCGTTCACTATATACAACATCCAAAACAGCTACAATCAGACATTAGATTTTTAACTAGTTTTATGAAGAATATTTCAAAATCATGGGGTAAAGAGAATGTGCTTATACCTCAGAAAAAAGAGTATGTAAAATACCTGCAAAACTATAAGAGCAGAGCATTAATTGATTTTACAAAAGGCACTGTACGGGTAGAAACACTCGGGGATAAAAAAAATTTAAAGCAGAGTATAGTTATTACACTGTTATTGCCTGATGACCCAAGAAGTGTTGATCTGTTTGGGACCAAAAATGCCAAGCTCGGAGGCACACCTTATCTTTTTGGTGAAGTTAAAGATGATATGAATAAAAATATCCGCTACCAGTGGCGGGCAAACAGATATGCGAATATCTTGCTGAAAAACAACTATAAAACTGCAACTATCAAGCGTAAGGGCAAACCTGTAAAAATGAGCTATGTTGAATTTCCTATGGTGCGTGACCATGCAAATATACGGATTGCAAAATTTAAACCACTGGTAAAAAAGTATGCTAAAAAGTACAATATAAGTGAAAATTTAGTTTATGCCATTATAAAAACAGAGAGTGATTTTAACCAATTTGCCGTCAGTGGTTCCGGTGCTTACGGACTAATGCAGATTATGCCAAAAACTGCAGGGCGTGATGCGTACTTACATGTAAAGGGCCAAAAACATACACCGTCAAAAATCTATCTTTTTAATGCAAAGAATAATATTGAATTGGGTGTAGCCTATTTAAATATATTAAATAAAAAATACTTGAGCGGTATTTACAATCCTGTATCACGCGAGTATTGTGTTATCAGTGCTTACAATACCGGAAGCGGAAATGTATTAAAGACCTTTAATAAAGACAGAAACAGGGCAAAAAAAACTATTAATACTTTAAAACCAAACGTTGTATATACTAAGTTGCGTAATAATCTTCCTTATAAAGAAACACGAGATTATTTACAAAAAGTTGTTACTGCCAAAAAAGAGTTTGTACATATATAATTATAAGGAATATCAGTGCGAAACATATATTTGATTATTGCCAAGCAGATTGTGGAAGAAGCAGGTAGAATTATTAAAGAAGCTAGAGAAACAAATACGTTTTCTTATGAATTTAAAGATGATGATACACCTGTAAGTAATATCGATCAGCAGGTTCAAGATTATATGACAAAACGTTTAAAAGATAGTTTTGATATACAGGTCATGGGAGAAGAGCAGTGCGATGATATTGACACTTCACAGCCGTACTGGGCAATCGACCCAATAGATGGTACATGGGCTTTTATAACGCATGAGAATACAGCTGCGATAAATCTTTCCCTTATAGAAAATGGGGAGGTGAGTGTAGGTATAGTCTTTAATCCGTTTACAAATGAATTTTTTCAAACTGAAAAGGGTGCGAAGTCTTATATTGGGATGTTGACCTTACCATTAAGGGAGAATCCTACAGTTGCTGTAGTTAATTTCAAGCCTGAACGTTCCCATCCTATTGTAAGAAGTCTTAATCAGCTTTTTAAAGAGGATAGGGTGAAAAAGCTAACGTCTATAGGCGGTTCTATCACCTACTCAATGTGTATGGTTGCAAAAGGTGCTTACAGCAATTATATAGCGTATTTTCCTAAGTCTGCCAATGCATGGGATCTCTCAGCGGCATGTTTGATTATAAAAAATGCCGGAGGTTTTGTTACTGATTTACAAGGGGTGGAAATTGATCCTATCAATCATCAAGGTTATATAGTGGC
Source organism: Sulfurimonas autotrophica DSM 16294 (assembly GCF_000147355.1). Classification (NCBI taxonomy): domain Bacteria; kingdom Pseudomonadati; phylum Campylobacterota; class Epsilonproteobacteria; order Campylobacterales; family Sulfurimonadaceae; genus Sulfurimonas; species Sulfurimonas autotrophica. The sequence goes on from NC_014506.1 coordinate 833,326, forward strand.
AAGTGCAAATGCAACAGCGCGTAATGATTTTTTAAATATGATTAATCCTCTGTTGGCAGTCCAAACTTCTGAGTAATAAGTTCTCCTTCATCATTAAAAAAGAGATAATACAGCAGGTCTTTTTTTACAGCCAAATCTGCCAAAAATCTTAAAGCAAGATTTGCCTGCAGAGATGCTATATGCATAACAATAGGTGCTGCAATTCCGGCAGGTGTTTTTTGCACGATTTTAAAAGCGTCATTAAATGAGGATTTATCGATAAAACAAACCTGTCCGTGAAAAGCTTCAACACTTCCATATATCCAAGGCATATTGACTTTTTTTGCATAGGTATTAATGTCCCCGCGTGTAGGAAGGTTGTCTGTTGCATCTATGATGAGGTCAACGGAAATATTCTTTTTCGTCCACTCTTCGAAATTACACTCATGGGCAATTGCTTTTGTAAATGGACATTTTTGCTCTATAGTCTGGATATTGATTTTGGCTTTATTTTTTCCTTCATCCCCCATTTTGAATGCAATCTGTCTATGAATATTGTGCAGACTTACTTCATCAAAATCTATAATATGTATTTCTCCGATTCCTGTTGAACCTAATGCAAAAGCAAGTGAAGAACCAAGTCCTCCTGCACCAACGATTGCTATTTTTTTAGTTTGAAGTCTGTTTTGCGTCTCTTCTCCCCAAAGCTGTACCTGTCTGTGAAAATATTGCATCATCATAAATCCTTTTTTTAGTGAGTTCTTTTACTTATAGCTTCTTTAAATCCCCATGTGCGCCTGGCACGTACAACATCAGTATGGCTCATGTCCACTATCATTAACTCTTCTGTGTTGCCTAAATGGTTGAGCAGTTCCGCATTGGGAGATGCCAAAATAGAATCACCGTAAAATTTCCATATAAACTCTTTATCTTGATACTCACCGATTCTGTTGGCTCTTAGTATATATATATTGTGTGTAAACGCTCTTGTAAGTACTAACGCTTTCCATCTTTCATAAGATTCAAAAGTCGAAACACTCGGAACCAGTAAACAGTCTATATTTTTATTCCTAAGTTTAGCAAAAAAATCATCAAAATGAAGTTCAAATCCATTCATCACTGCAAATTTAAAGCCGTCAATTTTAAAAACCATAGGTGCCTGTAGCTGTGTAATCTCATTTGCAAAAAACTTTTCTTCATTCCAGTGCGCATAGTTTATAAGAATTTGTTGATTATAGTAAGAGGTAGATGCAGGCGCAAATTTTGCTATACATTTATAGATTTCATCTTTTTTTACAATGACAAGAGGAGCAATTATCGTCATATTATATGTTAAAGAGAGTTCTTTTAAAATTTTAATTTGGTGAAGAGCCTGTTCTTTTATCATAGATACAGACATATGTTCAAGCTCTTTAAAAAAAGGGTTCAAGACATATTCACCAAGCAGCAATACTCTTACCTCTTTTTTACTTGCGATTCTTACATAATTATAAAGTTTTGTTGAACTCATGCCCTGAGCATTGAGTTGTAAAACTGCGGCTTTCATCGCTCAGTTTTTAGATTTTGAATTTTAATTTGAGCATCTTCGAGCATTTTTTGTGCCTGGGCTAACTCTTTCATCCCTTTTTCATAGGCTTTGACACTCTCTTCTAGGGTGATTTCCGGATTCATAAGTGTTTCCAAAATTTCTTTGGCACTTTGCAGTTTTGTTTCAAATTTTTCTTTAGCCATTGAGTGCATCCTTTACATGGTTTTCAAATTTATTTAGTTCTACTAAAAATGCATCATGACCGTAGTCACTCTTCACATCTATATAGCTATGGTTTTTATTGCCGATCTTATCTAATTCATCAGCAATCTCTTTCATCTCAAAATTTTTAAATAACAAATCATTTTTAAAACTTACCAAATAAAGCGCAGAAGTTACGCGCTTAAGCGCTTCAGCCAAAGAATCAAACCCTCGAGACAAATCATATATGTTAATTGCTTTTGTTATGTAGAGATACGCCAGCGGATCAAACCATTTTGTAAAATTATAGCCGTTGTACTCCAAATAAGACTCTACTTGAAACTTTCCAAAAAGTTCATAAAGTCCGTCTGTGAGTTTATAGTCTCTGCCGAATTTTTCACGCATAGATTCATGCGATAAAAAGCTGATATGTCCTGCCATACGACCGACTGCCATCCCAGAAAGGCCTTGTTCTTTGAGTAGATCCGGGTCATAATAACCTTGTTTAAAGTCAGGGTCATTGAGGATAGACTCTTGAGCAACTTTATTAAATGCAATAGCCCATGGCTGGGTTGCGTGTGTGGTGGCAAGTGCTATGATTTTATTGGCAAAATTCGGGTAGTGAATAGCAAATTGGAGTGCCTGCATACCGCCCATAGAACCGCCGACAATTGCATGTACTCTGTGAATATCAAGTCTGTCAAACAAAATTCTTTGTGCTTTGACCATATCTTTTATGCTGACAACCGGAAATTTATAACGATAAGGTTCTTGGTATGGATGTTGTAGGCTCATAGGACCGGTCGAGCCAAAACAACTGCCTATAACATTTGAGCAGATAACAAAATATTTGTCAGTATCTATTGCTTTGCCGGAGCCAATAAAGCCGTCCCACCAACCGGGTTTTGTTTCATCTTCATACAAACCTGCAGCATGATGTGACCCTGTGAGTGCATGACAAACAACAACTACGTTGCTCTTGTCTTCATTCATGGTTCCATATGTTTCATATGTTATATCATACGGCTCCAAAATACGCCCGCTTTCAAGATAAAGCGGATTAGTAAAGTGTTCTGTATATGTTTGCAGGTTTAAAGACAAGTGAATAATACTCCAAAAATTAATAATGGTATTTTAGCAAAAGAGTCTTAATTATGCTTCAAGTGCTTGTTTCAAGTCTTCTATTAAATCTTTGACACTCTCTAAACCGCAGGAAATTCGTATGAGTCCTTCGGGAACACCACAGGCAATTAATTCTTCATGCGAAAGCTGCTGATGTGTCGTAGAAGCGGGATGTGTAATGATAGATTTTGAATCACCGATATTGACAACAAGAGAGTATAGTTTTGTTGCATCTACTATTTTTGTCGCTTCATCAAAATCTTCAACTTCAAAACTCAGCAGTCCGCTGCACAAACCGTCTTGAAAGTATTTTTGTGCGTTCTTATAGTTTGCATTGCTTTTTAACCCGGGATAATTTACTTTTTTTACTTTTTTGTGTGATTCTAAAAACTCTGCGAGCATAAGCGCATTTTTGGAATGTTCTTTCATTCTTAAAGAGAGTGTTTCAATACCTTGAATAAAAAGCCATGAATTAAATGGAGAAACGACTGCACCCAAATCGCGAAGAAGTGATAAACGGGCACGCAGTGTATATGGAGGCAGCCCGGTATCAGTATATACAAGTCCGTGATAAGAAGCATCAGGCTCGTTAAAATGGCTGTATCTCGGATTGTTCTTTAGTTTGTCAACCAGTCCTTTTCTCTCTACTAAAATTCCGCCTATTGCCAATCCTTGACCTGTTGTATATTTGCTGGCACTGTGAACAGTTATGTCTGCACCAAATTCAAAAGGACGGCATAAAACAGGTGTTGCTACGGTATTGTCAACAATTGTTAAAATATTATGCTTATTCGCGATAGCAGTGAGTGCTTCTATGTCGGCAACATCAATACTCGGATTAGTCAATGATTCAAAAAAAATCACTTTTGTCTTTTCATCAATAAGTACTTCTATCTGTTGCGGTTTATGCACATCAAAAAATCTGGCTTCAATGCCGAATCGTTTAAGCGTATGCGTGCTGAGTGTTAAGCTTCCACCGTAAAGCTGGTTAGCACAAATAATATTGTCTCCTGCTTGGGCCGCATTGGCTAGTGCAAAAAATATTGCACTCATACCGCTTGCAGTAGCGATTGCTGCCTCCCCGCCTTCAAGTGCGGTAAAACGTTTTTCAAAAACATCAGTTGTAGGGTTATTTAAACGTGTATATATATTGCCAAGTTCTTTTAGCGCAAAGAGGTTTGCCGCATGCTCAACATCACGAAATTCATAAGCAGTAGTTTGATAAATTGGAACAGCCATTGTTCTCTGGGAGTCTTTTTCATATCCGGCATGAAGCGCTAGTGTTTGTAAATCCATAGGTTAACCTTTATTCTGATTGAGTGTTTCATCTTTGATTTTTTGTAAAAATTCTAAAATATTTTCTTGATATGCCAAGGTGTCATTGTCGTAGGTATATTTTAAAAATTCTCTGAGTGCATCGACATCTATTTTTTTTGCATAACGAGGGACAATTTTCAACTCTTTTTGTATATTGAATGCCAATGAATCAATATCTAAACCATTATTTTCTTTTACTTTTTTGACAAGCTCTTTGGATGATAACATGAGCAGATTTGCTCTATCTGTATCATCCTTATATAATTTGAGACCGATATTTTTAATTAGAACGTAGTTTTCTACAGTTGCTTCTTCATTGGCTGCAATCAAGAGGGCAAAAATTTTTGCACGAAATTCCAGTGAACCGTGATGGTGTACAAATAGTTCCCGAAATGCACTAAAAAAATGATGTTTTAGTCTAAAACCGAGTCTCATTAATCTTCCTTATGTCGTATTATACATTTTATCCATTGAAAATGGTATAATTTCAAAAATAATTGTAATAAGGAATTTTTTTATGGGTAGAGCCTTTGAATATAGAAAAGCATCAAAGTTAAAAAGATGGGGAGCAATGTCTAAATTGTTTCCAAAACTTGGGAAAGTTATCACTATGGCGGCAAAAGAGGGTGGTGGTGACCCGGATATGAATGCAAAGCTTAGAACTGCAATTTTAAATGCAAAAGCTGAAAATATGCCAAAAGATAATATTGATGCAGCTATAAAAAGAGCGACTGCCAAAGACAGTGCTGATATGAAAGAAGTAAATTTTGAAGGAAAAGCACCCCATGGTGTACTTCTTTTCATAGAGTGTGCAACTGATAATAATACAAGAACAGTTGCAAATGTAAAAAGTACCTTGAACAAAAACGGTGGAGAAATGCTTACAAACGGTTCTTTAGAATTTATGTTTTCCCGTAAAGCTCTTTTTGAATTTCCACTTTCAAACGATATGGATATTGAAGAGTTGGAATTGGAACTTATAGATGCAGGACTTGAAGAGATAGAAGCAGAAGACGGTGTTGTCTTGGTAACAGCTGATTATACAAGTTTTGGTACGATGAATGAAGCTTTAGAAAAAATGGGTGTAGAGATAACGAAAGCTACACTGGAAAGAATTGCAAATACCCCGATTGAAATCAGTGATGAAGAACATGCTGATGTAGATAAAATTTTAGAAAGACTCGAAGATGATGAAGATGTTCAAAAAGTTTATACAAATTTAGCATAAGATAAATGTACTATATAAAAAAAGAGTATGAAAATACTCTTGAGGTGAAGCAGTCAAAGTTTATTGCACATCTCACACCTTATGCCGAATATGAAACACTTCTGCAAAAACTCAAACAACGACATCCTAAAGCACGGCATTTTGTAACAGCTTATAGATATTTAAATGAATATGAGCAGATTGTTGAACACTCCAGCGATGACGGTGAACCGGCCGGAACGTCAGGCAAGCCCTCATTAATGGTTTTGCAGGGTAGGGAACTTATTAATACTGCTGTAATTGTTGTACGCTATTTCGGCGGAACAAAGCTGGGAACAGGTGGTTTAGTAAGAGCATACAGTGATGCTGTCAATTTAGTTATTGAAAAAGCAGATTTGTATGAGTATAAAAAAGAGCTGACTAAAAATATTGTCTTTGATTATAGTGATGTTCGCTTTATAGATTATGAATGTAAAGAGTTTGACATTACTATATCCCACAAAGAATTTGACTCAAAAGTATCATACAAAATTACAGCGAGTGAAGAAAATATGAAAAATTTTCTCACTAAAGCTGCTAGAATAATTACAATAGTAGAGAGATAGATAAACTATCGTCTACCTTGCACTGCATTACCCATATCCCACATTGGTAAGAAAATACCAAGCGCAAGTAATAGAACCATTGATGCTATCATAAGTAGCATAATAGGTTCTATAGCTTCACTTAAGCCATCTATAATTGCATCAAATCGCATTTTATAGTATTCAGCCACTTTTTTGATCATAGTATCAAGTGTACCACTGTCTTCACCTGCACGAATCATTTGAATAATCATATTTTCGAAAAGACCTGTTTCTTCAAGACCCTTATTGAGTGTACCGCCTTTTTCTACAGTGCTTATTACTGATTGAAGTTTCCTTTTAAGAGGTAGATTGTCTACCATTGAAGTAGCAGTATCCAGGGCTTCGGCTATAGGAATGCCGGCACGAATAAGTTCAGAAAAGACAAGTGTAAATCTACTTAAAGTCGCAAACTTTATAATGTTTTTTATTAAATATACTTTGAGCAAAAATTTATGCCAACCATATCTTAAATTTTCATAGTTATTGATTAAGTATTTAAAAACAAAAAACACAATAGCAATAATGGCTAAAACATATGGACCAAAATTGTTGAAAATATATTCAAGTTTTAATAAAATAAGTGTTGGTAAAGGCAGTTGTGCATGGAGCTCTTCAAAAATTGATTTAAACTGAGGAACTACGTAAGAAATTAAAACGGTGAATGCAATAGCCATCGCAATCATAACATTTCTAGGATATGCCATTGCTTTTTTAAATTTAACAACATTGGCTCTTATTTCTTCAAGCATATTTGCTAAAGAGTATAAAGCTTCATCCAAATTACCGGTTTTTTCTCCAAGTTCAACCATTGCAATAGTTAAATTTCCAAGTTCATAGCGAAAGTTTTGCATTGCTGAGGAAATCGAGTGCCCGGCATTAATATCTTCTGCAATTTTTGAAAAGACAAATTTTAGTGCTTCATCTGTTGTCGCACTTGCAATTTCACTGAGTGAATCATGTATAGAAATACCTGCATTCGTCATAACGGCTAATTGTCGAATCGCTGCAATAAGTGCATCCGGCTTGATTTTTCTCTTTTTTATATTTGATAAAAAACTTGTTTTAAATCTTTTAAATTGTGCTTCAAGAGGTTCTTGGGATTCTGTGACTTTGATGATAATGCCGGGAAATTTTAATTTAGCGTAACTATTTGCCTCTTTTTTGTTTTCAGCATAGAGTCCAATCTCTTCTTTTTTCCCTTTTGTTAAAACAGTTGCTACAAAATATTTCATCCTTTTGCCACCTTTAATACTTCTTCTATACTGGTTATGCCATCAATTGCTTTTTGGATACCATTTTGAAAGAGTCCTATAAACCCTTCTCCTTTAGCTTGTTCAAGCATCTGTTCTTTGGAAGCACCTTTAGCAATTAAAGAAGAGAGTTCTTCTGAAATATTAAGTACTTCACATATCATTTCCCTTCCCATATAACCTGTATCTGCACACTCTTTACAACCTTTTCCTTTGTAAAAAATTGTACCTTCTGGTACAACATCATCTATTTCTTCTAAAACGGATGCAGAGAGTGTGTCTTCTGCTTTACAATACGTACATATTTTTCTAACGAGTCTTTGTGCCTGAATAGCTACAAGAGCACCGCTGATCAGGTAATGCTCGATACCCATATCTGCCATACGTGGTATTGCACTAATGGCATCGTTAGTATGGAGTGTTGAAATGACCATGTGACCTGTTAATGCTGCTTTAATCGCAATTTCAAGTGTTTCCTGGTCACGAATTTCACCAATCATAATCTTATCAGGATCTTGTCTTAGAATTGACCTTAGTGCATCAGCAAAACTAAGACCGACTTTCGCATTGACCTGGACTTGCTGAATGAGATTCATTCTATACTCAACAGGGTCTTCAACAGTAATTATTTTATCTTCGACATTTCTGAGTTCATTTAACGCACCATACAATGTAGTAGTTTTACCACTTCCTGTAGGCCCGGTAACCAAAATGATCCCATATGGTGCTTTGAGACCTTTGAGCAGTTTTTGATAACTAACAGAATCCATGCCTGCATCTTCAAGTCTCACAAGTGCTTTTTGTTTATCTAAAACACGCATAACAATTGATTCACCGTAAAGTATTGGCAGTGTTGATATCCGAAAGTCATATTCTCTGGCTCCAACCATGGTAGAAAATCGGCCGTCTTGTGGTTTTCTTTTTTCAGCAATATCTAAATTTGCAAGAAGTTTTAGCCTGGAAGCCAGAGGTGGATAAATATCTTTTTCAAAAATAAACATTTCAGTTAATTTTCCATCTACACGCCCTCGAACCATGCAGTTCTTTTCAGTTGGTTCAATATGGACATCACTTGATCTGGAGTTAATACATGTCTTTAAAACAACATCTATAAGAAGTAAAATTGAAGATGCCTCTTGTTGCTCTTCTATAGTACTGATAGAGTTTAACTCATCGCGTATTTTTTTTACCAAATCTTTAATACTGTCTTTGAGACTAATTTTATACAAAGAAGACAAAATTTGTTTTTTTGTAGCTAAAGCGATTTTAAGAATTTTTCTTGGAAATAGTCTTTGAATGGCCTCTTGAGCATCTATATCCAATGGATCGCTAAAAGCAACAGTGACACTCATATCATCTTGAGATATTGGTATTGCATTGTGCTTTTCGAGTTGATTAAGAGGGACTTTTTCTATAAGATTATAATCCATGTCAATAGAATCAAGATCTAAAAAGAGAAGGTCAAGCTCTTGTGCCAGTCTTTCAAGTACTGCTTTTTCTTCTATGTAATCATAATTATCAATGATAGAAAGGTCATAAACACCTTCTCTTATTTGATGAACAATAAACCTGACAAGTCGTTCCATAGTCATAAAGCCAGAGAGAGTAATATCTCGAAGGATTAGGTTTTCACTAATACCTTTTGATAAAAGCCTGTCTACTTGCCCCTTCATTATTGAACCGTTAGCAAGTAAGTCAGTTGTTATTCTATCCACAATAACTCCTACCAATATACGTGACGTTTTAAAATTATTGTATCATAATATTCTTCAATAACCATTTTACTGACTCTATCACCTTTTGAAATATATAGTTTGTAACTTAGCTTCATATCAGTTGGATCTTCAAACAGGTAAAAAGCTCTTGGTTCATGTTTACCGAGTTTTATATACAAATCAAAGACTCTTGATAAAACATAATCTGTTGAAGGAAGAATATACTTAGACAAATCATATCCGTCAATTAGAGCATGGTATAAAAGCTTTTTTTGCATTAAAATAACTGAAAAATAAGCTGAATTTGCGCGAGCTTCTTTTGAAAATTTCAATGTGGCTATTGGTATAGCCAATCTATCTATATAGTCGGAATTTAAACATCCAAATGCATATAAACTGACAAATTCTTCATCTTGTTTATATTTTTGAAAATTATTAAAACCTATACTACAAACTTTTTCATATTTTTTATTTTGATATAAAGTAAATAAATTCTGCTTTATATCATATGCAAAAAGATTATAAGTGAGTATAAAAAGTATGATTAATTTCATTTAAATTTTCCTGATTTGATTTCATTTAAAAGTATTTCAGCATTACTTGAATGCGAAACTTTTATATACTCTTGAAGTGTATGAATTGCTTTATCTTTTTTATGAAGTTTTACGAGTGATCTTGCAAAAACAATCCAGCTGGCTTCTATATTGGAATTAATCTGATTGGTAATTAGCGCATAATTATATGACTGTTCATAGTTACCAAGTTCATAATATTTTTTTGCAACAAACAGACTAAGAGCAGGGTTGTTGTTCTTCTTAAAGCGTTTAATAATTTCAAAAATATCGTTTTGAGTCTCTTTTCTTTCAATTGTAATGGCAACTTTTGGTTCTTGTTTAACAGTAGTTTCAGGTGTAATATCCTGAATGACTTCCTGCACTACTTTTGGCTTTACTACTCTTCTCTTTTTTTTCACAATTCGCTGTTTTTTTGGGGTTTGTCGCTTTGAATACTGTGGTTGTGATGCTTGATGTTGAATATTTTTCATAAAATTCATTGATGGTTGCAATTTCTGAGTTTGTACAGGTGTTTGAATACTTCTTTGCGTTTTTTTGACTGGAATCGGTTTTGTAATTAGAACTTTTTTTTTCACTGCAACTGGTTTTGCCTTGGTCTTTTTCTTTTCTTGAACAACCGCTACTTGAACATTCTTTTTTTGTAGAATTTGTTTTTTTGGAGGAATACTACTATTTATATTTGTGTAAAAGCTATATACAATGGGAATAATTACTAATAGACTTATTCCTATTATTATATAAGGCAAAAATGATTTTATTTTATATATTTTCCAACGTTTTTCTAAATCATGAATATTAAGCATTAATGAGCCCTGTATGTATTGCAGCCATTTCTACAAATTTATTTGGAATATGGGTTGTGTTAATTGGATATATACGGCTGTTTTGCTCATAGGTATCATAAATATCAAAGAGTGTATAAAGCAATTTATTTGTGTCCCTATAGTTTCCATTTGTAAGTTTGTAAATTTTATTTACTGTTTTTGTATTAAACATATTTGCAGTATCAAAACAGTTTGCCTTCATAAGTTTTTTTTGTATATAAATTTTCAGTTCTGTAGTTGAGGCATTTTCAAGCTCAAATGTTTCCCAAATTCTGGTTTGAAAGTGCTCTTTTGCAATGAGATCTTCTTTTTCTGTTTTATGTAATGTTATAACAAATTTAATACTTCTGGTATCAGACAAAAGCCTTATTTTTTCCATCAATGTCTCAGAATAAAGCTGAGCTTCATCTAATAAAACAATCGGAATTTGCTCTATTTCTCTATCTTTTACAATTTTCATAAATTGGGTGAAATTTAACGTGTCATTATATTTTATATTAAATATATCTTGTGCAAGTGTTTTATAGAATTCATTTTCATCTAAAATAGGTGTTTGATAGAGGTAAATATTATTTTCTTGGCATAAATCATTATGGAGTTTTGTTAGAAATATACTTTTACCCGTTCCCGGTTTTCCAAACAGGAGTATCATTTTAAGAGGTTTCTCTATTGAGTCTTTTAAAGATTGGTATATAGTAGACACTCTGTTTAACTGTATATAATCTTTTGCATTGACTGTATCTAAGAAAACATTTTTGGAATTTACAAAGATACTGTCCATATGTTATTTACCTTCTTTCTCTTCATCATCTTTTTGATTTAATTTGACTTCTTTTTTTTCTTTTGAAGCTGATTCAAGTGTAAGTAAATCATCACTAAGACCTTCGTATCCTAAATCACTGAGTGAAATTGAATCTTTTTCTTTGTGGATAATATGCGGTTCTATAATAATTACAAGTTCTTCAACAGTTTTTACTATTTCTTCATGTTTAAATAAATAACCAAGGACAGGAATACTGCCTAAAATCGGCACCTGATTCGTATCACTTGTGTTTTTGGAGTTAATAAGACCACCTAATATAATTCTATTACCATCTTTAACTGTTACAACAGAAGAGAGTTGACGGCGGTTTAAATCCGGAGGCATATCTCTTCCGCTATTTGACGTTTGTGAAATGTCTGTTGTTGTTTCTGACAATGACGGATTTATTTTAAGTGTAATTGTTTTATCATCCGAAATCTCTGGAGTAATTGTTAAAAGGACACCGGCAAATACAGAATTAACTGTATCATTTTGTGTTGTCGCAGCCACTCCGCCACCTGTTCCTTGTTGATTTGTGGAAGAAATAATTTTATAAAAATACTCAGTTCCAGCGGTAATAAGTGCTGGTTGATTATTTAAAGTGAGTACTTTTGGGTTTGATATAGAGTTTACATCTCCTTGAGTTTTTAAGAACTTGATAACTTCTGTCAGTTGGCCACTAGCGCTCATACTTAATAGCTGTGATGCACCTGCACCTACAGCAGCAGTATCAGTTATGATACCATCTGCAGGTATTGTTGTACCTATATTGTTATAGTTGGCTGTACTAGCAGAAAGCTTGATATTTTGAAGTGCATAAAGCTGCTTCCAATCAATACCTGTAGATTTTCCTTTACTCATTGTTACAGACAAAAGCTGTACATCTATAAGAACTTGTAGTTTTACCTTATCTTGCAGTTTTTTCAAATAGCTTTCAAAACGTTTTAATTGCTTGTCAGTTGCAGTAACAGTAATGAGCCCTGCATTTTTATTAATAATTGGAGGAGTTGCTTTATATATGTCATGTGGACGGTTGAGAACACTTTGAAATTCTGTGTCAAGTTGTTCCCAAAATTTCACTTCATCACTACTTACAATTTGTATGCCTGTTTCAGATGTAGAATTGCCTCCTGTTCCAGATTCGCTTCCACCTTGTGTGGAAGTTGAAGCAGTTGCACCACCTGCTGTACTTCCTTGCTGGGAGTTAGATGAAGAACTGAGGGTAACATCAGTACTGCCACTACTTTTTCTTTGTGAAAGAATATAGTCTATATTAAATACCTTCGTTTTTAAATAAGAGATTTTCAGTAAATTGTTCTCAAGTGTATAAGAAAGGTTGTGTTCTGTTAAGATAATATTTAGTACTTCATCAATCGTTAAATTTTTTAAGTTTGTTTTATTCAATTTTGTATTTAAGAACTTTTTGGCATTTGGATCAGTAACAATGATACTAAAACCACATTCATCACTAAGTTGTTCTATAAAATCAACTATTTTAGTGTTTTTTGCAGAACTGATACTAAAAAGTTCATAAGAACAGTCTGCAAAACTACTTGTTGAAAGCATAACGGTAATCATAGCCGTGTAAACCGATGTTTTTATAAATTTCATTTGAGATCCCTACTTATTGTTGATTTTAATTTTTTTACTTCTGCTCACTGTAGAAAGAAGAAGTTTTTTGTTTTTTCGAATTAATAGAACAGATTTTCTGTCAACCTTAACCAATTTATAGCCATGTACATAACTGCCTTGTTTGTACCATTTTCCATTAATCATTGCTGATTTATTTAAGATGGCCTCTAGTCTGAAGTGTAAAGTTCTGCGTTTGACGACTTTTTTGTATCTTGAATAAGCAGCAGGAACGATCCCTTTCTTTGCTCCTGATAGTTTTGAATCATCATTTTTATGCAAGAAAATAAAAGGGTCTTTGATTTTAGAAATCTCTTTGTCAGAAATTCCAACTCTTGCCGGCTTAATTGCCTCAACCTGCTCATCAACCCATGCTAATTCATTAGAAAACAGTTGTGTTACTATGAGGAGTGTTAATAGTAAGTATAAATTTTTCATTAGTATGTAATCCCCCATACAGATATGTTTAAATCAGAATCTAGAATTTGATTTGCTTTAATATCAAAGTTGTGTATATCAACCACTAGCTCACTTTGTTCTAGTGAATTAATGAATTTTAAGGTATTTTTATAATCTGCTACTGATTTAATAGTGATATCCAATATATGACCAAATGAACTGTCAGCTTGAGCATACCTATTAGTTAAAGTAATTAATTTGACATCATATTTTTGAGCATTTTTGGTTATAGAATCTAAATATTCACCCCACGCACGTTCATCATATATTAAAGATGAAATTGTTTCAATTTTACTTTTTATATATGCATTTGTATCTTTTAATGCAATAATTTCATTATTTACTTTGTTTATTTCTCTTTCAAGTTGTACAATCTTCGACTCTGGATTTCCTTGTAAAAATACTTTATCTTCATTAATTTTAGTTTGAAGGTTATTTACATTTGCCCTAGTACGTTCAAACTTTTCAAAAGAACTGTCCCAAAAAAGGAGATATGCAAAGGCAAAAATAACACCCACAACCATTGCATACGTCATATATGTATCTTTTTGACTTTTATCTTTAAAAGCAGCATCTATTCTATGGAGATAATCTTCAATATTTATTTTCATAATATGCTCACCTTTAATTCACTAAAATATTTATTTGTTTTTACATCAAAAGTAATCTCTTCCAATGTGAACTTGTATTTTCCTTCATGAATTTTAGTTACATACTCAACCAGTTGAGTAATTTTTCTGTCTTTGTCTGAAACTAAATAAAGTGTTAATATTTTTCCTTTACTTCCTTCACTATATTTGGCCGCTTCAATGTTAACACCATGTTTGTTTAAATCTTTGGTGAACATCGCTAAGAGCTTTGCTTTCATAGGATAATCTACTTTTACCTCATGAATTTTAACAAGTGTATTTTTCTTGTCTGTATATTCTTTTTTCTCTTTAGCAAGCAATGTAAACGCTTTGTCTTTATCTGCCCGTCTATTTTTAATTGTAGCTTCTCTTGTTATTTTAATATTATGAAGCTCTTTATATTTTTGTTGGAGTAAATCCTCTTGAAGTGCCTGTGCATAAGTTAAAATCCAGTATGTGATCGGATAAGCAAATGCAAGAGCAAATGAAGCCAATATTAAAATTATAAGTTTACCACTTGCTCTTTTAATAAATTTTGGAGGACGTTTGTACTCGGTGAAATTACATTCGTACCTTTCATCTTTTGGTAATGTTGTATAAAGATGCATAAGTGCATGTAATTGATCTACATAGCTATTTTCTGTTTCAAAACCGTAGTCAAATTCAAATTCACTTGATTTTATATTTAACTCGACTTCCAACATTTCATAGAGTTTTGTGACAGTCGGAAGTTGCGTTCCTATATAAACATGCTCAAATTTTTCAATTTCGAAGGCTCTTTTTGCATATGTAAGAATATCATTAATATTCGCAAAAAATTCTTTATAAAGACGAATAAAGAATTCTTTATACTCGCTCGTAGTTTCTTTTAAATTTTCTTTAGAGAAAAAATGTATGAATTCTTCATATTCAATTCTTTCACCATGTAATTCGCAAAAACGTTCGTGCATTTCCAAAAGAGAATATTTTAAAGATTTTGTATATATGAACTCTTTATTCCCGTAAATAGTTAAAAAAGCATCATTTTCTTGAATATATATGAAACAGTGAACACCATTACTATCAATTAGTTCTTTTGTATAAAGAGATTTTATTAAAAGAGGAGAAGGGATTATTACATCAATATATTTTACTTTTTCAACTACTTTTAAAAAAGTATTTGTTATATCTAAAGGGTCTACAATAAAAACATGAAAATATCTATTCTCCTCATCAAGTGTATTAAATGTTTCTATGTATTGAATTTTATACTCAACTGCCTGGTCGAGTGCTAATTCGTCATATGCTTTGTTGTTGATAGCGTCAAATAAGTCTTCTTCAGGAATATTTTTACTGATTTCAATCTGAGCATTTATAAACTCTTTTGTACTGATATATGAAATTACAAATTGATCTTTTGAAAATTCCGCTGTTGTTGTTTCAGTGATGAAACTTGATATTCCATTAAAGTATGTCTCTTTGTATGGATTAACAGACAATACACTTGAAAAAGAGTGTTGTGTTGATGTATTCATTAACTATAATCCTATTTAAAATGAACTAGTAACATGGAACAAAATTCATCATTGTCGTAAATTTCTATTCTGTAAGTTTTGTTAGTATTATCAATCGAATATTTTTTATTCAAATTATTTAAAGATATATCAATCAGACTCTCGTCAGATGTGCCTTTTTTATAATAACCAATAACATTAACACGGTAGTTCTTAGCTTTGATAACTTTAAAATCGTCATTTACATAAAATTCTGAAGCTTTCGGTAGAGAAACTTCCTTGCCATCTACAACAAACTTAAATTTATTTTGACAATTTTTCGACATTTTAAAGTACTGAGGTCTCAGTGTGGTCACTAATTTGTTGCCTATGTACACTAAGTATCTACCTCTTTTCTTTTTTACTTCGCCCAATGGATTGGAAAAATAAAACTCGTTACTTTTTGATTCTATCGGAATATAGCTTAAAGATTTTTTTATATTATTTAAATTTAACAAAAAATTGTGATTTATTACTAAAGTGCCATAATTTTTTATTATTTTTGAAATCTCTTCTATATTTAGGTTAAAGTCCCTTGTATAGTCGATATCCATGATTTTCATATATTCTTCAATGGCGACTAATTGATAAAATACTTTTTGAGCCAAAGAAGATAAGTTCTTACTTGTTTCTATAGCAAATGCAGGTTTTGAATGTTTTACTGCAAAATAAGTAAGGGATTGCTGCATTTGTATATCCTCATTTTTAGTATTTGTATTTTTAACATTAAAACTATGGTGTTTTTTGAGCAGTTTTTTATTTATATTGTCTTTTACAGTTAATGCTATGCCGTTGAGATCACCAAAAGGCTGTGCTCGCAAGAGCTTACACTGGTCTATAACACAGGTTTGTCCCCATGCATCGGGATTATAAATATTTCCTTCACTCTTTTTGCGGTAAAATCCATGGCCGTCATGTAAATTTAAAATTAGTGAAATATTGGGTAAAAGAATAATTTTTTTGATTTCTTCAACAATTTTTTTATCTTTATCATTGTTTTTGATGTGGTTGAATTTTCTATTCATATCACCATGTATACCACGTTTGTTTGCAATAATACTCGCTTTATTTAAGGTTGGAATTATCCATAAATTTTTTGATTTGATTGTATAATGTGTTGCTAAAATTTCAGGTGCAAAATAGCCGCCGGGTTCATTGCCGTGAATACCGCCTATAACTAACAGAGTAGTGTTTGAGTCACTATTTTCTTTTTTTATTAAATTGATATTTGCACTCAGGACAGATGAGAGAATAAGCGCTATACATATTTTGAAAACAGGAGACATCTATTTCTCTGTTATTATATTAAATTTATTATCTTGCAGCTTAACAATTAGAACTTTTCGTCCATTAAAAGAAAAACTATTGGATTTATACTCTTCATCAAAAGTTATTCTATACACACTTTTCATATTTGGATAGGTGACAATATTGATATTGCGAAACAGTATAGTTTTACTTTCATACTTGGCAAAAATTCTTGTCTTATATTTTTTAAATCTTTTAAAATCCATTCCATCATATCTTTTAAATTCCGGTGCATAAAAATTAAGATAATTCTCTGTTTCATTATAGAGCCAAGCATAGCGCCATGCATAAAGTGTAGAGAGAAGCTGTGAGAGTGTTTTCTTAGAAGGAGTAGTACTGTCATTCGCATTTTCTTTAATAATAAGAACTGTTTTTTTAATATCTATATTCCTATTCATACACTCAATGCTTTTATTGTTAATAGCAATGCAGCCTTTTGTAAACGCATCTCTTTCTTGATTTGTAGGTAAACCATGAATCCAGATACCTTGTCCTGTTTTACCTTCGTATCTATCATATAAATTTGGATAAGAAGTAACAAAAGCCATCGGACCGTAAAAAGAATCAACTTTAGATATTTTTTTTATGATATCATAAACACCAATAGGCGTTTTAAGGTCTCCTTCCTTTCTTTTGTCCCCTTTAAGTTTTCCGGTAAATGCGCTGTATTCTTTTCGGAGCTTGTATGTGTTGTTGGAATCTTTTGAATAGATTAAAAGCTCTGATTTTGACTTGTCACATAATAAGATATTTGTATATGATTCTATATAGCCAAATTTTGTGTCTTTATTTTTGAGATATTCTTTCCAATACGTTGTCTCTGTAAGACTTTTATCTAGTGCTTTTTCGATATTTTTAATACCATGGAGTCTATAATTTGTTAATATTTTATTGTCTGAAGCAAAAATAGAAGTTGAAAGAAAAAGAGTCAATAAGATATTGACAGTTCTAGTGTAGAACTTATTTTCCATTGTCATATCCTATCTCTTTTAAGAAGTTTTTATCTTTTGTCCAGCCTTTTTTTACTGTTACTTGGAGATTAAGATAAGCTTTTTTTCCACTAAGTCTTTCAATTTTTTCACGAGCAGATTTTCCTATTCTTTTTACTGCTTCTCCGCCTTTACCAATAATAATACCTTTTTGAGACTCTTTTTCTATAATAATAGTAGCATAAATTCTGTCAATGCCGGCTTCTTCTTCAATTGAATCAATAATGACATCAGATTCGTAAGGCACTTCATCGCTGATATTTTCAAAAATAGCTTCACGGACAAATCCTGCATAGATATCACGAACAAGTTCACTTGTTAAATCCTCGGGATCATAAAGATAAGGTGAGTCCGGCAAATTTTTTGCAATAATATCCAGTAAATCTTTATGTCCGACTTTACGAGGTATAGCAACAGGAATAAGTGCTTCAAAATGATCAGCATATTTATTATATGAACCAATAGCCTTAAAAAGTTTTTCTTGAGAAACCTGATCAATTTTACTCAGTACTATTATATGCTTCACTCGTCCGTTATTGATTTGCAGAAATTTTTCATAATGCTCTGTGGAGTCAGTAACAGGAGCCAGATAAACGATGAGATCACAATCACCCATCGCTTTGAGTGCTTCATCAAGCATAAATTGATTCAACATTTTTTCTTTTTCATGCAGACCGGGTGTGTCAACAAAAATAATTTGTGCATTCTCATGCATAACAATTGCATTTGAGCGTTTTCTTGTAGCATTTGCCTTTTGGCTTACCATTGCAATTTTTTCACCTAAGAGTGAGTTCATAAGGGTACTTTTACCCGCATTTGGACGTCCGATTAAGGAAACGAAACCAGCTTTAGTCATTTAATTGTCCTATAATATATATCTTGATAAATCTTCATCTTCTACGGCGTCATCCAGTTTTTCATGTACTAGTTTTGCTGTAATAATGAACTCTTTTCCTTTGTACTCAGCAGCATTAAAGCTAATGTCTTCAAGGATAAGCTCTAATACTGTGTGCAATCGTCTTGCTCCAATATCTTCAGCCGTTTCATTAGCTCGATGTGCAAGTTTTGCAATAGCTCTGACAGCCTCATCCTCAAATATTAATTCCATCCCTTCAACAGCCAAAAGGGCTTGATACTGTTTAAGCAGAGAACTTTGTGTTTGTGTTAAAATTTTATAAAGTGTATCTTCTGTTAATGCTTCTAATTCAACACGTAAAGGAAATCTTCCTTGCAGCTCGGGAATTAAATCGCTCGGTTTACTGACATGAAAAGCACCGGCTGCAATGAAAAGGATATGGTCGGTGTTAATAGTTCCATATTTTGTTGAAACACTGCTTCCTTCTACAATCGGGAGTAAGTCTCTTTGTACGCCTTCTTTTGAAGGGTCATTTCTACCCTGGCTTTTTTCACTAAGTGCTATTTTATCTATTTCATCAAGGAAAATAATGCCTCCGTTTTCAGCTCGTCTGAGTGCTTCGGCATTGACTCTTGTCATATCAAGAAGCTTTGTAGCCGCTTCTTGTCGAAGAAGTATTTTTGCGTCTTTTACAGTCACTTCTTTTTTGTTGTCTTCTTTGTTAATTGTTGCAAATACTTTGGAAAAACTTTCCTGGACTTTTGCCATTTCCGGCGGCAGGTTTGTATCGTTAAATTCTACATTGAGTTTTTCAATTTCAAGTTCTATTACTTTGTCGTCCATTTCACCTGATTCTATGCGCTTTTCCATCGCTTCAAGCAGTCTTTGATAATCGTCTTTTTTACTTTCACTCGCACCTGCAGGAAGAGGGGGAAGCAGTTTTTCTGTAATTTTATTAATGATGTAGTTTTCTATTTTTTCTTTGTTGGCTTTTTCTTGTTCAGCTTTTACTATAGAGATAGAATTCACAACTAGATCACGAATCATAGACTCTACATCACGACCGACAAAACCGACTTCTGTGTATTTACTTGCTTCCACTTTAATAAAAGGCACCTTCATCATTTTTGCCAAACGTCTAGAAATTTCAGTTTTTCCGACCCCTGTTGAACCTATCATTAAAATATTTTTGGGAGTAATTTCATTTTTAAGTTCATCATCAAGCTGCATACGTCTGTAACGTGTGCGCAGAGCAAGTGCGATAGTTTTTTTCGCATCTTTTTGAGCAATCACATAGTTGTCTAAATACTCTACAATTTCTTTAGGTGTTAAATTCATACTATTTATCTCCTTGAATCGGAAGTAATTCCGCTTCAATTCCTTTCACTAAAGCTACGCCTGAAGGCGAGAAAAAATATTTCATATTTTACGCATCCTCTAAAATTAAAGTTTTTATATTATGATTTGTATATATACATAAGTCAGCTGCGATGTGTAGAGATTCTTTGACAAGGTCTTCCTCATCGAGCGAAGCATGTTTTTTCAAAGCGCGTGCAGCGGATATAGCAAAATTTCCGCCGCTGCCAATGGAAGCTATTTCACCGTCTTCAGGCTCGACAACATCACCGTTTCCTGTCAGTATAAAAATATGTTCCTTGTTTAAAACAATCATCATGGCTTCAAGACGGCGTAAAACCTTGTCTTTTCTCCAAGCCTTAGAAAACTCAACAACGGACTTGAGCAAATCCCCTTTTTTATTTTCTAAAAACTCTTCAAACATATCAAACAGGTTGAAAGCATCAGCAGTGCTTCCGGCAAATCCTGCAAGGATTTTACCGTGATACAGTGTACGAATTTTAGTTGCATTACCCTTTAATACGCTGTCTCCAAAGGTGACTTGACCGTCACCGCCGATAACGGATTTGTTTTTGCCTCTGTAGGCCAGTATGGTAGTGGCATCAAACATTATTTGTCTCCTTTTACAAAGAAGTGAATTCTTTGAAAAATTCCTCTCGCTGAAGCTACACCTAGCGGTGAGAAATAATACATATTCTTATTCTCCCTGCACGTCTACATGTAATTTGGCATGAATACCATGACCAAGTTTTAAATCCAAATCGTGTTCACCGACTGTTTTTACAGCCATTTTATCTGTAATTGCTTTTTTGTCTATTTCAATACCATGCTGCTCTTTGAGGACATTGGCAACTTCTTCTTTTGTAATAGCACCAAAAAGATGACCGTTGTTTCCTACTTTTTTCGTGATAACAACTTCAATTTTATCGAGTTTTTGTGCTATTTCTTTGAGACTTGCAATTTCGGCTGCTTCGGCTGCTTTGAGTCTTTCTTGTTCAGCTTTATGCTCAGCTAAAATTTCAGGTGTTGCATGTTTTGCAAAGCCTTTACCTATTAAAAAGTTTTTTCCGTAACCATCTTTTACTTCTTTGACGTCGCCGGCTTTACCTAAACTTTTAACATCTTTTACTAACAATACTTTCATATATTATTCCTAATTTTTATATTATCTTTCAATTTCACCAGAGTAAGAAACAATACCATTTGTAAGGTTGCCAATTTTTGTGTAACCGTTATCTGTTAAAATTCTCGCAACATGTGCAGAACGGCTTCCTACATGGCAGTAAAGTATGATATTTTCATCTTTGCCGATTTTTGCTTCTTCCCATGTCTGGAAAAATGAACTTGTAGGTACCAATTTGTCCGCACCTTTAATGTGCCCCATTTGCCACTCCATGTACTCACGAACATCCACAAGTTTAAAATTAACCATCCCGAGTTCACGTGCTTCAAGAAGTGAAACAAGTTCATCACCATCTAACTCATTTTTGTTTACAAGCAGTTCACACTCTTCTTTTGTAAGCCCTCTTGAATGTGTATGGGAAACCTCTTCCATTCCTAGTTCAACGCGCTTTTTCTCAGCATATTCTGGAGTACAGAAAATTCCACAGTGACAGACACCGTCTTGTGGTATCTCTTTTTCTATGGCAGGCTTACATGGGCAGACTCTGTCATCAACAGATTTTGGCTTTTCACCTGTAGTGTCAACCATAAAACAAGGGCAAAAACGTTTTTTGTACATCATTTTGTTACGCGCAAGACCCATCTGCACACCTTCGTTTACATCTTCTTGAGGGTTGTACACCCAGCCAAACTGCGCATTTACTTTATCGGTAAATTTGATTGTTTTTTCTAGTTCAGCCTGAAACTCCGGCGAATTCATATCAATTTTAATCATACTCATCTTTACTTCCTACTTGTTTTTGAATTTATTTCTTGCTTTACCTTCAATGATAAAACGTAATGCATTGAGTTTAATAAAACCTTCCGCATCTTTTTGATTATAGACTTCATCTTCTTCAAAAGTTGAGTATTCCGGGTTAAAAAGTGAT
This sequence comes from Sulfurimonas autotrophica DSM 16294, assembly GCF_000147355.1. Taxonomy (NCBI): domain Bacteria; kingdom Pseudomonadati; phylum Campylobacterota; class Epsilonproteobacteria; order Campylobacterales; family Sulfurimonadaceae; genus Sulfurimonas; species Sulfurimonas autotrophica. Next base: position 855,281 of record NC_014506.1, read on the forward strand.
ACATCAGAGCTTCTTCCGACAACTGTAACATTGCCTTTATAAAGTTTTAATCTTACAGTTCCTTCAACCCACTTTTGTGTTTGATCAATTGCTGCTTGTAACATTTCACGCTCAGGTGCAAACCAAAAACCATTATATATAAGTTTTGCATAGCGAGGCATCATCTCATCTTTTAAATGTGCCGCTTCACGGTCAAGTGTGATTGATTCCATTGCGCGGTGCGCTTTTAGCATGATAGTTCCGCCCGGAGTTTCATAACATCCACGGGCTTTCATGCCGACAAAACGGTTTTCAACGATATCAACACGACCAATACCATGTTTGCCGCCTATTTCATTTAGTGTTTTAAGCATTGTCGCCGGGCTTAACTCTTCGCCGTTAAGTGCAATCGGGTCACCGTTTTTGTAAGTAAGTTCAATATACTCAGCAGCATCAGGTGCTTTTTCAGGAGAAGCAGTCCAAAGCCACATAGACTCTTCAGGCTCTGCTGCAGGATCTTCTAAAATTCCGCCTTCATAAGAGATGTGAAGCAGGTTCGCATCCATAGAATAAGGAGATTTTTTTCCTTTTTTCTCAATTTGAATCCCATGCTCGGCTGCATAAGCCAAAAGTTTTTCACGAGAGTTTAAATCCCATTCACGCCAAGGTGCAATGATAGTAAGTGTTGAATCCTGTCCAAGGTAGCCCATTTCAAAACGAACCTGGTCATTTCCTTTTCCTGTGGCACCATGGGCAACACCGTCGGCACCGGTAATTTTTGCGATCTCTGCTTGACGTTTTGCTATAAGAGGACGGGCAATAGAAGTACCAAGAAGATATTCACCTTCATAAATTGCATTGGCTCTAAACATTGGGAAAACAAAATCTTTTACAAATTCTTCACGTAAATCATCAATAAAAATATTTTCAGGTTTAATGCCAAGTTCAAGTGCTTTTGTGCGTGCGGGTTCAAGCTCTTCGCCTTGTCCTAAATCTGCCGTAAATGTAACAACTTCGCATTTGTATTCATCCTGCAGCCATTTTAGTATAACACTTGTGTCGAGTCCGCCAGAGTATGCTAAAACAACTTTTTTAACACTTTTTTTCATGTAAAAAACCTTTGATAATAAAATAATTACCGCGATTATAGCGAAAAATAAGTGAGAAGTTTCTTATGATATTTGTATTTGAGGTTTTAGATAAAGATTAGTAAAGGAAAGGGTTACATGTAAAGAAGTGCCGCAGAGAGATTAATGTCTGCAAGCAAGGAAAATTATCCTTTTGAATCGAATAATATTCCACTTACTTCTTGCATCTTTGGAAGAAAATCTTGTGCTTGTTCAGCTGGAAATCTTCTAATCATTTTATCTGTTTTTACATCTATTGCCGCAACATAAAAGATGTCATTTCTATCCACACCGAATTTTATATTTGTGTTAAGCGGTGCAAGTGCATCATTGAGTTGTTTTACCAAATCTTCTACACTTTCTTTCGAATCCATTCTTTTTGTATTGTCTACTGCAGATTCCTGTATTTCTTTGACTACATCAGACTGTTTTGTTCTTGTTTGCGTACTTTGTTGTACCTGTTGAGACTGTTCTTGTGCTCTTCCTTGAACTTCTGCAGAACCTACCTGTGATTGTTGCTGTCTTGCAACGTTTGCAATGCCATCCATGACTTACTCCTCTTGAAAAGTATAATTATTAGTGACAAAATCGACCATTAGTTTAATAACTTTAGAAAATATTTGATTTTTTTTTGTTTATCCTAAAAATTTTATGATAATCTTGCATTGATGAAAGAATATATAACACTTTTAAAAGAAGAAAAAGTACTCAGAAAACTCTCTGCCATACAGCTGATTTCCTATTTTGGCGCATGGTTTTCCAACGTTGCTATTTATACGTTGCTTATTGAGTTACATGTATCGGCTTGGGTTATTGGTTTTGTAGCAATGCTGAATTTTTTGGCAGGTGTTATTCAGGCACCGCTCTCTGGTCCTATAATCGACAGAATGAACCCGAAAAAATTGATGCTTTCACTTATAGTTGTGGAAATTATTGCTACGATTTCTTTGATATTTGTCACACAGATTTCAGATTTATGGCTTTTATACCTGCTGATTTTTTTTAAAATGGCGGCAGCTTCGTTTTATTTTACGACGGAAATGTCACTTTTGCCGAAAATTTTGCATGGCAGTAAATTACAGCGCTCGAATGAACTGCATTCTATTATTTGGTCGCTTTCATATACATTGGGAATGGCTGTAAGCGGTTTTGTCGTTTATTGGTTTGGCATTAAAACCGCTTTTTTACTTGACGGTTTTATGTTTGTTATAGCTTTTGTGTTGCTTTATAAAACGCAGATACAAATTGAGATGCTTCATGTGGAAGAAAATATTTTTGCAATGATGAAAGAGACTTTTGTCTATGTAAAAAAGAATCCTAAAGCACTGCATTTGATGCTGGTACACTCTTTTGTCGGGTTAACGGCTTTTGATGCTCTTGTAGCATTAATGGTAGAGAGATATTATGCATCTGTAATAGCTACATCTTTGGCTCTTGGTCTTTTGCACTCCGCACGGGCAGTCGGACTTGTAATCGGTCCCATATATATTGGCAAATGGATAAACAATAAAAGACTAATGTATATATTCATAGCGCAGGGATTGGCCGTCTGGCTATGGGCATTTGTGATGCACAATTTTTATTTGTCACTTGCAGCAAGTGTCATTGTGGGATTTTTTACGACGACTTTATGGTCTTACAGTTATACGCTGTTGCAAAAAAATATAGAAAAAAAATATTATGGGCGTATTGTTGCCTATAATGATATGCTCTTTTTATCATCCGCTGCCTTTACATCCTATATGATTGGATTTTTGGCGACACATTCATTTTCTTTAGAGGCAATTACAGCTATAATGGGCAGTGGTTTTTTTATAGGAGCAATTTACTATAAATACGTACTAAAAAGTCAAAAAATTAAAGAGATTTCATGATAAGTTTTGCAATTATAGGCGGCATACTTTTAAATATCGGTGCATACCTTACATATAAAGGAAAGATATATCAGGCAGTTATTGTCTATATATTTGCGGATATCTGTTGGATAGTGATGGCAGTGCAAAAAGAGGATATGCTTGGTGCGGGGTTTATTATTACAGGCACGATATTTGGATTTTTAGCATTCATAAAGATGAAAAATGGTGCAATGGAGAAAAGTTTGAACAAAGAGGAAACTGAATGATATATAAATCAAAAGAAGGTGATATTAGTCTGGAGAAGTTAACCCGGCTTTACGGTGCAGTTGTGATAGACATGCAGGGTGAAATTGCCGAAATGAGTCTGGAATGGTTTGATCTGTATGGCGATAAAGTTAAATTGATGCATTATGTACTTGTGTTTGATTATACATTGCCGGGAGAAAATGTCAGAGATAAAAAAGTCTTAGAATTTGATACAAAAGAGGCACTTATAGAGACGATGCAAGAGGTAGCACAATTTTTTCAAAAATAATTTCACAAGATACTAAAAAAGTACTCTCACTGGCTTTTCCTGCGGCACTGAAACATCTTGTAGATATTCTTCAAGTCCTTATAGATATGCTGATGGTCGGAACGGTAAGTGTTGCAGCACTTGCAGCTGTAGGTATGAGTATGCAGTTTATGATGATAGTCAATGTTTTGATGACACTTTATGTCATTGGTGGAAATGCGCTCATTTCGCGTTTTATAGGGCAGGGGAGAAAAAACAGAGCCTCTGCACTGCTCTTTTCTCTTGTAATTCTTGCCGTCATTCTAGCTTTTTTTGTAACCATCGGCGGTTATTTCGGGAGTGAACATTTTTACAGCTGGATGGGTGCAACACCGGCTGTTGTAGAGCAGGGAAGTATTTATTTTAAAATCCTTTCCCTCGGCATTGTCGTGATATTTTTGGATAACCTGCTTTATAATGCCCTGAGTGCTGCGGGAGATACAAAGAGCTCTTTTTATATAAAGCTTTCCTCAGCAGGCATGAATGCTTTTATGAACTATGTATTGATATTCGGTCATTTCGGCTTTGAAGCGATGGGCATTGAGGGTGCGGCTATTGCAACGGTTATCTCTTATATATTTAATGTCATTGCTTACTATATATTGATAAAAAAGATGAATTCTAGTCTTGATTTTGTACCGATAATACGGATAAAAGATGTGAAAAGAGTGCTGAAAGTCGGCTGGAGTGCAGCACTTGACCGTGGTATATCAAGTATGAGCTTTCTGGTTTTTGTCTCCATTATAACAGCATACGGAACGGCAGAACTTGCAGGGTATCAGGTCGGGCTTCGGGTTGAGGGTATTGCTTTTATGCCCGGTTTTGGTTTTGCCATTGCCGCTATGGCTTTGGTCGGGCAGAATATAGGATCGAAAAACTTTGAACAGGCATACAATATGGGCATTATTTCGGGACGAATTGCTTATATTTTTATGGGGAGTGTTGGTCTTGTTATGATACTTTTTCCTGAGTTTCTCGTCAGCTTTTTTACCAAAGATACGCTTACGATTGCCGTTGCGTCACAGTATTTGATTTTAGTCGGGCTTGCTCAGATTCCACTTGCAATTATGTTTGTTTACTCTGCGGCACTTCGAGGCGCAGGGGCTACAAAAACAACACTTAAAGTCAATGTAACTTCTTTATGGCTTTTTCGTGTTATTCCCTCTTATATAGCTTATAAAATGGGCTTTGGTCTTGCAGTTATATTTGCCATTATGAATATAGAAACCTTGATAAAAGGGATTATTTACTCTTATTTATATTCGAAAAAAGAGTGGCTCTATACCAAAGTCTAAGTTTTTTTAGCAAGTTTAAGATAAAATCACAGTATGAATAAACAAGAGTATAAACAAGCAGTAGAAAAATTGAATCTTTGGGCATATCACTATTATGTTTTGGATGATCCTATAATGACGGATGAGGTTTATGATAAGCTTTATAAAGAAGTTGAGCAGTATGAAGAGGCACATCCTGAAGATATATTAAAAAATTCTCCGACACAAAGAGTGGGTGATGTTGTCAGTGAGGGTTTTGCAAAAGAGCCGCATCTTTCGCGTATGTGGTCTTTAGAAGACATTTTTGATGCTGATGGGCTGAAAAAATGGCTGGAGAAAGTATATAGGCTTGATTCTCATGTCACATTTTATTGTGAACCAAAGTATGATGGTGCTTCGCTCAATCTTGTATATGAAAATGGTGAATTGCAGAAAGGAATTACTCGAGGAGATGGAACAGTCGGTGAGCGTATTACACAAAATGTCAAAACCATACACACTGTTCCTTTAAGCATTGAGCATAAAGAGCTTATAGAGATTCGCGGTGAGGTTGTGATTTTTAAAGATGAATTTGACAAAATAAACAAAGAACGATTAAAAAAAGGAGAACCGCCTTTTGCAAATCCGCGTAATGCGGCTGCGGGGAGTCTTCGTCAGCTTGACCCGAGTATTACCGCTGCCCGCAATCTTGTTTTTCTTCCTTACGGTGTAGGTGTCAATACGCTGCCTCATAAACTCTTGAATGATAAAATGTCTTATATTTATGAACTTGGATTTCGTAAACCGCCGCTTCGTGCCATTACAAAAGGGTATGATGAAATAGAAGCCATTTATGAGAGGATGAAAGAAGAACGTGAGAGTTACTCTATGATGCTTGACGGTATGGTGGTAAAAGTGAATGAAATAGCCGCGCAAATAGATATGGGCTATACTGTAAAGGTTCCGCGCTGGGCAGTGGCTTACAAGTTTCCTGCAGTTGAAAAGATTACTCGCCTCAAAAATATCATATTACAGGTGGGGCGTACAGGGGTAGTGACACCTGTTGCCGTGGTTGAACCGACAGAGATAGAAGGTGCCGTGGTGGAGAGGGCAACGCTGCATAACTTCGATGAGATAGAGCGTATGGATATCCGCATAGGTGATCAAGTGATAATTTTGCGAAGCGGGGATGTCATTCCTAAAATCGTAAAAGTGCTTACGCAGGAGAGAGACGGCAGTGAAGTGAAAATTGAGCGTCCTACGCATTGCCCTGTTTGCGGGAGTGAACTGCTGCAAGAAGAGGTGCTTATAAAATGTCAAAACCTTAAATGTGAAGCGCGTGTTGTAAATTCCATTATCTATTTTGCTTCAAAACAGTGTCTAAATATTGATGGACTGGGCAATAAAATAGTTGAACAGCTTTTTAATGCAGGACTTGTAAGAAGTGTACTTGATTTATTTTCACTAACTCAAGAAAAACTGCTTGAACTTGAAGGCTTTAAAGAGAAAAAAGCACAAAATCTACTTCGTTCCATAGAGAATGCAAAAGGGTGTGAACTTTGGCGTTTTATCAATGCACTGGGGATTGAGCATATCGGAGAAGTGGCATCAAAAAGGATAGCTGAGGCTTTTGGTCTGGAGTATATTCATCAGAATAAAGAACAGCTTCTTACTATAGAAGGTATAGGCGATGAGATGGCGGAGTCTTATTTAGAATTTATGCGGGTCAACGAAGAGACAGTAGTCAAACTTCAAGAGATACTCCGTCCCGTAGAGCCAAAAAAACGAGAAGAAGCACAAGATAATCCTTTTAAAGGCAAAAGAATTGTACTCACAGGAACAATGAGCGAACCGCGACCGGTTATAAAAGAAAAACTCGAAGACTTAGGCGCAAAAGTAAGCGGCAGTGTGAGTAAAAAAACAGACTATGTCATTTACGGTGAAGATGCCGGAAGCAAGTATGACAAAGCCATTAGTTTAGGTGTGAAAACACTTACAGAAGATGAACTTAAAGAGTTATTACAGTGAGATTAGATAACTATTTGGTAGAAAACGATTTTGTAGAGAGCAGGAATAAAGCTCAGACTATTGTTAAAGAAGGGCTTGTTTATGTTAATAATATGCTTGTTAAGAAGCCTGCTTTTCAAGTGCAGCAGAGTGATGAGGTGCGTGTTTTGGAACATAGGTCTTATGTCTCGCGTGCGGCCTTTAAACTTGATGAATTTTTAAATGAAACAGGTTTACATGTAAAGGGTAAAACAGCATTGGATATCGGTTCTTCTACCGGCGGATTTACTCAGGTTTTACTTGAGCGAGGTGCAGGGAAGGTAAGCTGCGTGGATGTCGGAAGAGAGCAGTTACATCACTCTTTACGTAAAGATGAACGGGTACATGTATATGAAAACTGTGATATTCGCAAATTTGAACCTGACAAGCAATTTGATTTGATAGTAAGTGATGTGGCTTTCATTTCACTGCTTTATATTTTAGACGATGTCGACAGACTTGGCAGTGAAGACATTATTCTACTTTTTAAACCGCAGTTTGAAGTAGGGCGTGAGGCAAAACGAGATAAAAACGGTGTTGTTACAGACAAAAAAGCCATAGCTAATGCCATGACAAAGTTTGAAGATGCCTGCAGACTGAAAAACTGGCAGTTATTGCAAAAGTCTCCTTCAAAACTCACAGGAAAAGAAGGTAACTTGGAGTACTGCTACTATTTTAAAAAGTGATTTCTTTTAATTGAGAAAAAATTATAGAAGTTAAATAAGTTAATATATACTATAATTCAACAAAGAATGATTTATAATTAAGAGGTGTGAATGAACAAAACGACGACAATTTCCATAGGCGGATTTGATGGTATGCATATTGGTCATCAGGCACTTTTTGACAAGCTTGATGACAAGGGTACTATTGTAGTTATTGAAACAGGCTATGCAAATCTTACACCTGACAGGTTTAGAGAGCGTTATACAACTCATCGTATTGTTTACTTGAAGCTTGATGATATACGTCATTTGGACGCAAAAGGCTTTGTCAACCTCTTAAAAGTTAAGTTTCCAAAATTAAAAAAAATCGTTGTTGGGTATGATTTTCATTTCGGTAAAGACAGAAAATACTCTTATGATGATTTAAAAAACATATTTAAAGGAGAAGTTGTGGTGGTAGAAGAAGTAAAACATAATAATGACTCGGTACATTCGCATAAAATACGTGCCAAACTTCAAATTGGTGATATAAAAGGCGCCAATGAATTTCTCGGACATAATTATATGGTCGTAGGCAAAAGAATTGACGGGCAGGGGCTTGGCTCAAAAGAACTCTTTGCCACAATCAATCTAGATGTAAAGGACTTTTTATTGCCAAAAGAGGGTGTTTATGCAACACTCACACGAATAGATGATGAAGAACATTATCATCCTTCTGTAAGTTTTATAGGACATCGTGTAAGTACGGACGGCACTTTTGCAGTGGAGTCGCATATACTTGACGGAGAGCTTACATGTAAAGACAAGGCTGAAATAAGCTTTGTCGATTTTATAAGAAACAATGAAAAGTTTGACTCGATACAAGAGCTCAAAGAGGCAATTAAAAAAGATATAGCAAAAGCTGGCAAAGAACTGAAGTTCTTACAACTCTAAGGAAAAACTTGAACAGAGAATATTTAGAAAACAAAAACACCATACACTTTCAATTTGAACAAAACAAAGAAGACTTTATAGTGGATGAAATTCCTCTTGCATTTAAAGGAAACGGTAATTTTGCCATTTTACATGTAAAGAAGGTGGAACTCACAACCTGGGATATGATAGCGGCTTTCGCCGAATTTTTAAACATTTCGGCTGAAAAAATCGGCTATGCAGGACTTAAAGACAAACATGCTACTACGACGCAGTATATTTCGGTTGAAGCCAAATATGAAAAACAGCTTAAAAGGTTCAAGCATCCACAGATTAAAATACTAAATAGCACAAGGCACACACACTCCATCAGAATGGGTGATTTGGCGGGGAACCATTTTAGTATTAACCTTTTTGGAGTAAGCCCCATAGAAGCAGGGCAGATTGAAAAAAGAGCTGCCAAGATTGCGAAAAACGGACTACCGAATTATTTTGGTTATCAGCGTTTTGGACGTGATGAGGACTCTATAGAGCAGGCACGTGAGATGATAGCCGGTGAGTTACACATAAATGATGCAAAACTGAAAAAATTTCTTATCTCTATCTATCAATCTTATTACTTTAACGAGTGGCTGCATGAACGTGTTGTACTCTCACGCAATAAAAATGAAGGAAAATTTTTACTTTTAGAGGGGGATATTTATCTCACGCAAGATGGTAAACTCTTTACACCTAAAAATATTGTGCAAAAAGATTTTGAAGCTCATAAGGTCGTACCAACAGGACTTTTATGTGGACGTGATGTTTATCGAGCGCGTGCTAAAGCGGGTGAGATAGAGGCAAAATATGATGATGCTTTTTTATATGACAAAGGATTGCGTCGTGAAGCTGTCATCTTCCCAACTGATATAAAACTTGACTATAAAAATAATTTTGATATCTTGAATATCAGCTTTATGCTTCCAAAAGGCTCGTATGCGACAGTTTTTCTAGAAGCGATAGCAAATAACAATTTTAGAGCTAAAAGATTAACTTCAAAAACTACTAAATAAAATGTTATAATTTGTAGAATTTAACTCAGGATGACATGATGCTAATTACAAATCAAGATGTTTCAAATCTGCTGAAATTCTCAAAAGAAATAGAAAAGAATATTGTTCTAATAGCAACTCGCGGGATTAAAGTCGATACTGTAGAAGCAATTTTTGAGAGAAGAAAAATATCTGCAAAAAAGTTTAGAGACTCTTATGGTATTCCAATTATTGAATATTTTTTAGCTGTCGTAGAGGGTGAAAAACCTTTGGGTGCATGTCCTTTTATGAGTAAATTGGTGCATTTTTTGATGCAAAAAGGTATTACACCTAGAGAAGTTTTTGATATCTGTATGGGATTACGCAAAAGCCTAGTAGCATTTTTGCTAAGAAAAGATATAGCAAATCCAGCATTGCTAATGGATGAAATGGCAATGGTGTTTGATGCCAACCTATCCGGAGTTCTTGAAAGTTTTACAGACCTCTATGATAAAATGCAAGAAAATTTAGAACATGCAAAGATGAAAAATAAAAGGTGGCAGCAAACTTCGCAGATTATAAATGCAATAAATACAAAAATAATTATTGTAGAAGATGGGCGCATCATACTTGCAAATAAAACATTTTTAGAGATGCTCAATGTTGACAATTTGAAGGAATTATATCAAAAGCACACAAACGTATTTTATTTTTTAGAAGGCGTGGATGTTTATGAAGATGAGTATCAAAAGAATATACAACAGTGGATAGAAAAAGTACATCAAAGCAATAAAACTTTTAAGACAAAAATATATAATCAAAAACTAAAAAAAGGGTTTGTATTCAGTGGGAATATAACAACGATGCAGATGCATCAAACGACCCAGTATATAATCACTCTGAATAATATTTCAAAATATATACTGGATGAAAAAATATTAAAAGATATGCTTACCCATGATGAATTAACAGGTTTTAGAAATTATGCAACTTTTGAAAAATTGCTTGGAAAAATAATTCAAAGAGCTCAAAGAAATGACATAAAACTCTTTTTGGCCATTGCTGATATTCCAGAGTTACGAGAAATAAATGAAAACAAGGGCAGAAACAGAGGAGATATGGTTATCTGTGAAGTTGCAGAGGATTTAAGATATTTAGTTGACAGTCATATATATCTTGCAAGATTAGAAGGGAGCAGATTCGGTATATTAATACAGTATGAAAATGAACAAACAGCTTATGATTGGTGTGTTAAGTTATTTAATAAAATGGAACAAAGAGCTGAAAAAAAGACTTTAGCAATAACAGAAGTTGATGCAACGGAAAGTATCAGCAAACTTATGGTGAGAGCTTATGCATTAATCGATCAGGCAAATACAATAGAAGATAGTTTTGTTCTTCATGACTTTCAAGATATTATTGAATATAATAAATTGCCGTTACAAAGTCAGTTTACGGATAAATTATCGAAGTTAAATTCTATAGAAATAACTGTTTTTTATAAGGAATTACCTTTGGTTTCAAATGCAAAAATTTTATCGGTATCAGATGAGCGTATTAATGTAAAATTATCATTGAAGCAGATAAAAGCAGTTCAAAATGATATGATAATTTATTTTAAATTAACATTGTTTGATACTGTTAAGGCTTCTATACAAAGCATAGATATAGATAATCAAACTGTTTGGATTGATAGATTTAGATTTGATAAACATTCCCCATTAAGAAGAAAACTATATAGAATTGAAGCAGATAAAAATATCAAAGCATATCTTGCAGCTGGAGAGAGAGAAGATGATGTTGAGGTATTAAATATGAATATACAATATATTGCAGTAAAAATAGGCAGAAAAAGAAGCTTGGATATTAATTCGCAAGTATATTTGGAGATGCAGTTACCTCTAAGAGATGTTTTTAAACAATTTAGTTCAAATTGTACAGTAACAAGAATTGAAAAAATACTAGGTGGATATAAACTGGTTTTATTATGTCATTTAAACAATGAGAATCAAGATATGTTGTCACACTATATTGCAAATCATCAAAGAGATATTATTCATGACCTTCAGTTATAAGTTATTTTACCACTCTTCCTCTTCTTCATTTATTTCCGAATCATCATAAGGGTCCATATGTGTTAAAATATGGACTTTTTTATCATCAAAAAGAGCTTTGATTTTTGCTTCTATTTTATCGGCGATTAGGTGAGCATCATATAAAGAGATACTGATATTAAAGACTAAATGATAGGAGATAAAGATGTGTGAACCGGATTCTCGTGTTTGCAGATAATGATAAGCGGTAATTTCCGGTTCACTTTTCAAAATAGCTTCTATTTTTTGTACATCTTCTTTTGCAAGTGCAACATCAAGAAGCATTAACACACCCTCTTTTATGATAGGAACAGCAGAATAAATCATATAAAATGCAATAGCAATACCTAAAATCGGGTCAATTAATTGTTCTCCCGTATACTCAATAGCAACAAGTGCGAAAAGAACTGCACCGTTTGAAAAAATATCTGTTTTATAGTGAAGAGCATCGGCACGAATGACCATATTTTTTGTCTTTTTTGCGACATAATTAAGAAATACAACTAAAAAACCGGTAATTATAAAAGAAGCAACCATAACATAAATACTTGCACCCATATATTCCATAGGCGCAGGATGCATAATTTTTGATATAGCTTCATAGAGAATAAAGAGTGCCGAAAACGAGATAATCGTTCCCTCAATTACAGCTGCAAGCGGTTCTAGTTTACTACGACCGAAATGAAACTGCTCATCAGGGTGTTTTTCTGCGTTATGAAGAGCAAAGTAATTAAACATAGAAACAGTTAAGTCAAGCAAAGAGTCAATAGCTGATGCCAAAACAGCGATAGAGCCGCTTAAAATACCCACTGTTAACTTCAGTAAAACAAGGAGAGCTGCTACACTGCTTGAGGCAACAGTTGCTTTTTTCTCTAATCGCATAAAAAACCTTTTTTAGATACAATTATATTCAAATTTATATATAAAAAGCATAAAATGAACTTAGAAGAATTAAGAAAAGAACGACAAAAGTGGATGACATGGAAAAATATAGCACCGCTCAGAGAAGCAATACAAAGTCTTGAAGATGTTACATGTAATGTTACTCTTGGCGATGTTGTAAAAATATCTGGCGATTTCGATGAAAAAAAGATTTATGAAACAGCAAGAATGCTTATGCCATGGCGTAAAGGGCCTTTTGAAATTGGGAAGACATTTATAGACAGTGAGTGGAAAAGTTATGTAAAATATAATCTGCTTAGACCCTATTTTGATTTAAAAGATAAAAGAGTTGCCGATATAGGGTGTAATAACGGCTACTATATGTTTCGTATGCAGGAAGATGAGCCGAAATCGTTGGTAGGTTTTGACCCGTCACCGCTGTATAAAACGCAGTTTGATTTTATAAATCATTTTGTCAAAAGTGATATTGTGTATGAGCTCTTAGGTGTTGAACATCTTGAGTTTTATGAAGAGAAGTTTGATACCATCTTTTGTTTAGGTGTTTTGTATCATAGAAGCGATCCTGTTGCAATGCTGAAGTCATTATATAAAGGGCTGGATAAAAAAGGCGAAGTTATTTTAGATACCTTTTATATAGACGGGGAGGAAGAAACGGCATTATGTCCGAAATTTTCGTATTCTAAAATACCCAATATTTATTTTGTACCGACGATAAAAGCATTGAAAAATTGGTGTCTGCGAGCAGGATTTAATGACTTTGAAGTGTTACATACTTCTGTAACTGATGCCGGAGAACAACGTAAAACGGAGTGGATAGAGGGACAGTCATTAGAAGATTTTTTAGACCCTGAGGACAGCAGTAAAACAGTGGAAGGTTACCCGGCACCCCAAAGAGTGTATGTAAGATTGATAAAGGATAAAAAATAATGGAAAATGAACAAGCTGAAGATGACTTAGAACTTGATGAGTATCAAAATCCTGAAAATCAGGTGATGATTAAAACGCATGAAAGAATAAACCAAAATCTTTGCGGTGAAATTGTAAAGATGGAAGAGGGCTATGTTGAACTCAGCCTCACAACTATTCCTGATATGCTTGCCGATGATGTCGGACTGATTCATGGCGGCTTTATTTTCGGTGCTGCCGATTATGCGGCTATGCTTGCGGTTAATGAGCGCAATGTGGTGTTGGTTGCAAGTGACTGCCAGTTTCTCTCCCCTGTCAAGCTGCATGATGTTGTCGATGTAGTAGCCCGCCTCCGGCACAAAGAAGGACGAAAAAGAAATGTACATGTACAGGCCTTTGTCCTTGACATAAAAGTTTTTGAAGGAGAATTTAAAACTGTTATAACCGAAAAGCATATTCTTAAGTTAAAACTACTAGAAGATGAAGAGAAAATGAGCGGAACCCAAAATTCGCAAAGACAGAAGTCTTAGCATTTTTTAGCAGTGAGTAAAAATACTCCAAAATCTTTACGAGGTTTGTTGATAGTGTTTATATTTTGTATTTTTATATCATCAAATCCATGCTTTTGTACGATTTCACATAGAGTTTGTGCATCAAACCCAAAATGGTGAACGCCCGTGTTGTCTGAATGAAAGCTTCCGTCTTCACTCTCTAAATCAGCGATGGCTATAAATCCGTTTGTTTTAATATTGTTATAAATAGTTTTGAAAAAAGCATCTAAATCTTCTACATGATGCAGTGTCATAGAGCTGATAAGCCCGTCAAATTGCTGTTGAAGAGGCTCTTTTATAATATCTTGATGATAAGCTTTTATTTGTAACTCGGGCGTATTTTTTTCTTCAAGTTTTTCCAGCATTTTTGCAGAGGTATCAATACCGTAAACCTGTTTGACTTTTGGTGCAACACTGAAGCCTAGCAATCCTGTACCGACACCAAAATCTAAAATTTCCATATCTTTACTCAGCTGTATTTCTTTTTCTATGGCATCTGCAATTATTTTTGCTCCATTGACGCGTATGTCACCGCTGTCCCAGTTTTGTGCTTTATCTTTGAAGTGGTCTTGCATCTGTTTTGCCTTTATAGTTGATTTATCCAGTAATCTGCATACTGCTGTTCTTGTTGTATTGTTGTGTTTTCACCATGACCCGGATAGACAGTTTTATTATAAGGAATTTGTTTAAATTTTTGTAAAGATTTTTTCATATCTTGCGGGCTGGAGTATGGAAAATCTGTTCTTCCGATACTGCGGTTAAAAATAAAATCACCGCTGAACATTGCATTGCCTATCTCAATTGTAGAACATCCTCTACTGTGTCCCGGAAAATGGGTAAATTTAACCTTGACACCGTCAAAATCAATCTCTTCATCGCCCTCAACTGCCACATCAGGTATAGAAGGCGGCAGATCAGGCATCCATTCACTACTTTGAAGCAGAAAAACATCATCTTTTGGCGTGTAGAGTTTAATGCCCAGTTTTTCTTGCAGTTCGGCATTGCTCCAGACGTGGTCAAAGTGCCCGTGTGTATTTAAAATTGCCACAGGGTTAGTGACATTGTCCAAAACCCACTTTGTTGCACCGACACCGGGGTCTATAATGAAATCTTTGCCATCAATGGTGGCAATGTAGCAATTGGTCTGGTACGGTCCCATAGGCTGCTTTTTTATCTGCATCATAATCTCTTTTTTAGCATAATTATACCATTATATCGGTATGAATTTTTATAAAGAATTAGAGTTAATTTTACAAATAAAATCGCCCAAAGAAAAAATCAGTAAATTTAATGATTTTTATACACAATATAAAGCCGGTAATGTAAAATTTGAAAAAAACTATAAAGCAAAAGAGTTTTTAGAGCCCTCATACAGTGTTACATGTAACATAGTACCGCCTCATGATGTGCCAAAAAGAAGCAACTTAACCACAAAAGAGGGACAGATAAATCTGCTGCATGCCATTGCCCATATAGAGTACAGTGCCATAGATTTAGCACTTGACGGGGCATATAGGTTTGCCGATTTACCAAAAAGCTATTATGATGACTGGCTCGAAGTTGCAGATGATGAAATACGCCACTTTTTACTGCTTGAAAAACTTTTAAATGAACTTGGTGCCGAGTACGGGGATGCGGAAGTGCACAATGCCCTATTTGAAGCAAGCCAAAGAACACAGACCTTGATTGAGCGAATGGCAGTGGTACCGCGCTATCTTGAAGCAAACGGCTTGGATGCTACACCGATGATACTGCAAAAAATACAAAGAATGCCAAAAAATAAAATGCTTGAGAAAATCACAAATACCTTACATGTAATACTGCAAGAAGAAGTTTCACATGTAAAAAAAGGTGATGCTTGGTTCTCTTATGCATGTCAATGCGAGGGTGTGACAAATGATATATATTTTGATATAATAGATAAATATTATCCGCAAGGATTTTTGCGCCCTAAAAATTTAAACCTGCAGGCAAGAAAAGAGGCTGGGTTTTCTTGTAAAGAGTTGAATTTTATGGCTAAAAAAGAGCTTTGCAGGGAAAATTAGATATAATCTGTTTTGTTAATAATTTCTAAAGGTTAAAGAGACACAATGAGCAAATATTCACAGATTACCGATTACCTGACGCTTTTTTTGGATAATGAAGTCAAAAAAACAGGGATTACAAAAGTTGTGCTCGGTTTAAGTGGCGGACTTGACTCTGCTGTGGTTGCTGTTTTAGCTCACAAAGCTTTTGGAGATGATTTGTTGTGTGTTAAGATGCCTTCACAATATTCATCGCAAAGTTCCCTAGATGATGCAGATGAACTCTGCAGAGACTTTGGACTCAAAGCAATTACTTGTTCAGTTGAGTCGATGCTTCGAGCGTATGAAGAGATGAACCCTGATTTGGATAATTTGCGAAAAGGAAATTTTTCTGCCCGTATGCGAATGGCAACGCTGTTTGATATTTCAGCAAGAGAAAATGCTTTGGTCTTAGGAACAAGCAATAAAAGTGAGTTAATGCTTGGATATGGAACACTGTATGGAGATTTGGCATCAGCAATAAATCCCATAGGCGATTTATATAAAAGCGAAGTTTTTGAATTAGCACGCTATTTGGAAGTAAGTAAAAGTATTATTGAAAAACCGCCTTCGGCTGATTTATGGAGCGGTCAAAGTGATGAAGCCGATTTAGGTTACACGTATTCTCAGCTTGATGAAGCTATGAAACTTTATGTGGATGAGAGACTTTCACGTGAAGAAGTTATAGCAAAAGGTGTCGATGAGAAGATGTTGGACATGATAATAAAAAGAATTTTTAGAAATCAATTTAAAAGAAAAATGCCAGTAATTGCAAAGTTGACATCAAGAACATTGAATCATGACTTTAATTATCCTCGTGATATTACACTATAAGATTAAGGAGTAAGAAATGAAAAATGAAGAATTAAATATACCATTTAATAAATACGAAAGTTCAAGAGATGCACATTCAAATGTGAGTGATGCACTTGATGGAGAAGATATACATCAGGTTGAAAAACTTGAAGAAGAATTTTGTGAGTATGTCGGCTCTGAATATGCACTTGCTACTTCTCATGGCACATCAGCGCTTCATCTTGCCATGCTTGCTCTTGATTTAAAACGCGGAGATAAAGTTATTTGCAGTGTAAATTCGCACCCAAGCGTGCCTGAGGTTGTTCGTCATTTTGATGCAGAACCTGTGTTTATAGATATAGCAGAAGATTCATATAATATTAATCTTGATAAATTAGAAAATTATTTAGAAGACAACAAATCAAAAAAACTTAAAGCTGTCATTATTACTCATCTTGGCGGTGTTACTGTTGATTTGGACAGAGTTTATTCAATGGCTTCTATTTATGGCGTGAAAATCGTTGAAGATGCAAGTGATGCGCTAGGTGCTACATACAAGGGACAAAAAATAGGTGCAACAGGTGCGGATATAGTTTGTTTTAATTTTTCTCCACACCTGAAGAAAAACATTTGTAATGGTGGAATGCTTGTAAGCAATGATGAAGATATAATGCAAAGAGCAAGACTGCTGGCAAATCATGCGATGGTACGTGATGAAGATGCATTAGAATATATTTATGATGTTATAGATATAGGAAATGACTACTCACTGAGTCATTTAAATGCTGCATATATTCGTGCACAGGTAAAAGAGCAGGATGCCAATATAGCAAGACAAAAAGAGATTGCAAAAATGTATACTGGGGCACTTAATGGTATTGAACATGTTACTACGCCTGATATGAGCAATAAAGAGAATCCTTTTTCTTTGTATATTGTAAAAATAGACAAAAACCGTGACTCTTTCGCCGTAGCACTTAAAGAAGAGGGCATCGGTACAGGTCTGCATTATATTCCACTGCACCTTTTAACATACTATAAAAGTAAATATTCGCTTCGTGTGAATGATTTTCCTGTAGCATTGCGCTCATTTCAACAGGTGCTTTCACTGCCTATTTATGCAAGTATGAGTGATGAAGACGTGAAAAGCGTTATAAGCAAAATCAAAAAAATAGCAAAAACAAGAGTTTAATTCTTTGAAAAAAGCACTTGTTTTTTGGGTTGAAAAATATTTTTACAACCCAAACCTTTTGCAAAAACTTCTTTCATACTTACTGCTCCCACTTAGTTGGCTTTATTGTTTTATTATGTACCTGCGTTTTCGATTGAAAAGAGCTGAAGATTTCGACATAAATATTATCAGTGTCGGAAATTTGACTGTCGGCGGCAGTGGAAAAACACCGCTAGTGACGGCTTTGGCGCAAAAATATGCGAAACCGGCAGTGATTCTTCGCGGGTACGGCCGTAAATCAAGCGGAATGATTGTTGTCAAAGATGAAAACGGCATACTTTGCGATGTAGACAAAAGCGGTGATGAAGCGATGATATATGCTAAAAAACTTTCACATGCAGTGGTTATAGTCAGTGAAAATAGAAAAACGGCGATACATAAGGCAAAGGAGCTGGGCTGTGAAGTTATTTTTTTAGATGATGCCTACTCCAAGCATAATATTAAAAAGAAAGATATTCTTATACATGTAGAGACACAAAACAACTTTTGTCTGCCCTCGGGTCCGTATCGTGAAAGATTATGGCAGAGTAAAGAAGCTCTTATTGTCCAAGAAGGCATAGACTTTACACGTGAGGTACATGTACAAAACCCTACACAAAAAATGAGTCTTGTTACCGCTATAGCCAGACCCCAAAGACTCGATGAGTACCTGCCTCCCGTGATAGCAAAACACTATTTTGAAGACCATCACAATTTTACAAAAGAAGAACTTGAAGCAATTTTGCAAAAAGATAAGGCAACATCTTTGTTGGTAACATTTAAAGATTACGTAAAGATGGAAACCTTCGGACTGCCGCTTTCACTTCTGGATTTGGAAGTAAAAGTGAAAGAGGATGTAGTTAAAAAGTTTGTTTTTTAATTATTCTTTTTGTAAGAATTCTTAAACCGATTTCTATGAGAAATGCCAATACAAATCCTATAGCAATGTAATACCCAACATTCGGAATATGTTTGGATGTATATTGCAGTGCCAAAATTATGGCTATAAACATAGTTACAATCGCTAAAAGCAGTAGAACAGTTGAAGCACCGGTATGTTTTCTTTTAAGCAGATGGCCAATATGCACAAGCGCATGAATAAACAGCATTGAAATAGACCCGATTGCCGCAATTTCTTGTAAATCAAAAAACAGTATGAGAAATATCAAAAAGACAGCACTAATAATGAGCCCTTCTGTCGAATTGTAAACATTTCTTTCATACACCTCGGGAAGATCCCCGTTTTTTGCCATATCATAGGTTACATTGGTAACTGCGTAAAGATTTGCATTAATTGATGATGAAGTAGAAATAAGTGCTGCTATTGCCATGATAGTAAAGCCAATCTGCCCAAAAACAGGTTTTGCGGCTTCGGCAAGGGCATAATCCTGCGCTTTGATTATCTCAGGCAGAGTCAAGTTTCCAAATACGGCAAATGTTACAGTTATATAAAGAGCCATAACTAAAAGAATGGCAACCGTCATAGATTTCATCATAAGTTTTGAAGGGTCTGGCATATCTTCTGCCGTATTGGTTATGACACGAAAGCCTTCATAAGCAAAAAATGTCAAAGCAATAGACGAAAATATATTTAAAACAGGCGGTGCATCTTTAATAGATAAATAAGATGGATGGATATAAAACGAGACTACAACGGTAAATAATATAATGATTGAGAGTTTTATTATAACAATTGTATTTTCACTTTTTGCTATGAGTGTACTTCCTGCGAGATTAATTGCTACAAAAGTAAGTAGAATTCCTATGGCAAAGATATTTGCATAATCCGTACTGGGAGAGGTCATCATCATAGAAGCATAGGTACCGAATGTTTTTGTAACCATAGCAATAGCTACAATGGCAGAGAGATAAAAAAGAACAGCTACAGATCCGGAAAAAACTCCTTCTCCATAACATTGCACAAGATATTCTACAATCCCTCCGCGACTTGGGTATGCCGAAGCCAGTTTGGCAAGAGAATATCCGCTGAGCAGTGCTATTATGCCGCCGAGTATAAAAGATATCCACACTAAATTACCTGCAATCGCACCCGCTTCACCGAGCAGAACAAAAATACCGGCTCCAACCATAGAGCCGATGCCTAAGAAGACAGCACTCCAGAGTCCAAATGCTTTATTCTTCATCTATTTTGTCATCTTTTTAAAAATAGAGCCTGTTACAATAAGAGCAAACCCGTCAAAGAACAGACTGAAACCGACTAGCAGTCCTATAAGATATGTCGATGTAAACGGCCAGCCGACGATGAATAAAATACCGATAAGCATTGAAAATATTGCATTAATCAGCCACCAGCCCCAACCTTTTGCCGGGCGCATGGTCATAGCAATAGAAAAACTTGCAAATGAATCCATAAAAAAGTAAATTGCCAAAAGCAGACCTACCGTACCGATACCCGTCATAGGATAAAATATCATAAGCAGTCCGATGCCTATAAGTATAAAACTCTTTAGCCAGCCCAAATAATCTCTTTTGTCACTCAAATAGGTAAAATACCCGGCCATAAAACCGCCAAATATCATCAGCCATGCAACAAAAGTTACCGTTGCAAGTGTCATAAAGACAGGGTAAATAATACCAATTACACCTAAAATAATAAAAATTACACCCGTAATTTTTGAATATTTACTAAATTTGTCAAACAGATTTTCATTTATAGGATAGTTCCACATATCTTTCTCCTAGTAATTATAAAACTGGTGGGAACATGACAGCTCCAAACAGTGCGCTGATAGCCCAAATGACTACAGAAAGTATGAAAATAGCAGGAATAGATGCCAATGCCAATTTTACTAAAAATACAACTAAATCTAAAAAGGGTATATCTAAACCTTTTATTATGACCTCTTTGTCTTCCATAAGAAATCCTTTATATTCTTTTTCAGACAGATTGTAACATTAATGCTGTAAACGTAATACCACAAAAGTAACATTTATTGTTTTTTATATTGATAGATGATGAAAAAGAAGAAAAACAAAAAAATGACAACAGAAAGATGATGCTGTATAAATACCAAAACATCAATGGCATTTTGTCCAAAATAAAATCCGAGTGTGGTAAAAGTTACCGCCCAAAGTACTACTCCGAGAGTATCTAAAATAAGAAATTTTATAAAGCTGTATCCTGAACTGCCAAGAACTAAAAGTGCCGGAATGTGCGTACCATATATAAAACGTTCAAATATAATAATCCAGCTGCCATATTTTTGAAACCATTTTCTATACTCTTTATTTTGGTTTCATAGTTTCTTAGTATATTTTCTGCATAAGAAAAGTGTTCGTATAAAAAGTTATAAATATCCATATGAAATTGTATCTTAATTAGTTTGTATTTTACTTTGCGGAAGCAAGGTTTTAACCTTGTTTTCTAGGCTTCAAAGCAATTTAGCCCAGACTACAGAAAAAAACTTAGCAAATAATCTTTAAATAATCTAATCTTGGATAAAATTGCAGCATTATTATTGCACTAAGGAAATTATATTGCAGGCAAAAATCGAAACAGTAAAAACACTTCTTGACGCGCTGCCGTTTATACGGGAGTTTAGAAAAGAGATAGTCGTTATAAAATATGGCGGTTCCGCACAAACCTCTCCACAGCTTAAAGAGAAGTTTGCCGAAGATATTTTACTTATGTATCTTGTGGGTATCAAACCTGTAATCGTACATGGCGGCGGGAAAAAGATTACCGATATGCTGGATGCGCTTAAAATTGATACACAGTTTATAGACGGGCAGCGTGTCACTACAAAAGAGACCATGCGAATCGTTGAGATGATACTTAGCGGTGAGATAAATAAAGAGATAGTTTCACTGCTGAATTCTCACGGAGCCAAAGCAATAGGTATCAGCGGGAAAGATGCTCATTTTATCAGTGCCCGTGCCAAAGATTTTTCTAAATGGGGATTGACGGGAAATATAACCAATGTAAAAGCAGAAGTTATCTCTAACTTAATCAAAGAGAATTTTGTGCCGGTTATCGCACCGATTGCAGCCGGTGAGGAGATGGGACATCCGGGCTATAACATTAATGCAGATTTATGTGCATCATACGTTGCAAAAGCAATAGGGGCTAATAAAATAATCTTTTTGACAGACACAGAAGGCGTGCTTAACAATGAAAAACAACTGCTCTCAACCCTTACAAAAGATGAGGTAAAACTACTTAAAGACAATGGAACGATTCATGGCGGCATGGTGCCTAAGGTTGATGCCTGTTTAGAGGCGATTGACGGCGGGGTGCAAAAGGCGCATATCATTGACGGCAGACTTGAACACTCAATGTTACTTGAACTTTTTACATCAGAGGGTGTAGGCACACAAATAGTTAAGTAAGCTTTGTTATAATCGCGTAAATTTTAAAATAAAGGAAAGAAAAATATGAGTTACAGCGCACTGTTTGAAGATGAAGAAGATATCTTTGGAGGTTCTCCAAGATCAAAATTTATGGATGTGGTTTTTAATGCAAACAACGATATTGTGAGACAGGAGTTAGAAAACTTTATAGAAAAAGCCGCTACAATGGAGCTGATGCTTGAAGAGCAGTTGGGTGAAGATGTCGATGATGCAATTGCAAGATACAAAAATAGTCATCTTGATGATGTCAATACAAAAACAAAAAGTATTTTTGTTGAAATTATGGGCAGTATCCTTTCTCAAAGCGAATAATTGTTGCAAAGTATTTTACAGGTTTTTTTGACAGTATTATTACTTTTTAACGCTGCTCTTTTTGCAAATGATTTACAAGATGTGAAAGAAATTTCACTCAAAAAGGATGAGCAAAAGAAAATTCTTGTAAAATACGACAACAAAACAAGACTCTTTAAATTTAGATGGACTTTGTACATCAATGACGGACTTGTAATTTTACGCTCATATGATAAAACGGTGGCGCAAAATATACTGTACTTAAATCATAAAAATCAAAGTTTTCGGGTTGAATTAAAAACCCGCGGCGCAGATTTTTATAATGTACCTTATATACTGGTTAAATTTAAAGAGTTTGATGCAAAAAAAAATATTGCAAGGTTTGAGCTTTATTTATCTGATGATAAAGACCAAATAAGTTTAGAAATATTGAAAAATAAACAAAAGACGAGATAAATGCAAAGAGTAGAAGCACAAATAAAAAGACTGATTGACGAGTGTGATTATGATGAGGTAACTCGTCTATTTGCAACACTGCAAGGCGGTAAAAGACTTCGGGCAAAACTTATTCTTAAAATTGCCCCAGAGCATAAAGATGCACCTTTGCTGGCTGCTATTGTTGAGCTTATTCATGCGGCTTCACTTTTGCATGATGATGTCATTGATGATGCAATGACGAGACGCGGTGAAGCCTCTGTCAACGCAACAGACGGCAGTAAAACAGCTGTAATGCTCGGTGATATTTTATACTCCAAAGCATTCACGGAACTGGTTGCCTTTGACAAAAAAGTAGCACAAACAATCGCATCATCAGTTACAGCACTTTCAAAAGGCGAGATGATGGATGTAGAAATGGCACAAAATTTTAATGCTGATGAAGAGCGTTATCTTGATATGCTTTATCTTAAAACGGCAACACTTATAGAAGCTGCTGCAAAAGCCAGTGCGCTTTTGGCGGGTAAAGATGCTGATAAGCATGCACTTTACGGCAGAAACCTTGGACTCTCTTTTCAAATTATTGATGATATTCTTGATATTACGGCAGATGAAGCTACACTTGGTAAACCTGCAATGAATGATTATGTTGAGGGGAAATGTACGCTGCCGTATATTTATCTTTATGAAAAATTGGATGATATAGAGAGAGAAAAGCTTGTTGCACTTCATGCCAAGAAGCCTGCACCGGAGGAACTGCTTTGGATGCAGGAAAAAATGCAAGAGCATAAAACAATAGAAAAATCTTTCAAACTTGCAAAGCAGCTCTCGGATGAAGCAAAACAGGCTATGAGTGAAGATGAAGATTTAGTCAATATTTTAGATACTATGATAAAAAGAAGTTATTAATGCATTATTTAACCGTTAGCCTTTCACATAAAAACAGTGATATTACAATCAGAGAAAAATTCACTTATACAGATGAAGAAAAAGAGGCATGTCTGCAAAGACTTTTGCGCTCGCCTAATGTAAGTGAAGCCATGATGCTCGCTACATGTAACAGAATGGAATTGTATGTCTGCTGCAGCGATATTGAAGAAGCGACAAAGCATATTATTAAGCTTTTGACATTTAAAGCCGGCTTGAGTGAAGAATTCTTATATGAAACGGCTGAAATAGTGGATGACAGTAGTGCTATTCATCATCTTTTTGCGGTTGCGAGCTCTATAGACTCTATGGTAGTCGGTGAGACACAAATTGCAGGACAGCTAAAAGATGCTTTTAAATTTTCATATGACAGAGGTTACTCGGCAAAAAAAATGTCCAGAGCACTCTCTCATGCATTTAAATGTGCTGCAAAAGTAAGAAATCTTACAGATATCTCTTCAAAACCGGTTTCTGTGGCCTCTGTGGCGATTAAACAGATTAAAGAAAAGATACAAAATTTAGAAGAGAAAAAAGCACTTGTTATCGGTGTGGGTGAAATGAGTGAGATATGTGCAAAACATCTCATCTCTGACGGTGTAAAAACATACATTACAAACAGAACAAAACAAAAGGCTGAGACCTTGGCAAAAGAGTGTCGTGCCGAAGTGTATGAGTTTGGAAATTTAGATCAAGCGGTCAATGAGTTTGATATTATATTTACCGCTACGAGTGCAGCATATCCGATTATTACAAATGATTTAATAGAAGATGTGGAGTTTGAGAGATTTTGGTTTGATTTGGCTATTCCAAGAGATATTGATTTAGACGGCAGAGAAGATATTTATCTTTTTGTTGTGGATGATATAAAAACTATAGTCGATGCAAACAAATCAGAACGTGAACAGTATGTACGACAGGCGCATGGAATAGTCGGACGAGGTGTCGTAGAATTTTTTGAATGGCTGGATGCACTTAATGTGGAACCGATTATAAAAGAGATCTATAAAAAAGCAGATATCTCCGTTAAAGAAGAGACGCAAAGGGCCATAAAAAAAGGCTTTATTCCAAAAGAGTATGAACAAGAAGCGCAAAAAATGGCACATCAGGCAATAAAAAGATTTTTGCATGATATGACGAAAAAAATGCGTAAGGCTTCGCATGAAGCCAAAAGTGACACAGTAACGGGAGCTATGCAGTATATTCTCAATGATGAACATGACAACATTCCCGACCAATACAAACACCATTTGAAAAAGGATTAAAATTTGAGAAGAAGTAAAGCTTTCATACCGACAACAAAAGAAGCACCTTCCGATGCTACACTTCCAAGTCATATATTTTTATCACGCGCAGGATTTATAACACAGGTTGCCGCCGGTTTATATAATTATCTGCCTCTTGCAAAAAGAGTTATTAAAAAAATAGAAAACATCATCAATGAAGAGATGACAAAAATCGGCGCGCAGGAAGTCGAACTCTCTTTTGTAACACCGGCTGAATTATGGCAGGAAAGCGGAAGAATAGAAAAGTTCGGCAAAGAGCTGCTTCGTTTTCACGACAGAAAAAACAACTTATTTGTACTTGGTCCTACGCATGAAGAGATGATGGTTGATGTAGTCCGAAACCGTGTGACTTCATATAAAAACCTGCCATTGAATCTTTATCAGATTAAGACAAAATTTCGTGATGAAGCCCGTCCTCGTTTTGGATTGATGCGTGGTCGTGAATTTATTATGAAAGACGGCTACTCTTTTCATGCGACGACAGAAGATTTAGACAGAGAATTTGACACGGTTGAAGAAGCGTATAAAAAAATATTGACGCGCTTGGGTCTTGATTTTAGAATTGTAGAGGCTGACAGCGGTGCTATCGGCGGCAGCGGTTCTAAAGAACTGATGGTATTGGCAGACAGTGGTGAAGATACAATTGCCGTCTGCTCAAAGTGCGAATACGGTGCAAATATAGAAGCGGCTTCAAGAAGCAAACGTTCACATATTCCTGAGGCTCCTGAAGTAACATTCAATAAATTTAAAACACCTGATGTAAAAACCATAGATGAACTTGCAGAATTCTTTAAAATAGACCCTTACTACACTATTAAATGTATTGCAAAAAGAGTTATTTATGAAGATGAAAGTGAAATCGTTCTTTTCTTTGTACGCGGGTGCGATAATCTTCAAGAAGTAAAAGCTGTGAATGCGACAGAAGCGCTTGACATAGTAGATGTTACAGAAGAAGAGCTTAAAGAAATCGGACTTGTGCCAGGTTTTATAGGACCGCTTGATCAAGACAAGGCAAAGCATGTGATAGACAGTGATTTAAAAGATGCCAAAGATATGATTTGCGGGGCGAATGAGGCAGGTTATCATTATATAGGCGTTGATTTATCAGTCCTGAGTGATGTAGCCTATTTTGAAGATATAGCAGAGGTAAATGAGGGTGATATTTGTCCTCATTGTGAGGAAGGTACGCTTTCATTTACAAAAGGCATTGAAGTCGGGCATATTTTTAAGCTTGGAACGACTTATTCTGAGGCATTAAAAGCTGAATTTTTAGATGAAAACGGCAAAGCACAGCCTTTTATTATGGGAACATATGGCATGGGTGTTTCAAGAATGGTTGCGGCTGTGATTGAACAGCACCATGACGACAACGGCTGTATTTGGACAAAAGCAACTGCGCCGTATATGGTAAATATTATGATAAGCAACATCAAAGATGAAGCACAGGTTCAAGCAGGAGAAAAACTTTATAAACAACTCCAGGATGCAGATGTGGAAGTGATGCTTGATGACAGAAAAGAGCGTTTCGGTTTTAAAATGAAAGATGCGGAGCTTATCGGGTTTCCATATACGATTGTCATTGGAAAAGAACTTGTAAACGGTCATATGCAGATTTTCGAGCGAGTAACAAAAGAAAAAACAGATATAAAAAGTGAAGAAATTTTTAATAAAATTATGGAATTAGTTTAGATGATTTATTTTTTGGTATATCTTTTTTTAGAAGTCCTTATATCGGTACAAATCTCCTCTGCCATAGGTGGACTTGCTACATTTTTTGAAATACTTTTTACTGCATTTATAGGGTTGTCAATATTGGTGAATTTCAGGAAAAATTTGATTGAAAATATGACGGCTGTTTCATATAACTGCATTGATTTGGAACAGTTTCAAAAATTGAACCTTTTTACTCTTATCGGGGCTATTTTACTTATTATTCCCGGATTTTTAACGGATATATTGGGTGTTTTAATGCAGTTTAGTGTTTTTACGAGTATGATTGTTAACCGTTATAATGTAAAATCAGGAAAATGTAACAGTTCTTTTGAAGAACAAAATAATATTAAAAAGGATTCAGATGTCATTGATGTTGAAATTATTGAGCATGACACTACTCTTAAGTAGTTTTGTTTATGCCAGCACAGCAAGTGAAAAAATCGAAGATTTTTTAGAAGATAAATTTAGTGAAAATCCTAAATTAAAATCAGCTGATGTACAGGTAGAAGAAGTTAGAGCTTTGAAGCAGCTGCCTAAATGGAATGCCTATATTATAGATGTTCAAGCTGTGTTGAAAAACAAACCCAAACAGCTTATAAAGCAAAAAATGATTTGGTTCTCAAACGGTGAGATGATTACAAAAGATTTGACAGATATCAATACAGGCGAGAGTCTGGTTGAACGTGTCAAACCGAAAGTTAAGCCTGAACATTATGCCAAAAACCATCTCATTTACGGCAGTACAGATGCAAGACATAAAGTAGTGATATTTTCAGACCCGCTATGTCCTTTTTGTAAAGGTTTTGTGCCTGGTGCCATTAAAAATATGAAAAAAGAGCCTCAAAAATTTGCAATTTATTATTATCATTTTCCACTGGCACGTATTCATCCTGCTTCTGTAACTTTGGTTAAAGCTGCGGTTGCTGCTGAACACAAAGGTACAAAGGATGTAATATTAAAACTTTATAATGTGAAAATTAACCCAAGAGAAAAAAACGCACAAAAAATACTTGATGCGTTTAATAAAGCTGAAGGGACACACATTACACTTAAAGATATCAACACTCCTGCAGTAATAAAGCAGTTAAACCATGACAAATTGGTGGCTAATGACCTTATGGTCGGAGGAACTCCGACAGTTTACTTAGATGGATCAGTAGACAACACCAAGAAAAAATACTTGAAAGTGAAGTAATGAAAAAATTAACAATAGCAACACGTGTTTCAGACTTGGCACTCTGGCAGGCATATCATATCAAAGAAAGGGTTGAAGTAAATTACCCTGAAATAGAAGTTGTACTTAATAAAATAGTGAGTAACGGTGATAAAGTTTTAGATAAACCTTTGGCTTTAATAGGCGGAAAAGGACATTTTACAAAAGAACTTGAAGATGAGATGCTTGCAGGGAATGCCGAACTTGCGGTACACAGTTTAAAGGATGTTCCGACATATATACCAGATGGTTTGGAACTTGTTGCTGTAACGCAAAGACAAGACCAAAGCGATGTTTTTTTATCGCACACCTATGCAACACTTGATGATTTGCCAAAAGGTGCAGTAGTGGGAACAACAAGTCTCAGACGCAGAATGCAGCTTTTGCAAAAACGTCCTGATTTAAAAGTAAAAGATTTACGAGGAAATGTAAATACACGATTAAGAAAGCTCAAAGAGGGTCAGTACGATGCTATTATTTTGGCATGGATAGGACTGAACAGACTTGACCTGCTTAAAGACATTCCTTATACGCAAAAACTCTCACTTGATATGATGATACCGCCTATGGGACAGGCTGCTCTTGGGATAGAAATTATAAGCGACAATGAAAAGGTGAGAGAAATTGCAAAAAGTCTTAATGATGAAGATACCTTTACATGTACACAGATTGAGAGAGATTTTATATCTAAAATCGGAGCGGGATGTTCTGCGCCGGTTGCTTGTAATGCTGTTATTGACGGTGATAATGTTGTTTTTAGAACGATGATAGGTTTTCCTGACGGAACAAATATTATGCAGAAAAAAGTTGTAAAATCAAAAAATGAGAGTGAAAATTTAGGCAAAGAACTTGCTCAGAAAATGATAAATAACGGGGCTTTAAAACTCTTAAAAAATGCAGAAAAAATTGCATTTAAAGATGAAATGCCACAAAGATTATAAAAATGCATAAAACTATAAAACTTTTAAAAAAAAATGATGAACTCACAGTAATTGACACTGAACTCGATATTTATCTTGAAATTCCACATTTGGCATATGCTGAAGTAAAAAAAGAAGATGGCGGCAAAGCATTGCTTTTTACCAATGTTGTTGATAAAAAAAGCGGTAAAAAGTTTGAAGAACCGGTGCTGATGAATGTATTCGGCTCTTATAAGCGCTGTGAACTTCTCTTTGGACGAACAATTGAGTCAGTCGCTGATGAAATAACCAAACTGCTTCATATGAAGCCGCCTGCAGGTTTGAAAGAGAAAATATCTATGGCAAGTGAACTTTTTTCACTCAAAAATATTTTTCCAAAACGTCTTAAAGGCGAGGGTGAATGCCAGCAGATAAAATATCTTGAAGATGAAATTGACCTCTACAAGATGCCTGTTTTAACAACGTGGGAACAAGACGGCGGACCTTTTATCACTATGGGGCAGGTGTATACACAGAGTCTTGACGGTGCGATGGTAAATCTTGGTATGTACAGACTGCAGGTCTATGATAAAAATCATTTGGGTATGCACTGGCAGATACATAAGGACTCTTCACACTTTTTTGACCAGTATCAAAAAGCAGGAAAGAAAATGCCTGTAAGTATTGCCATCGGCGGTAATCCGCTCTATACCTGGTGTGCAACGGCTCCGCTGCCTTATGGTGTCAATGAACTTTTAATGTACGGACTCATTACAAAAAAACCTGCACAGCTTGTAAAATCTTTAACAACACCTTTATATATTCCAAAAGATGTTGATTATGTCATAGAAGGCTGGGTTGATCCTGATGACTTAAAAGTCGAAGGTCCTTTTGGTGACCATACCGGCTACTATACCTTAGAAGAACCATATCCTGTAATGGAAGTCTCTGCTATAACAATGCAAAGAAAACGAACATTTTTGGCAACGGTTGTCGGTAAACCGCCGTTGGAAGACAAATATATGGGCTGGGCGACCGGAAAAATATTTTTTCCGCTTTTAAAGACAACTGCGCCGGATCTGCTAGATTATCATATGCCAGAAAATGCAGGCTTTCATAATTTAATTTTGGCAAAAATGCAGCCTTTGTATAAGGGACATGCCAAACAGTTTATGCATGCATTTTGGGGTGCAGGACAAATGAGTTTTGTAAAACATGCTGTTTTTGTTGATGAAAAAGCTCCGAAACTGGAAAATTATGAAGCTTTTGCTACATATGTGTTAAATAGATTTACACCAAAATCTATGTTTATCACAGAGGGTATTTTAGATGCGCTTGATCACTCATCTCCCGAAACACTTGTAGGCGGGAAGCTCGGTATAGACGCAACAGCAGCAAACAGTGTTGAAGGTCCTCAGCTTTTAGGCGATGCACAACTCCTCAGCAGAGTAAAAGAATTAATTCCTGATGTTGTTGATTTGCATCAGTTTATGCGACGAACAAATAATCCTATAACTGTCATCAGTGTGAATAAAACTAGAAATGTAAAAGAATATTTTGATGATTTATTAGTGCTGAGTACACATATGAGAATCGTTGTTTTTGTCGATGCCCAGAAAAACGATATATATAACTCTTATATGTTGATTTGGCGTGTAACAAATAATATGGATGCACTTCGTGATGTATATAAATCAGGCTTAATGGTAGGTTTAGACGGTACAAATAAAAACTCTTTGGATAACTTTACAAGGGAATGGCCTGATGATGTCGAGTGCACGCAAAGCATTGTTAAGAGTCTGAAAGAAAAAGGACTTTGGGGATTAGACGAAAAATTTTATAATAAGTTTCAATTATAACTTTTTATATTCTTTTTGTGTCAAAATCAAGCAGTGTAAGGAATCTATAATAACTTCTAATGTAATATCAGTCTAACAAATTAAATTTCAGGATTAATATATGAATAAACTTTTATTGATTGTACTCTCTTTAGCCATATTTACACTCTCCTCATCAGATGCTGCTATTTATAAAGGGCAGCGAATCTTTATAAAAAAATGTTTAAAATGCCATAAGTCGGGACAAAGTTTTATTGCAAAATATAAAATGAAAAAATGGAAAAAACTTATGAGAAAGAAGGGGAAGCCTTTAGCGGCAATCCATCTTAAAAGTCAAAAAGCAAAAAAATCATGGAAATATTTTAAAAGTAAAAAATATGCTAAAAAATCAAAACATCTCAAACAGTTTTTAGTTGAATATGCAAAAGACAGTGGAAACGTTCCTGCCTGCAACTAAGCACTCTGTAAAATAAAGCATATTTGCTTTATTTTATTTTTCTCTCTTTGTAAAATGCTTCTTTTTAGATAAAATATCAAACTTTTTAATACTATTTATAAACTAAGGAAAAATTATGGAAAAAATGTGGTCAGGCCGTTTTTCAGCATCTGCTTCAAATCTATTAGATCAATTTAATGCCTCAATTATGTATGACAGAAAGTTATATCGTGAAGATATTGAAGGTTCATTGGCACATGCGCAAATGCTTGCAAAACAGGGCATATTAACGCAAGATGAGTTTAAGCAGATTCAAGATGGTCTTGCTCAGGTGAAAAAAGAGATAGAATCCGGTGAGTTTGAATGGAAAATTTCTGATGAAGATTTGCACATGGGCATTGAAAAACGTTTAACGCAAATTATAGGCGACACCGGTAAAAAACTCCATACGGCAAGAAGCAGAAATGATCAGGTAGCTGTTGATTTTCGTCGTTATGTACTGCGAAAAAATCTTGAAATTGCAGAACTTCTTAAACTTTTAATGCAAGAGATTGTTATTGTCGCAGATAAGCATACAGATACGCTTTTGCCGGGTATGACACACTTGCAGCATGCACAACCAATTAACTTTGGTTTTCATCTTGGAGCATACCTCTCAATGTTTAAGCGTGACATTGAGAGATTTGAAAGCTCGTACAAAAGAAATAATATATCACCGCTTGGCTGTGCGGCTCTTGCAGGAACACCGCATAATATTGATAGAGAATATAGTGCAGGGTTTCTTGGATTTGACAGTGTAAGTGTAAATTGTTTAGATACGGTAAGTGACAGAGATTTTGCACTTGAAATTTTATTTAATATTTCAACAATGATGATGCATATTTCCCGTTTAAGTGAAGAACTGGTACTTTGGTCATCATATGAATTTGGATTTGTAGAGCTGAGTGATGAGTATTCAACAGGAAGCTCGATTATGCCGCAAAAGAAAAACCCTGATGTTCCTGAATTGCTTCGTGGAAAAACTGGGCGTGTTTACGGTGCACTTATTGGTCTTTTAACCGTTATGAAAGGTCTGCCGCTTGCATATAACAAAGATACTCAAGAAGACAAAGAGGGTGTATTTGATTCAGTTGAGACTGCTGAAATTTCTTTGGAGATTTTAAAAGAAGCTATAAAAACGATGCAGGTTAAACCACAAAATATGAATTTGGCTTGTAAAGTCGGACACCTCTCCGCAACGGACCTGGCTGATTATCTGGTTGAAAAATGCAATATTCCATTTCGTGAAGCACATTTCATTACAGGAAAAGCGGTTGCAAAAAGTGAAGAGTTAGGCATTGATTTAAGTGAAATTGAATTGAAATATTTGAAAGAAATTGATGAGAGAATTTCTGAAGATGTACTTGATTGTCTTGTATTGGAAAATTCAATGAATGCACGACAATCCCAAGGCGGTACGGCAACACAAAGAACAAAAGAGCAGTTAGATTATTTTAAAAAATATTTAGAGGAGAAATAAGCAATGAAAGTAAGTGTATCCCATCAAGAAGGCATGAAGTTTGAGGCTAAAACCGCAAAAAGTAGTTTTATTATAGACTGTCCTGTTATCTCACCTGTTGAGTATTTTTTATCAGGCGTTATTGCCTGCAGTGCAACTGACTTGATTTTAATACCGAAAAATCAAGGAAAAACTGTTACAAATTTGGTTGTAGACGGTGATGCCGAGCGTGCCGAAGATCATCCTAGAAAAATCACTAAATTACATTTAACATACAGTTTTAATTCTGATGCTGATGATGTAACAGCTGCTAGATGGGTTATGGCATCGCTTGAGACATATTGCTCAACTATCAATACCATAAGAGATACTACGGAAATCTCTTACTCTATCACACATAACGGCAACTTAATTCGTGAAAATGAAAAAATGATTAGCGGTGGTGGAAGTAAAATAGATATGGGTGAAATAGAGTCCTGTCCTAGCTAGAGAAAAATCTCTAGCTATAAAAAGTCCTTTGGGTCTGCATCACTAAAATGTTCCCATTTGAGTTTTGCTCCTCCTAAAATATGACAATGTAAATGTTTTACCTCTTGTCCTCCGTCTTCTCCTACATTACAAATAACTCTGTATCCGCTTGCATCAATTTTAATTTCTTTTACTAATCCTTGAATAAACTCTGTCATTCCTGCCATCGTTTCACCCGTGACTTCATTAAAGCTGTCTACATGTAACTTCGGAATAGCTAAAATATGTACAGGGGCCTTTGGATTGATGTCGTGAAAAGCTAAAAAATTCTCATTTTCCAAAACGACATTTGCGGGTATTTCTTTATTTACAATTTTACAAAACAGACACATACTTTATTCCTTAATTTTTGACTATTGTAGCATATAAATATTCAAATGAAGCTATTTATAACAAATTTTTGAGTATAATCGGTGCTAAATTAATAATTATGGAGACTCTATTGAAAGAGTGGTATGATAAAATAAACGATGCAAAAGATGTTGAAAGTTTAGAAGAAATTCGCATTGCAGTATTTGGTAAAAAAGGTGTTCTTGCTGCCGAATTTGCTAAGATGAAAGATGCTCCTAATGAGCAGAAAGCTCAAATAGCAAAAGATTTAAATAAGCATAAAAGTGCGCTTATGAATGAATTTAGTGCAAAAAAGATTGCACTTCAGACGCAAGAATTACAGCGTGCTATGAAAGAAGAGGCTATAGATGTTTCTATGTTTAGTACAAAATCTTCAGCAGGTGCCCTGCATCCTGTTATGGAGACAATGGATAGAATTGTAGAATATTTTTCATCTATGAATTTTGCTGTAAAGACCGGTCAGATTGTAGAAGATGATTTTCATAACTTTGAAGCACTTAATCTGCCTAAGTACCATCCGGCACGTGATATGCAGGACACTTTTTATTTTAAAGATGAGATGCTTTTACGTACACACACGTCGCCTGTGCAAATCAGAACTATGCTCGAATCAAAACCACCTATCCGTATGATAGCACCGGGAGCAGTCTTCCGCCGTGATTATGATTTAACGCATACTCCGATGTTTCATCAGATTGAGGGTTTGCTTGTTGATGAAGAAGGCAAGGTCTCTTTTGCCAATCTCAAATTTATTTTAGAAGATTTTCTAAAGTATATGTTCAGTGATGTGGATGTACGTTTTCGCCCGTCATTTTTCCCGTTTACGGAACCTTCTGCAGAGGTAGATATCTCTTGTGTTTTTTGTAAAGGTGAAGGGTGCCGTGTATGTTCTCATACAGGCTGGCTTGAAGTACTTGGCTGCGGTATTGTCGATTCAAATGTTTTTGAAGCGGTCAATTACAAAAATGTCAGCGGGTATGCTTTTGGTTTAGGTGTTGAGCGTTTTGCGATGCTGATTCATCAAATAGGTGACCTTCGCTCACTTTTCGAGGGAGATATTAAGTTACTGGAGCAGTTTCAATGATAGTTACTAAGAGTTGGTTAAATGAGTGGATTGATCTTGAAGGGATTTCAACACAGGAATTAGCTAAGACTTTTAACTCTATTGGTCTTGAGGTTGACAGAATTCACGAGTATCAAGTGCCTGCAAAAATAGTTTTCGGAAAAGTTTTAGAGTGTGAAAAACATCCCGATGCAGATAAATTAAATATTTGTAAAGTAGATATCGGTTCATGTGTACGCCAAATTGTATGCGGTGCATCAAATGTAAGAGCAGGTCTTTATGTAGTTGTGGCAACTGTAGGTGCCATAATGCCATCAGGTCTTGCTATAAAACCGGTAAAACTGCGCGGTGTTGATTCAGAGGGTATGATATGTTCAGCGTCTGAAATTGGTCTGCCTGATTTGGGCAAAGGAATCATGGAACTCGATGAGAGCATTGGGAAATTTGTGCTCGGTCAAGAAGTAAACGAGAATCCTCTTTTTAATGATGATTTAATTGAAATAGAACTCACTGCAAACCGTGGAGACTGTTTGAGTATTCGTGGTGTTGCACGAGATTTAAGTGCTGCATTTGACAGACCTATCAAAGAGTATGAAAAAACAGATAATGATGAAAAAAGAGGTATCGGACGTATTTTATATTTGTCGCATGAAAAAGATTTAGATGTAAATTTACGCTATAAAGCTATTGATTTAAAAGAGTTGACACTGCCATTTATTGTCAAACTGCGCCTTGGTCAGATTGAAGATACAAGAAAATGCGATGTAGAAGCAATAACACTGTATGTAACACACTCTACAGGTGTAATACTACGAGCGTATAAGCATGAATTTTTTACTAATGATGATGAACCTATGGCAAAAGTTATTCTTGGTGAAGATAAGAATAATTATGCTTGTATTAAAACACAAGACGGAAAAATTGCTTCTATAGTCGGAATTATTCAAAAAGATGAGTCTAAAGTGACGAAAAATGAGGGTGTTGTTCTTTTAGAAGCAAGTTATATTCCGCCGGATATTATCTCCAAAAAAATGTCCCAAAGTAAAATAGAATCTGGTCCGATGTTTTATAAAACATCAAGAGGAAGTGAACCGGAACTGACCGGCGGACTTTCTTACTGTATTGACTTAATAGAAGCAAATTCTGTATCATCAACATTTAGCGGAAGTATAGAGCTTTCTAATTCTTTTAAAGAAAAAATAGTTATTGTGACAAAACAGGAAATTGATGCAATTATCGGTGCCGATATAGATAAAGTTGTTATTACAAAAATTCTTAAAAATCTTGGTTTTGATGTTTCAAAATCATCTGTTGATAAATTTGTTGTGTCTGTGCCGCAGTTTCGCCATGATATAGTCAATAAGCAGGATATTGTAGAAGAAATTGTACGTATGGTAGGCATTGACAATATTCCGTCAAAACCTTTTGCTCTCCAAGAAGCAAATAGGCTTGAAGATAATTATTTTGAGTATAAAAAGCGTTCCCTTTTTAGACATAGATGTGCGCAAAGCGGCTTTTTTGAATCTGTTCATTTTGTTTTTGATGAGAAAAAAGTTTTAGAGTCTTATGGTTTTGAAACGACAAAAAAAGAGCTGGAACTTTTAAATCCTATTGTACAGACTTTAGATACGCTCAGACCGACACTTTTGACAGGCTTATTAAAAGCAGCATCCGCAAATGTAAAAAACGGATATGCATCAGTAAAACTTTTTGAAATAGGTTCTGTTTTTACACCTTTAAGAGAAGAATCATATAAAATATCATTTATTTTTAGCGGTGATAAAGAGAACGAAAGTCTTGCAAACAGCGGAAAACCGCAAAAAGTAGATTTTGCTTTCTTTACACAAAAAATAGCTGATATTATAGGTGATGTTGAACTAAGCGAGTATGAAACAAAGCATAAACTTTCACATACATATCAGTCAGCGCAGGTGTTCTTAAAGGGTGAAGCCGTAGGCGAACTTTTCAGAGTCCATCCTGAGGTTGAAAAAGCTTATGATTTAGATACAACTTTTATGTGTGAACTTGATTTTGCAAAAATACCTTATGGACTGAAAACTGCGCAACAAAAATCTAAATATCAAGCATCTTTTAGAGATTTAAGCATAATAATGCCAAAAGATATGAGTTATGAGAAAGTTAAAGATGTTATAAATGCACATGCTCTCAAAGAGGTCGTGCGTTTTTATCCGGTTGATAGATACAGCGATGAATCATTGGGTGAAAATATGAGTCTTTCTTTGCGTTTTGTGCTGCAGTCTGATGAAAAAACATTGGAAGAAGAAGACATTACATCTGCAATGAATTCTATATTAAATGCATTAAATAGTGAATTGGGAATTGGTCTGCGATGAGTAAAGTAGTTGTCTTACCTGCACAGAATTTTTCTTTGAATATCTCAGAAATTGCACCTGATAAATCGATTTCACACCGCAGCGTTATGTTTGCAATGCTGAGTAATGGAGTAAATGAGATAGAAAATTTTTTACGGGCTGAAGATACGATCAACTCTTTGGAAATAGTAAAAAATCTTGGCGCAAAAGTTGAAGACGACGGTAAAATAATTAAAATATCTTCAAGTGGTATACAAGAGCCGTTTGAAATACTCGACTGCGGAAATTCGGGAACGGGTATGCGCCTTTTTTGCGGACTGCTGAGTTCTGCTGAAGGTCATTTTGTTCTAACCGGAGATAAATACCTCCGCCGCCGCCCAATGAAGCGTGTAACAGCACCGCTTATAAGTATCGGTGCGAAGCTTGACGGAAGGAAAAATGGTGATTTAGCACCGCTTAGTATTCGCGGTGCTTCACTCAAAGCTTTTGATTATGAGAGTAAAATTGCCTCTGCACAGGTTAAAAGTGCGATGATTTTAGCAGCTTTGCGAGCAGACGGTGTTTGTACATATATAGAACCGGAACTCTCACGCGATCATACGGAGAGAATGCTCAAAGGTATGGGAGCAGATATAAAAGTAGAGGGGTTGAAAACGACTGTTACGCCGTTAAAAAATTTACTCTCTCCTTTAAAAATCAGAGTTCCCGCTGACCCTTCGTCTGCTTTT
This sequence comes from Sulfurimonas autotrophica DSM 16294, assembly GCF_000147355.1. NCBI lineage: Bacteria > Pseudomonadati > Campylobacterota > Epsilonproteobacteria > Campylobacterales > Sulfurimonadaceae > Sulfurimonas > Sulfurimonas autotrophica. The sequence continues at coordinate 893,110 of NC_014506.1, forward strand.
TTCTTTGCTGTTGCGGCAGCTATAATGCCTGATTCACATGTAACCTTAGAAGGTGTGACACTTAATCCTACACGTATTGAAGCTTTTAAAGCCTTAGAACGTATGGGTGCAGACATCTCTTATGAACTGCGTGATGACAAATATGAGCCGGTCGGCAATATACATGTAAAATATGCGCCTCTACATGGAATTGTTATAGAAGAGAATATCTCATGGCTCATCGATGAACTGCCGGCACTCTCCATTGCAATGGCATGTGCCAACGGTGAGAGTCTTGTTAAAAATGCAGAGGAGTTACGGGTTAAAGAGTCTGACAGAATTTCTACTGTTGTAGAGGGACTTAGAGCCTGCAATATAGAAGTTGATGAATATGAAGACGGTTATAAAATTATCGGCTCTAAGTTGCAAAAAGCTCAGGTTGACAGTGACGGTGATCATAGAATTGCTATGAGTTTTATTATCGCCGGACTAAAATGCGGAATGGAAGTGACAGATTTGGAATGTATTAATACATCTTTTCCGAATTTCTTTGAACTTTTACAAAAGATTACACAGGTGGAATTTTCATGAAGATAGAATTAGCTGAAAATTACGGATTTTGTTTTGGTGTAAAACGTGCGATTAAAATTGCAGAAGAGAATACAAATGCGGCTACTTACGGCCCTCTGATTCATAACTCTAAAGAGATAGCAAGACTTGATAATGATTTTAAAGTCAGCCTTATTGAGGATTTTAAAGCGTTTCAACCGGGGGACAAAGCTATTGTCAGAACACATGGAATTGTAAAAGAAGAACTTGAAGATTTAGAACAAAGCGGCGTTGAAGTTGTAGATGCAACCTGTCCGTTTGTAACAAAACCTCAAGAGATTGCACAAGAAATGAGTGAAGAAGGCTACGATGTCGTTATCTTCGGTGATGAAGCACACCCTGAAATTAAAGGTGTAAAATCTTATGCAACGTATGGTGCGAGAGTTGTCACATCTGTAGAAGAACTTGAAAATGTAAAACTGCATGAACGCATAGCACTTATTGCACAAACGACGAGAAAAGTAGAAGAGTATATGCAAATAGCTAATTATTTGATTCCCCGCCATAAAGAGGTAAGGGTGTTTAATACTATCTGTAATGCAACCTTTGAAAACCAGGATGCTGTACGCAAACTCTCAAAAAAAGCAGACATTATAATAGTCATAGGCGGTAAAAACTCGTCAAATACAAAGCAGTTATTTAGTATCGCAAAAGAAAACTGTCCAAATAGTCATCATATAGAAGATGAAAATGAGTTAGAGAGTGAGTGGTTTAGAGATAAAAAGCACTGTGGTGTTACTGCGGGTGCCTCTACTCCGGACTGGATAATACAAAATGTCATCAATTCAATTGAAAAAAGTATAAATTAATCATAATTTAGTTATAATCACGACAATTTTTATGTAACAGAGGATAGGCAATGGCGTTCGATAACGAATCATTTGAAGAAGAAGAAAATTTTGCAGAGATGTTTGCTGCAAGTGAAAAGCAACAGGAAACTAGCCGCATCGTAGAAGGTGAGGTAGTAGAGATACAGGCTGATGAGAACAGAGCATTAGTTGGCGTAGGTGATAAGCTGGAGGGAATTATTTCTCTTGATGAAATCCGTGATGAAAACGGTGAACTGAAGTTTAATACCGGCGATAAAATCAAAGTAATGGTAATGGGATACTATAATGAGCGTCCTAAAATATCATACAAAAAAGTTTTAGAGCAGGAAAAAACAATTGAATTTATAGATGCACACAAAGATGACTATGAAGATTTAGTTGTTGAGGGTATAATCACTAAGAAAAACCGTGGTGGATATGTAGTTGAAGCAGATGCTGTTTCATTTTTTATGCCACGTTCATTAGCAGCGTTTAAAGATACTGATGATGTTGTAGGCCGTAAAATTAAAGCACAGGTTGTTAAAATTGACCCTGCTGAAAACTCAATCATTCTTTCACGTCGTAAACTTTTTAATGAAGAGCGTAAGAAGAAAAAAGAGATTATTGACCAGCTGATGGCAGAAGATGTTATTGTTGAAGGCGTAATCAAAAAAATTACCAGCTACGGAATGTTTGTTGATGTCGGCGGTGTTGACGGTTTAGTACATTACAATGAAATTTCTTATAAAGGTCCGGTTAATCCGTCAAAACTTTATAAAGAGGGTGATGTAGTTACTGTTAAAGCTATTTCTTATGACAAAGACAAGCGTCATCTTTCATTATCTATTAAAGCTGTTCAGCCTGACCCTTGGGCAGAAGTTGAAAGTGAACTAGATGAAGGTGATACAATTACTGTTACTGTTTCAAACATTGAAGCATACGGTGTATTTGTTGACCTTGGAAATGATATAGAAGGTTTCTTACATATTTCAGAAATTACTTGGAATAAAAATGTTAAAAATCCAAATGATTATTTAGAAGTAGGTCAAGAAATTGATGTTGAAGTTATAGAAATTAATTCTAAAACACACAAACTTCGTGTTTCATTAAAAAGACTTTTACCAAAGCCATTTGATGAATTTATGAAAAAATACAATGAAGGTGATGTTGTGACAGGTACTGTTACTTCACTTACTGATTTTGGTGCGTTTGTTCGTATTGACGGTGTTGAAGGTCTTTTACATAATCAAGATATATCTTGGGACAAAAACACAAAAGCTAAAGATGTATTAAAATCCGGTGATGAAGTTGAAGTAAAAATTGCTAAAATCAATGAAGATGAGCAAAAAATATCACTAAACCGTAAAACTCTTTTAGAATCGCCAATAGATAAATTTGCTACAACGCATAAAGTGAACTCTGTAGTAAAAGGAACTATTCGTGATATTAAAGATTTCGGTGTATTTGTTTCACTAGAAGACGGTGTTGATGCACTTATTCGTGATGAAGATTTAGCTCCACTGGTAAAAGAAGAGTTAGAACCTGGTCAAGAAATAGAAGCTGCAATTGCAAATATTGATACTCGTCGTGACCGTATCCGCTTATCTGTTAAAAAATTAGACTATATCAAAAATCAAGAAATGCTTGAAGAGATCAATGATACTGAATCACACTCTCTTGGTGACTTGATAAAAGATAAATTTAAATAAGCTTTGTTATTTAAATGCAAAAGATAATAAAATGGTTTGCTCCCCTCTTGGCAGCGGGAGTTGCAGTGTTTATTATCTTTTTTTTAGTATCTATCAATTCCCAAGAGGAAATCGTTGATACAAAACCTTTAGCTTTAAAAACCAAAGCGGTTCCGAGCAAACCGGAAAAGCTTTGGTTAAATCATTTTTCGAAATCTGAGAGACTCGGCTATTTTTATCCTGTAAATGAAGTCTATGTCAAACTGGATTTAGATGAAAAAATAACTAAAACTATAACCTATAAGTTGTCTGCAAAACTTTTAGACCCATATCAGCTTTTTTGTCTAAAAGAAGAACTGCAAAGATACAGATTGAAGTATTATCTAAAAAAAGATCTTAAAGGCGTAGATTTACTTATTTATTCACAAAATGTAGATAAATTGAACAAGTTAGTGCAAGTATTAAAAAATTATAAAATCAAGGCCAGTATTGTGCCTTATAAAGAGGATTATTAGATGCAAAAATATACAGTAGTCGTATGTGACCATATCCATGAAGCCGGTTTAAAAATGCTTCAAGAAGATGAAAATATTAACTTTATCATGGCAGCAGACGTTGATAAAAAAGAGCTGGTTGAAACTATTATTCCACAAGCTGATGTAGCAATTACCAGAAGTTCAACAGATGTAGATGAGTTTTTTATAGAGCATGCTACAAATATGAAAGCTATTGTTCGCGCCGGTGTAGGTGTTGATAATGTGAATATTCCTGAATGTTCTAAAAAAGGTATTATCGTAATGAATGTACCGACTGCCAATACAATCGCAGCGGTTGAACTTACAATGACACATATGCTTTCATGTATGAGAATGTTTCCATATTCTCATGATCATTTAAAAAATCAAAGAATTTGGAAACGTGAAAAATGGTACGGTTATGAATTAAAGGGTAAAAAACTCGGTATCATCGGTTTTGGTAATATCGGCTCTCGCGTAGCAAAACGCGCAAAAGCTTTTGAGATGGACATCGTTGCATATGACCCATATATCAACCCTTCAAAAGTAACCGATTTAGAAATGACATATACGAAAAATTTTGATGATATTTTGGCTTGTGATGTTATAACAATTCATACACCGAAAAATCAAGAAACGATTAATATCATTGATAAAGAAGAAGTTGCAAAAATGAAAGACGGTGTCGTTCTTGTAAACTGTGCAAGAGGCGGCTTGTATAATGAAGATGCTCTTTATGACGGTCTAAAATCAGGTAAAATCCGTTTTGCCGGTATAGATGTATTTGTAAAAGAACCGGCGATTAATAACAAGCTTCTTGACTTGGATAATATCGTAGTTTCTCCTCACTTAGGAGCAAATACGTATGAGTCTCAGTACAATATTGGTACGCAGGCAGCTGGAAATGCTATTGCTGCAGCAAAAGGCATAGCATATCCAAATGCAATGAATCTGCCGATAGATGAGAGTAAAATACCTCCTTTTGTTAAACCGTTTTTAGAAATGGGTCAAAAAATAGGTTTCTTAGAATCTCAGATAAATAAATCAAAAATAGTATCTATAAAAGTAAAAGGACAGGGCGATATTGCAAACTATATTGATTCTCTTGCAACTTTTGTAACTGTCGGTGCACTTAGCCACTCTACGGAATCAATTAACTATGTCAATGCTGACTTTGTTGCCAAAGAAAAAGGTATAGAAGTAGAGTCTGTAAACCTTGGTGACTCAGAAGTGTATAAAAACCTTATTACTGTAAAAATCACTACAAATGAAGGAACAACCTCTGTTTCTGCTACAATTTTTGAAGACGGACTGCAGCGTATTGTAGCGACTGACGGTTTTGATATAGAGTTCCCGGTAAAAGGCGATATTATTTTCTTTAAAAACTCGGATGTTCCGGGTGTGATTGGAAGTGTTGGAACTATACTTGCAAATAACAATGTGAATATTTCAGATTTTTCTTTGGCAAGAAATGAACAGTCAGAAGCACTTGCAGTGATTTTAGTAGATAATGCGGTAAATGATACGACACTCAGTGAATTAGCATCTTTAGATGCCTGCATAAGCGTTAACTACGCCCGTTTATAAGTAGGGGGTTGTAGGGAGACTTTGCTCCCTGCCACTATAATGGAGTCATGTACTCGTACTTTTGAGTATTGCTCATAATAGTGCGTAACATACTATTGAAAAGTAGTTCCGCCGTCTATTACTATTGTTTGACCTGTCAGCCAAGATGACTCGTTAGTACATAAAAACTTACATGCTCCCGTTAAATCCTCAGGTACACCCATACGAGAAAGCGGTGAACGTTTGACAACTTCCGCTTTTACTTCTTCATAATTTGGAAATGCTTTTAATGCATCGGTATCAATCGGTCCGCCGCTTACAGCATTCACGCGAATTCCTTTTTCACCAAGTTCAGCAGCAGCATAACGCACCATAGCTTCAACAGCAGCTTTGTTTGTTCCGTGACCTGCATAATTTGGAGTATATACAAGATTGCCTGTAGAACTCATTGAGATGATGCTTCCGCCGCCTGTTTTTTCCATTCTTTTTGCAGCTTCTTGAGCACCGACGACAAAGGCATCGACAGTGGCAGTGTAAATATTATTAAGTCCTTTTGGCTTGAGCCTCATAAATGGCCCAAATCCGCCGACAACGGCACGACCTGAAATGATTGCATTTGATATAAAATAATCAAGTCTGTCAAAATCTTCATCAAACTCTTTATAAACATCTTTATATGTGTTGGGCTCTAATATATCTAATTTGTATGCGCGACATTTTACACCGTAGTTTGCTTCAATATCAGCAATAATCTCATTTGCCGTATCAGCACTTGATGCATATGTAAAAGCTACATTACAGCCTTCTTTTGCAAAAGCATATACGATTGCTTTCCCGATTCCGCGCGTTCCGCCGCTTACAAAGAGAGTTTTATCTTTCATATTTTAGAGTCCTTTTATGTCGTAATTTTTCATTACGTCTTCGATTTTTTTCATATTTTCTTTACTTGGAGCAACAAGAGGAAGTCTGTACTCGAGTGTTTCAGTAAGCCCTGCTATATACATTGCGGCTTTTACCGGAATAGGATTGGCTTCACAAAACATCACTTTATTTAAAGGGTAGAGTTTGTCATTAATCGCTTTTGAACCGATAAAGTCACCGCTGAGTGCCTTGCGTACAAGTTCTGATTTTAAATCAGGCATAAGGTTTGACGTCACAGAAGTAATTCCTGCCCCGCCGTTTGCCAAAATAGGGTAATCAATAGCATCATCACCGGAAAATACCTTAAGCTCAGGTCTGCGTGAAAGCAGCTCAACTGTACGTTCTAAGCTTCCAGTTGCCTCTTTAACACCGTAAATGTTTTTAACATCATCAAAAAGACGGATAGTGGTGTCCGCAGAGATGTCAACACCTGTACGTCCCGGAACATTGTAGAGCATAAAAGGAAGCTCACTTACAGCCTCGGCAATAGCCTTGTAGTGCTGGTAGAGACCTTCTTGCGAAGGTTTGTTATAGTATGGTGAAACTGAGAAAATAGCGTCAACACCGCAGCTTTGTGCATGTTTTGCAATCTCTATGGCTTCATGCGTTGCATTGCTTCCGGCACCTGCAAGAACTTTTGTCTGTGTATTTTTACAAACTTCTACAGCTATTTCTATGCAGCGTTTGTGCTCATCATGTGTAAGTGTCGCGCTCTCGCCTGTTGTCCCAACTGGACAAACTGCATCCATACCATTGTTGATTTGACGTTTGATAAGTTCAGCATATTTTTGTTCATCAAGTTTTCCATTTTTAAATGGAGTAATAAGTGCGGTTGAAGAACCTGTTACTATATTCATTAGACTTTACCCTTTAAAATTGATAGGCGAATTATATCTAAAAAGTTTTAAAACTTTTATTTGTTTTTTATTCAAAAGATATAATGAGAAAATATTTGAATATGTTTGCTTTGATTAATCACACTTTAAGTCACATAAGAAGATAATAATAAATGATAGAGGGGAATAGATGAGAATAATTATTTTATTGCTAATTGTTTTAACTTTTGGTTGGGCAAATGGGCTTGATGCACTTTTGGAAGATTATAAAACAGAATCAGAACTTTCTAAAAAAACAAAAGATGAAAATGCGGGTCATTTGATTGTTTATACCAGAGATGAGTTGGAGCGTATGCAGGTAGAGTCTTTAAAAGATGTTTTAAAATCCATTCGATTTTTCAGATACTTGGAAAATCGTGTTGGCGAACCTGATATGATAAATCTTGATCCTGTAGTATTTAGTTCCAAATCTATCAGAATTTACTTAAATGACAATGAACTTGTTCTGCCAATTACAGGAAGCGGTTTTTCAATGTTTGGAAACATCGATATGGACTTCGTTGATCATGTTGAGATATATGAAGGATTTCCCTCTTTTGATTTTGGAATTGAGCCGGCTACTGTGGTTATAAGACTTTACTCTAAAGAGGCAAAGCGAGATGCAGGAACACGGGTAAAAGTTCTTGGTGCTTCACATGGCTCAAACAAAGAAAATGTATACAACGCAGGATTTGCTGAGGATGTAGCCTATTTTGTCTATGCAAACCATTCACAGAATAAACAAGACACATATACAGTAAATTCTCAAAATGTTAAAAGAGATATGACGACAAATCATTTTTATGGCTCCTTAGAAAAAGAGAGCTATAAGGTGGAGTTGAATGCATTTGCAACAAAACATGATGGCTTTTTAGGGCTTTTGCCTTATGCTGTTCCAAATGATACAAATATGGAAAAGAAATTTATTAATGCTTCATTTGGTTCAAAATTTCAAAATGACAGTTTGACTTTTAACCTCTCTTACATAAACAGTTATGGAAGTTATGATGCAGCATACAGTGCCCCAGTTGTATTTGGAGGTTATTCTTTGATAGAGCAGAAGTATGATTCTGAAGTGCTGACAGCAATTGTAAAGAAAAAGTTTCAAATTAGTAATCATACTCTTTCTGTCGGTGTACAGTATAGATATAAAAAATTTGATTTGGATGATGTAAAATATGACTCTGTTCAAAGTCCGGTTCAACAGAAATATGATAATGAAAATATCTACTCACTCTTTTTAGAAGATGCTGTTTCACTCTCAGAGAATAATTTAGTATGTCTCTCTGTTATGCAACAGCATTATGATAGAAATAAAGCCATGAAGGATGAAGATATTTCTCAACTGCGACTCTCTTATATCTATTCGAACAAAAAGTGGATTTCAAAGACCTTTTTAGCAAGCCAGAAGTTTGTTCCTGAACCATTTATGACGGCAGAAGCACATGTTGGTAACCCAAAGTTAGAACCTGAAAAATATCTCTCGTTGACACAAGAAACAAGTTATACAAATGAACAGACCTTGTCAAAACTGATTTTAGGATATGCTAAAACAAAAAACTTCCTTGTGTCAGATGCTTCAGGCGTAATGCAAAATGCTAAAGATGATTTCATAACATATTACAGTGCTTTGGAGTTTAATTATTTTTTTAGAAAAAAAGACAAACTGCAACTGCAATTTGATTATGCAAAACTTAAGTTTCCCGGTGACAGTAGTGGAGTTGTTGAACACTATAACTACCTTATAAGAATGGTAAACAGCATCTCTAAGTTTGATATTTTCAATGAGCTTGTTATTAACCATGGATTTGAAAATTTAGATACAGGTTATGATTACTCTGCCGGTGTAAAATACAGTGTCACCCCTGATCTGCACATCAATGTTAAGGGTGAAAATATTTTTAATGCAGGGTTGACAAGAAAATACTATTACAATATTACACCAACTCCAAAACAGCTTGAAGTTCCTGTAATTGAACAAAAATTTATGGTGAGTATGGAGTATCTGTTTTGAAACTACTCTTAGTTATTATTCTCTTTATTGGCACTATTTTATCGGCAGATGATCTACAAGTAGAATCAGCTATATATAATAAGATTATTAGTGCTGTTACAAAAAAGGAAAAACCTAAAGTTTACATTTACAAACATTGTAAATCATTAGAAAAATATCCTGGCAATATAAAACTGGTCTCTAATTGTAAAGATGCAGACATTGTTATAGTTACAACGTTAAAAGATATTCCAAAAGTCTGTTATGGCAAAAATATGTTTGGAACAAAATATTCACATTTGAAAAACCCTAATGTTCTTGGAGCATTTTTTTGGCAAAAAGGACGACCAAACATCCTTTTTTATAAGTATAGATTAGATCAAAACCATATAAAACTTGATAAAAGTTTTAATAAATATATTGAGCAATAATGAAAAATGCAAAACTAAACAGAAGTTTTATCATGCTTGCCATTGTTATTCCTTTGGTAACACTTGCTTCCATAGTCATATATATTGAGTTTATTAAAACAAAAGAACATGTTTTTAGTGTTATAAAAGAGCATCTTGTCAATCAAAAGATATATACATTTCAAAAATATGTAACTCATATAGAAAAAGATTATGGTGATAATCTCCGCAAAACAATCATGCTGCATCCCGATACTGCAAAAAAACTTGAAGCACAACTTTCACTTTTGCAAGGAGAAGATGTTAAATATTTGTATCTTTTGTACAGAGATAAAGAGCATAAATACAGATATCTATTAGATACGACAAAAGAAGCCCAAGATAGAGCATTTTTCAATCAAAAATTTGATACAGAATCAGATATATGGGAAAAGGCATATAGTACAAAAAAATACCAAATAACTCAGCAAAACTCACTGGATAAACTCTGGGTTACAATTGCATACCCTGTAGTCGTGAACGATAATGTAGTAGCAGTTCTTGGTGCTGACTTTACGTATGATGTTTATACACGTATTGTGCAAATATTAAAACCTATGGAAGATGTATTTTTATATATTAGTTTTTTTATGTTTATTATGCTTATACTGGCTTATGTGCTTGTTTATCTCTATTATAAAACCAGAAAAAAAGCTTTTATTGATCCTTTGACCCAAGTTTACAATCGTCAATATCTCTCTGAATTTTTAGAGACGACTTCTTTGCAAAACTATTATCTGATGATGATAGATTTAGATAACTTTAAACGTGTTAATGATAATTATGGACATAATATCGGAGATGATGTTTTAGTAGCTGTAGCACAAGAGATAAAGTCGACTGTTCGTCAGGAAGATATTGTCATCCGTTTTGGAGGTGAAGAGTTTATTTTACTTGTAGATAAAAAAGAGAATAAAGAGTCTATAGGAGTAGCAGAACGCATTAGGCAAGCTGTTATGAATCTTGATATACAGAGTCATGATAATCAGATTAGTATGACTCTTTCTATCGGAGTTAATCCTTTTCCTTATAGTGCCAAAAATATGGATGAAGCTATAAAAATAGCAGATGAACAGCTCTATGTAGCCAAATCTTCAGGTCGTAACAGAGTAGAGATTTTCGATGACGGAAAAAAATATGAGAGTGAAGCTTCCAACCGTATCAGTGATATTCGTCTGGCAATTGATGAAGATGGAATCAAGTGTGCTTTTCAGCCAATTTATTTCGCAAAAACAGGAAAAATTGTCAAGTATGAGATGCTTATTCGTATGATAAACCATGAGGGAAAAGTGATTCCTCCTGACAGCTTTTTACCCTCTATTCGCCATACACAAATCTACATTAGACTGACATCTATTGTTTTACAAAAAGCTATTGAAACTCTTCAAAGCATGCAAGATGTACATTTGTCAATAAATTTAGACATTCAAGATATTTTAAATGAAGATATTATTGAACTGCTAAAATTTACATTTAAATCTAAGCAGGATTTGGCACAGAGAGTTACCATTGAGATATTGGAGCATGAAGAGATCACAAATTTTGAAGCAATTCAAAAGAGTATCTCAGGGTTAAAAGAGTTAGGTTTTTCAATTGCCTTAGATGATTTTGGCAGTGGTTATGCAAACTTCAGCTATATGATGAATTTAGATTTAGACATACTTAAAATTGACGGAACTATCATTAAAAATATAGATAAAGATAAAGCGGCTTATAATATTGTAAAAGCGATAGTTGCATTTGGACGCAGTATGAAGATGGAAACAGTAGCAGAACAGATTGAGACAAAAGAAGAGATGGATACGCTTGTGGAACTTGGTGTTGATTGTCTTCAGGGCTACTATTTAGGTCGCCCTGGCTTTAAGATATTATAGGTTTTATTTTATCAATTTTTAATGTAACGTTTTCTCTTGGCTTCTTTCATTTTAGAATTATCTGCAATGATGAACCCTTCAACAACACCATGAAGTCCCTCATTGATACTAAAATCAAAAAATCGCACAGCACCCTCATCATACAGTTCTGCATACTGTTTAAAAAGAGTCGGCACAGATGTTCCCAAATCTTTGAGATATTTTTTTAAAACCACAAAACCCTCTTTATAAGATCTGTATTTAAAAAGCATATCAAACTCCTGTTTTTGCTCATATGACATAAAATAAGGCGTTTTAGCACTCATCATATCTGTGTCGCAGGAAAAATGCAGAGAGTAAAAATATACGAGTGCAGCGACTGCCTGTTTTGGTGTATCGGCATTAATGGTAACTGTACCGTATGTATAGACAATATGAGGATTTTTAGCCAGATAGGCGCCGACTCCCTGCCAGAGATTGTCGAGTGCACGTGAGCCCCAATATTTTGGCTGAACAAAACTGCGCCCAAGCTCTACGGAGTTATGACAGTAGTCTTGAAAATGTTCATTGAAATCACACAGGTTATAGGTATATAAACCTTCCATCCCGCGGTTTTTAATTATTTGGGCAACTTCTCCGATGCGGTATGCTCCGACAATCTCCAAATCATCTTCATCCCAGAGTATAAGATGTTTGTAATAATTATCATACAAATCATTGTCTTTTGCACCGCCTGTTCCACCGCCTATGGCGCGAAAAGAGATTTCTCTTACACGTCCAAGTTCCTGCATTAAAAAAGGTGCTTCATCTGCTTGCGCCAATATGATTTTTTTGCCGTCAAGTGTTTGTCCCAAAACTTCTGCTTTGTTTACTTCCCCGCGCAGAAGCATTTTATTATGCGCTGCCGTGATAGTTGTTTCTGTTTGTAAAACACACTCTTTTTTTGTTCCGAGTGTATAAAGATGCTGATAAAAAAGTTTTAAATATTCATTAATACTAATATTTTCATCACAAAAAGACGCAACGGGTATAACTCGTCCAATGTTAAAGGTAAGTGGTTTTTGCTCGCCTGCTGTTACAAATTCATGGGGAAGCATTAACAGACCGCTTAGTTTTTTTGGTAATATAAGAGAAACAAAATAAAAAAGAATACTATTCCTTCCTTCGATTTTTACCGGTAAAACAGGTGTATTGTTCTTTTTGGCTATTTTTAAAAAACTTGCTTTCCAAGGCATGTCTTTAATCCCTTTGAATGACCATCTATTGACAACACCTGCGGGAAAAATGACAACCGCTTCTTCATTTGTCAACGCTTCATTAATGGCTTTTATACTTGTTTTTGTTATAGCACCTGTAATGTTATCAACAGGAATAATAATATCACTTGCCTGTGTAACTCCCATAAGCATACCGTTGACCATCAATCTGACTTTTTTGTTTTCTCTTGCACTGGCTATGAGCTGTACAAGTGCAAAGGCGTCCGATGCCCCTGTTATATGATTAGCTACGACAAGAACTTTACCAGTTGAGGGTATGTTTTTAATCTCTTTTGGTTTGATTGTATAATCTATATCTAAAAGTTCAAGCATACTGTCTACAAACTCAAGACCTTTGAGGTAATGATTTTTTTCATAAATTTCATTATATTTGTTTTCATGAAATACTTTTTTGAGTCTTTTAATAAAAAAGTTATTTACACTTTTTGGCAGATATTTTACTGCTTTTGGAAAATTTTGTTTATATGATTTTTCTATATCTAACATATTATTTTATACCTTTTTTTTTATTCTAAGAAACTTTTATCTTGTGCATCAAGTTTGCCAAGCAGGGCGGGCAGTAGAAGCAGGTCTACGAGCAGAGCAATAATTAAAGCAATGGCTGTGATAAGTCCGAAATTTGCATTGAGCATAAATTGTGAGAGACGAAAGACAATAAATGCCGTGCTTAAAACAAGCGTTGTAAGCACCATCGCCAAGCCTGCATACTGCATAACATACGCGAGTGAGTTTTCAAAATTAAAGCCTTTTTTTCGTGCTTCTTTATACTTTACTAAAAAGTGAATCGTATCATCTATGGCAATGCCGAGGATAATAGCACCTGAGATGGCAACACCCAGATCTATATTAATTCCCAACCAGCCCATAACGCCTATCACCAAAATTATCGGGAGTATATTTGGAATTAAAAAGAGCGGTATCATTCGTAGTTTTTTAAAAATGAAAAACATCAACAGCGAGGTTACGACAATTGCGAGTAAAATTGATTCAATCAGCGTGTCTGTTACATCTGCCTGCATATGGGCAAACATTTGGGTTTGACCGTTTACCTGTGCCGAGTAGGGTGTCTTTTTCCACCACTCTTCTATCCACTCTATCATCTGTAAATCTTTTGACGTATCAACAACATTCATAGAAGCGGTAAGTCGCAGGAGTCGTTCATCAACATCCATTTTATCATTGATTTCCATGCCTTGAGGGAGTGAAAGGGAATAAAGCAGTAAATACTGAGCTATGAGATTGTTGTTGTCTGGTATGCTCTTGTTCGCGTCTATAACTTCATTGAATTTTTTAACCACATCAACAAGTGAAGATGTATGTCTGGCATCAGGAAACTTTGCTTTGAATTCTTTTGAGAATTTATCGACAGTTTTCATAAAAAGGGCATTTTTTATGCCGTCTGTTTTTTTTGAATCTATGACGATTTCATAGCTCATAGGACCGGTGAGATTTTTTTGTATGACATTGACAGTTTGACGAAAGGGAACATCTTCTCTAAAGTATCTGACAGCATTTGAATCTACTTTGAGATTTGTCAGTCCAAAAGCTATAAAGCAAAAAAGAACAAGTGTTGCCAAGATGATTTTATTGTCATTTTTAATGATGAACTTTGCATATTTTTTCGCAAAGTCTCCAAGGCCCTGCTGTGATGTCGGCTTTTTGCTTACTTTTACTTTTATATTTAAAATTGCGAGTGCTGCAGGAATAAAAAGTATAGTAAGAATAAAAGCAAGTATAGCTGCATTTGCCGTTGCAAGTCCTAAGGTTTTTATAGGCACAATGTCGGAAATCCCCAAAGAAGCAAAACCGACTGCCGTTGTAAGAGAGGTCAAAAAAGTCGGTACAAGATTTTTTTCTATAGTATCGTGAATTGCCGCATAATTATCAAGTCCCGCTTTTCTGCCCAAGAGATAAATCCAAAAGAGGTGCATCGCATCGGCAATACCGATAGCAATGATAAATACAGGCATATTAGCGGTAAAGTTGTTGAGTTTATAGCCAAAGATAGTTTGGAGCGCTAAAACAATGCTGAAGGTAAAAATAACGACAAGAATTGTTAACAATACACCTGAAATTTTACGAAAAATAACCCACAGCATCACCATAGCTATAAGAATGACAAGTGGTGTAAAGGTTTTTACATCATACTGACCGAGTGAGCTGAATGTTGTATTTACTACAGGACCGCCGGCGAGATAAAACTTGTAGCCGCTCTTTTGTTCCTCTTTAATATATTTATTAATATCGTGCATAATATGCTTGGATGCACCGAATGTATTTCCTGCCTTTGGTGTGAGACGTCCGACAATCATTGTCGTTTTTGCATCTTTAGATATGATGCGGTTGACAATCAAATCTTCACGTAAAGCAATCTTTTTTTTCTTCTGTAAATCCTTTACATGTAAGGCGTCAATATCTTCTATAAAATTATCTATGAGTATATCATCCGCGTCCTGCGGATTTTTATGAACATACTGGTAGTTTGTAAGTGAATCGACTCTGGCTATATATTTTGTCTGCCAGAGTTTTTCGGTGAGCCGCTCTATTACATGTAAGGCCTTTTTGTTAAAAATGCCATTGTTATCACGAAAGACTATAATGATGGAGTCATCATTGCCAAAGGTATTTTTAAATGCGTCATATTGCTGGAGTGTTTTTGAATCTTTACCAAACCAGATTCTGTATGAACCGTCAAACTGTGCATATTTAAGCTGATAAGAGAGTACAATAGTAATAAGAGGAATTACTATAACTATATACCAGCGAAATTTAATGAGTAAGTCTACAAATTTTTTCATTTTATTCCTGTCATATTTAGAAGTAGTAGCCGAGTTTTAAACTTATACGTTCATGCGCACCCATCAGTTTAAAAGCAGTATTGTAATTTTTTGAGGGAGATATATATCTGTAATCAAAATTGAGTTTAAAAGTGTCCATGAGGCGTGTTTGATATTCCATATAATAGACCTGTTCATTGTAATCAAGATCAAAGATACCTCCTCCGACTATACTTGCATCATTGCCTTGGTTAAAACTGTAACGCAGTCCTAAAAAGAGGTCGTTTTGGAAAAGCTCAAAAAGGTCTAAATCATCTTTTTTACCATTTTGCAAGGTAATGTAGCGGTAATACTCTACAAGCAGTCCTAAATCAGCTTCTTTGTATACTTGTGTCAAGGTGTGTTCTGCACCGAGTCCAATATGTATATAATCAGAAATTAATGCATCATCAATGATGTCGGTATAGGCGGCTTCAAGTTTGTAGAGTGTAGCGCCGATTACAAGCGTGTCATAGGTCATAAACTTATTGACAAGATAGGCATTTTCTTGTGTTGTTACTATGTTGTTTATTTGAAGGGTTTTTGTATAGTATCGCTGTGAATCGTAACCGTTTTCAAATATAAAGGCATAATCAAGGGCATATTCTGTGTCTGTAGAATCTGAGTATTTCAGGTAGATGCTCGGTCTATATCGGCTTGCCTTTGTTTTGAGCGTGTCATCATAGAGCAAAGGGAGATTGACATTTGGTGAGACACGTACGGTGGCAGAAAAATAGTAATAAACATAAGGGTAAGCCGGCATATTTCTGTCCTGCTCATAGAGTTTTATAATGGCTGAGAGTTCTCCACTCTCTGTATAGTGCGTATATGCAAAATTGATGACGCCGAGTTTGTCTGTATAAAAAGGGTCTGATCTGAGTTCATCAGGATTAAAAACATTGACTAAATTTCGCACTTCAAGCGCACCCCAAAAGAGAATGTTTTTTCCAAAAAGAATGGTGTCATCATCAAAATCATAACTGCCGTAAAGCTCATCAAGACGGACAGAACTTCTTTTTGTATGTTTTGCAGTACCTTGCAAATCATAATAATCCTGCTGCAGACGCACCTTTGCAAAGGCGGTGAAGTTCTCCTGAATATATTTTGTTTCAAGATTGGCAGATAGAAGAGCATTTTGTTTTTCTTTACCTGCCGGCGCTTTCATATATGACTGGAGCGTCATATCAATATTGCCCTGATAAGTGACATTATCTAAAAAACCGGACTCCTCTTTTTCTTTTACTTCTTTGTTTACATGTAAAGTCTTTTTTTGAACTGTTTCTATTTTAGGTGTGATTTTTACAGGTTTTTTAGCAATTTTGACTGTTTTTTTCTTAAATCTGTATTTGTAGGTATTGACAATGAGAGGGTTTGGATAATGTTTAGATAATTTTTTAAGTGCTTTTCGTGCATCACTGTATTTCTCATAACATCCGCATCGTATACTGTTAATATTACTAAAAGATATAAGCCTGCATGACTCAGGATAATTCTGTTTTGCAAAATCGTATGTTGAGTTTTTCTTAAATTTAAAACTTGTAAGCTGTACAGAATAGCAGGTGTCATTTGATTTGGCATAGGTGATACTTATGCTCAAAAGCAGTAGAAGAAGCACTCTCATACTATTTTTTCAATACGCGTTTATGAAAGTTTCTGTCTTTGAGTCCGGTCTTTATTTTCTCATTTTCCCAGATTAAAATTGTTTTTTTGTCGTTTTGATGATTTGTCATACTCATCATACCGACGCGCCATATGCCTTTGATTTTTTTGTAATCATCAAAAACTGCTGTTTTTAGAAGCTCTTTTTTTCTATCGTAATATTCAACCTTTTTGATTAAAAATGTTTTTGCATCAACCCATGAAATCTGTTTTGTATAGCCGGAGTTCTTACTCACAGGAATTCTCTCTCCTATATAATACTTCACTTTATTGATTGTTTCTTCTTTGGCATTACCGGAAAAAATATACTTTTTGACACTAAAAGAGCTCAAATCTTCATAAGAAAATTCCGAACCCATAAAAGAACCTGATTTGTTTTTTGAAGCTATGCGTTTAACACGTTTTATAGCCGGAAGATAAAGCCATTGGTCATCATCTTTATTAATATGCTCATAATTGAGAAATTTTGTCCCCTTAACGTCTGCAGGAGAGAGAAAAGTCATCAGTGATTTGTTGCCGGACTCTTTTTCAAGCATTATCATTTTCATTTGACGTTCACGCTTTTGATTGTTGGCATTGATAAGCGTCATTTTCATATTTGATGAAGAGTCTTTAAAGCCGTCCATAACGGCTTCACATTTGTTAGCAACTTCTTGGTTTGAAATAGCAAAAAGATTAAGGGAAATAAGCAAAGAGAGAAAAGTTTTTAACACGAGAAGGAACCTTATAAAGTATTATTTTTATTTATAATAGCATAGAAGTTTATTTTTTGTGATAATCTTGTGATGTTTTTTTATAAAGTTACAAAATAATTACATTTTGTAACTTTATGATATAAGTATTTATTATTTTTTTAAAATAAGTGTTGTCGATTTGTTAAAATCAAAATATTTTTTAGCAACTTCTTGTACTTTTTTTGCAGTTATTTTGTTGACATCATCTTCATAAGTTAAAAGCGGTGTAACATCACCTCTGACAAGATAGCTTCCAAAAAGGTTTGCAACAGAGGTAGAACTCTCAAGCGAGTAAATAAAATCAGATTTTGTATTGATTTTGACTTTTTCAAGTTCTGCTTTTGTTACTTTTGTCTCTTTCATCAGGTTTATCTGTTTCATCAGCTCTTTTTCTACTGTTTCGGCTTTGACACCTGGGTTACATGTAGCCATGAATATAAAAAGTCCCGGGTCTGTATTTTCCATATTGTATGCATAAACAGTGTTGACAAGACGTTTTTTATCTACAAGCTCCTTATAAAGACGAGAGCTTTTACCTGAGTAAAGAATCTCGGAAATTACGCTGAGTGTAACTTGGTCTGGGTCTTTAAAGTCAGGTATATGAAAGGTAATTGCCAGCATTTCAACTTCGCTCTCTTTATGGACTATAACGCGTTTTGCACCGTCTTGTTCGGGTTCTATAAATTTTACTTTTGGAATTTTTCCGTGATTTTTTATTTTGCCGAATGCTGCTTTTGCAGATTTGAATACATCTTTTGGATTGACATCGCCGGTAACCATTAAAATGGCATTTTGCGGCTGATAATAGGTCGCATGAAAATCTCTTATATCTTTAATACTCCATGTTCGTATGTCGTTCATAAAGCCGATAGGCGTCCAGTGATATGAATGGTAAATATAGGCATTGTTAAAAAGTCTGAAGTAGAGATATCCGAGCGGGTTATTGTCCGTTCTCCAACGTCTCTCTTCTGTTACAACATCACGTTCAGGTTGGAATTCTTCATCTTTGAGATTAAGGTTTTGCATAAGCTCTGCATACAATTCTACTGATTTGTTTAAATTGTCCGTACTTGATTTTATATAATAGTGTGTATAGTCGAAGCTTGTAGAAGCATTGTTTACACCGCCGATACTTTTTACTTCTTTGTCAAATTCACCTGCTTGCAGATTTTTACTTGATTTGAAATTCATATGCTCAAGCATATGGGCAATACCTGTTTTCCCCATTACTTCATTACGGCTTCCGACTTTGTAAAAAATGTCCGTACTGATGACATTTGAGTGGTTTTTTAAGGGTATAACTACAATTTGTAGACCGTTTTTGAGTGTTTTTGTTTCATATTTTGGTAATGATGATGCCATAAGTGTTCCTAAAGTTAATATTATTACAAGAAGTGTTTTCATTATTTTCTATCGGCTCCGATGGCTTGTGAAATATTTTCAAAGCCATCTGCTTTGAGCAGTTGTATAAGTTCATTGTTGATGTTCATAATCATATCCGGTCCGTGAAAAATGAGTCCACTTAAAATCTGCACTAAAGAAGCACCGGCTCTGATTCGTTTATAAGCCTCTTTTGCCGAGTCTATACCGCCGACAGAGATAAGTATTGTTTTTCCATAAAGTTCTGCTGCAACAGCATCAAATATTTTAAAACTTTTTTCTTTGAGTACGGCACCGCTGAGTCCGCCAATATCTTTTGGATGTTTTACCAACGAATAATCAATCGTTGTATTTGTTGCTATAATGCCGTCCGCACCGTGTTGTACTGCCATTTTTGTCAAATTTACGGCAGCTTCTATTTCCATATCCGGTGCAATTTTTAGCAGTATCGGCATAGAAGTAAGCTGTTTTGCCTGTGAAAAAAGATTTTTAATAAATTCTTCATTTTGCAGATCTCTAAGCCCCGGTGTATTTGGCGATGAAATATTTATTACAAAATAATCGCCTAAACCGTCAAATGCTTTAATGAGATGTGTATAATCATTGATAGCTTCATATTCAGGTGTTACTTTATTTTTCCCGATATTAACACCAATTGGTGTAGTAAATGGATAGCGTTGTTTGAGTCTTTTGACAACTTTATAGGCGCCGTCATTGTTAAACCCCATAGCATTTTGAATACTTTCCTCTTTTATATGGCGAAACATTCTCGGTTTTGGGTTTCCGGGCTGAGGCTTGGGTGTGACTGTACCGATTTCTGTGAAGCCGAAGCCTAAGATTTGCATACCGCGTATCATTGTCGCATTTTTATCAAATCCGGCACCAAGGCCTATCGGGTTTAAAAAAGTATGGCCGAAAATTTCTTGTTTTAGGCTTGCATCATTAACAAAGTGCGATTCTAAAAAAGGATTAAAAGGTATTTGACAAATATTTGGCATTCTTAAAACACATTCTGCAATGTGATGAGCTGTTTCAGGTTCAAACTTAAAAAGTAAAGGTTTTATAGATTCGTAATTTAGCATAGTTATCCACTTATTTAAAATGATTAGACTTAGTCTAGTAGATTATACTCAATTTAAGATAAATAACTCCTCAAACTCTTTTGGCACAACTGGTTTGGAACAAAGATATCCTTGATATAACTCACAGTTTATTTCTTTAAGGAGTTTGAGCTGCTCCTCTGTTTCAACACCTTCAGCAACTACATTAAGTGCTAAATCTTCTGCAATGCCTATAATCATATTTACAAATGTTAAATCATCTTTCGTATAAAGATTATCTATAAATGATTTGTCGATTTTGAGTGTATCAAAAGGAATATCTTTGAGGTACGACAAAGAGGAATACCCCGTACCGAAATCATCCAAAGAGAGTGAAATACCCAACTCTTTTATGCCTTTGATAATATCCAGCCTTTTGTTGAAATTGTCAATAAGTACAGATTCGGTTAATTCTATATCAAATTTGCTTCTGTCAATCTCTTGCGTATAAGTTTGTAATTTTTGCAAAAGGTATGGGTCTTTAAATTGCACACCTGAAAGATTGATGGAGACTTTTATGTTTCTTAGCGGCGTGTGTTCCCATTTTTTTATCTGAGATGCTGCTTCTTGTATGATCCATTCTCCAAGAGGAATAATACTCAGGTTTTCTTCCGCGATACTAATAAATTGATACGGAGGAATCAACCCCTCTATTGGGTCAATGAGTCGTATAAGCGCTTCGCATCCGACTATTTTATTTGTTTTTATATCTACTTTAGGCTGGTAAAAAAGTTTAAAATGATTTTGACTCAAAGCATCTTTAATGATTCTTTGCATGCTGATTTTTTCTTGAACTGCTTTATTGATGGCATCCGTAAAAAACTGAAAGTTATTTTTTCCAAGTTCTTTTGATTTGTACATTGCAATATCTGCATTTTTGAGCAGTGTTTGTACATTATCTCCATCTTTAGGATAAATCGCAATACCCATACTCGCAGTTATTTGATAATCTTCATTATCAATTTTAAAAGGTGTTGAGAGTTTTTCTTTGAGTCTCTGGGCAATTTCTACAATTTTATTTTCATCTTTATAATCAGGTAAAACTACAACAAATTCATCACCGCCCAAGCGGGATACAATGTCATTGTTTCTTGTCGCATTTAAGAGAATATCGGAAATATACTTTAAAATTTTGTCGCCGAATTCATGCCCTTTTGAATCATTTATATTTTTAAAATTATCTAAATCCAGAAAAATCATGGCAAATTCATTTTTATCTCTTTTTCCTTTTGAAATCAGCCAGTTGAGTTTTTCTACAAGACTAAGCCTGTTATAAAGTCCGCTTAAAGGATCTTTTGTAGATAAATTATAAAGTTCTTCCTGTTCCTGCTTTAATCTTTTAAATGTCATGCTAAGTGAAAAGCGAATGCTTTCAATCTCTTTTATAAAAAAGTTTCGCGGAGGATTTTCACTGTAGTAGGCATACTGATGCAATTTTTCAAGAGGGATTATAATGTATGCTCTAAATAGTATCCATAAAAATATTGAAAAAATTAAAGCAGTTATGAGAAATGTAATGAGTGTTTTTTCAATCTGTTTTGTGATGAGTCCGTTTATATAAGTTTCATCTATATATACATTTGCATAATAGTATTTTGTTCGCAGTTTATGAAAAGTTTTTATAGAAAAGGAGTAGCATTGTTGTTTAAAGATATTTGCAGCCGTGATGGCAGATATTGGAAGACATTTTTGTGCTTGATGTGTATGCCCATTATATCTGAGTTTAGGGTGGTAAATAAGATTTTTATTGTTATTTAGTATATGTATATCTTTGATTGTAGGGTTAATAATAATGATATTATCGATATGTGAGGCAATTTCATTTATGTCTTTTAGTTTTAAATTTTTTTCCATATAGTGTTTGAGATTTAGTATATCAGTTTGTATACTGGTTTGAAGGAGTTTACTGATACTTGCTTTAGAATTTTCAAAAAAATTATAAAAAATATAAGCTTCAAGTAAAAAAGCAACAAACATAGTAGAAATAATAAAACTTTTTATAGAAATGGAGTTCATTGAATAATATCATCCTTGTTATAACCGTATTTTTGTATATACTCTAACAACTCTTTTGATGGTTTGTTAATCCATTTTATCAAACTAAGAGAGTCAATATAGTCTTTGTAACTTAAGCCTGACAAGTATTTTGAAATAACTTTATAAGATGCTTCAGGGTCATTCTCAATTGTTTTTATTGCATTGTCTATAATTTTTTTGAGTTGAATAAGTCTTTTCTTGTCACTTTTTATAATCTCATTTGTTGCACACAGAGCATCTATGACGATAATACTGTTGATATTTTTTGTCGATGCAACTTCTTTAAAGCTCTTTTTTTCTAAAGCAATGTTATAAGGGCTGTAGGTAACAATGAGTATATCTTGAGTTTTATCATTTTTAACATCTTGAATTTGTCGCTGGTCTTTGTTTATAAAATTTATTTTATCTTCACTGATAGCATTTTTTTTGAGAAAATCAAGTAAAATTTCCTGATTGATAGAATCGACTTCAAGATATGCATCTATTTTTTTACTTTTTTTCAGTTCATCGAGAGATTTGTTTGATAAAATCATATCTCCGCCGTTTGAACGATCCATTAAAATAACTGCTTTAATGTCATGGGTGGTATTTTTTAAAACATTATATTCATGCTGAGTAGTAGTTACCATGTTAGCCTTGCCAATATTGTACAAATCGGCTGCTTCTGCAAGTGAGACGCTAGTAATTATTTTAATGTTTAACTTATTAAGCTCTCCTTTTTCAAACGCATAAAACAAAGGAGCATACCCGATCCACTGGTTTGTAGATATGATTATTTGCTTTTGCGGCTTTGAAGAGCAGGCACTGAAGATGAAAAATATAGATATGAGTATGAACAGTAATCTTATCAAAATATCTCCAATATTTAAATTTAACATATAATAACCTATATTGAATATTTTAATATCTTTGTCCTTTAATTGTACTTAACTTTTTTATTAGCTCTCTGAGACTGTAAGGAGTTTGGCAAGGAGTCTATTAATGAATTCATGCTAAAATTATAAAAAGTTCTATAATAAGGAGTGTATTATGAGTAAAGTTTTGGTACCGTTGGCAAACGGATTTGAAGAGATAGAAGCAGTGAGCATTATAGATGTTTTAAGACGTGCAGAAATTAAAGTGCTTGTTGCATCACTGGGTGAAAATATGCTTATAAAGGGTGTAAACGGTATTACAGTTCAAACTGATTATGACATAAGAAATATTAACTCTGATATGATAGACATGATGGTGCTTCCAGGTGGATGGGGCGGAACGCATGCTCTTGCAGACGATGAGAATGTACAAAGACTCCTGCGTGAAATGGATGCAAAAGGCAAAAATATCGGTGCAATTTGTGCTGCACCGTTTGCTCTAAACAAAGCAGGTGTGTTAAAAGAAAAATACACATGCTACCCATCTGTAGAAGAGCAGATACGCCAAGAGGGTTATATGGGCGATACAGCGATGGTAGTAGAAGATGAAAATGTGATGACTTCACGCGGACCGGGTACTGCAATATGTTTTGGTTTGGCAATCGCGAGAAAATTAAAAGGTGAAGATACATATAAGGCACTAAAAGAGGGTCTTTTAGCTACATATTGTAAATAAATCCATTTTATTTTACATCTCTTTGAAAAATGAGGTTTTTAAGGCTTCTTTTTTCATCCGCACTGGCAAATTCAGGAAGGTTTTGTAGGCGCTTTACAAATGTGAAACTCGGTGCCCACTCACGCATCATATCGATTATAAAACTGCTTTCAAGTTCCGGAGAGTTCAAAGAGGAGAGAACTATGCAGTTTTCACCGGCAATCTGGGGTAGTTTTTTTATGAGTTTTTCATAATCCTTTGTAGCTTCAAAACTTCCTCGCTGAAAGCTTGGCGGGTCGATGATAATCAAATCATAAGGACCTTTTCTTTTTAATGAAGAGAAAGATTTTAAAATATTATAAGGTAGAAAACTCACACCTTTTGGGTCCAAATTGTTTAAAGAGTGGTTTGCCATGCCTGTTTTTAAAGCACCTTTGCTCATATCTACATTGACAACGCTTTTTGCACCGCCGACTTTTGCCCCAAGACTAAATGCACAGGTATAAGAAAAAAGGTTAAGTACATGTTTGTCTTTGGCATTTTCTTTAACAAAGGTACGCCCGTTTTTCATATCGGGGAAATAACCGCTGTTTTTGTTTGAGAGAAGATTGAGTTTGATTTTTATGCCGTTTTCTATTACATGTAACGCCTCAGGTACTTCACCGATGAGTACTTCACTCGGCGCATCTTTGAGGTATCTTCTTTGGACTACAAGTGTTGTATATTTAGTGTTACATGTAAACTCTTTGAGCATTTCTATAAGCTCGATTTCATTCTCCTTCTCAAAATAAAGAGCAGCACTGAGTATTTCATCAATAGAGTCCACAGTGAGATGATTCCATCCTTCATAAAGACCGCCGCGTCCGTGAAACAATCGTTTAAACTCTTGGTTACATGTAAGTGAATTTTTTTCTATATGCTGCTGCAGTTGTGTAAGTGTCATTTTAAAATGCCTTTATGGAAGTTTATCAAGTTTCCAATGATAAATATAAGGACCGGCTTCACTGCTGAAGAGTTCTTTTTCATTTATAAACCTGATTTGATTAACGGTACTAGTGTGATCGGTTAGTATGTTTGTTTTTCTTTTTGTATATGTTTCGAAGAGCTGTAAATCACCTGCTTCATTACTGGAGTAGATTCCCGTTTTTCCACTGGGTGTTATTCCGACGCAGTAGACAAGAAAAGTGCTCTTTATATGGTAATCACTTTTGCCTTTTTGATAAACACCGACGCGTCTGTCCTGTCCTGCAGTAATGGTTACACCTTTGGCATGGGCCAGATGAAATATATTGTCAACATTTTGTGAATCAAATATTTGCAGTGTTTTTGAACTGTTTGTATCTAAAATTCTGACCTCGCCGCTTTCATCTGCCATAATGACTCTTTTTTTGTCTTCACTTAAAACAATGTCTCCTAATGCACTTTGCGTAATATGCTTTTTATATTTTATATACTTTTCAGAAATATCATAAACAAGGATTTCCGAGGCAAAGGTAGCAAGAAGAATTTTATTGTCATTTAAAAATCTTGCCTCTTTTATACTGAGTTTTGCACGCTCATCTATAATTTTTTTGAGTTGATGTTTTTCATAAACCCAAACATTTCTATAGGCATTTTTTCCAATACTCACAGCAAGAATTTTGCCGTTTTTATAGTCAATGCTTATAATGTTTGCACAACGGAGTTCACCAGTATCACTCGTTACGAGTTCTAGTGGTATCTGCTCTTGTATTTTTTTTGTTTTTAAGTTGAATATATCTATGACACCTACATCATTTGCCACATATAATTTGTTATATGCTACAACAAAATCATTTACAAAACCGACAGATTTATATTTGAAAATCGGTTTGATTTCTCTTGCTTGTAAAAGTGAAAATAGAGAGAATAAAAGTATGATTTTGAGCATAGTTTATCTAAAATTTTTCCCAAAAAGTTCCCTGAGGGGTATCCATAAGATTGACACCATATGATAAAATCTTATCTCGAAGTGTGTCGGCTAACTCAAAGTTTTTCTCTGCTTTTGCCCCATTTCGTGCTTTTATCAAGAAATTTATTTTTCCTTTTGTATCTTCATCTATACCGAATTGAAAATACTCAAAAGGATTTTTTACACCAAAGCCCAAAAGTTCTTCTATATAAGCCAAATTTGCCATTGTCTCACGCTTGAGCTGTTTATGTTTGCCTGATATATCGAGTGTTTCATTCGCACCGCTTATCATCTCATCTATAAGAGCAAGGGCTGAAGATACATTCATATCGTCATTTAACGCTTCTAAAAGCTCTTTTTTAAAGGTTGTTTCGTCACTACACGGTGCAAGACCAAAAAGACGTTTTTTGAGTCTGTAGAGCTTGTCAAGGCGTTTTTTTGAAGCTGCCAAATCCTGCGTGTTAAAATTGAAATTACTTCTGTAATGCGTGCTTAAAAGATAAAAACGAAGCACTTCGCCATCATACTCTTTGAGTGCATCTTTGAGAAAAAAGCTGTTGCCCAAGGATTTACTCATCTTTTCGCCCTCGATGTTGACAAAACCGTTATGCATCCAGTAGTTTGAAAGTGCATGGTTGGTTCCACAGCGTGTCTGTGCCGCTTCATTTTCATGGTGTGGAAAGAGCAGGTCAGCCCCGCCGCCGTGAATATCTATAGCAAAAGGCGTATCACGATATGCTAAATGTTTTTCAATCATGGCAGAACACTCCAAATGCCATCCCGGACGGCCTGCTCCGAAAGGACTGGAAAATGTAATGCTGTTGTCTTTGACACTTTTCCAGAGTGCAAAATCGGCATGATTTTTTTTATATGTTGAACTTACCACACGTTCTTGTTTGTCTTCTTCGTTTTGCATACGGTGTGAAAGACTCAAATACTCACTGTCACTCGCCGTATCAAAGTAAACATCACCTTCAGGTGTTTGATAGGCATGCCCTTTGTCTATAAGTTTTTGTATTAAATCAACCATAGCTTCAAGACTGTGGGTTGCTTTTGGCTCAATGGTAGGTCTTTTAACGCCGATAGCTTCCATCTCTGTATGAAAAGTCTCTGTGTAAAAGTCTGTGATTTCTTTTATCTCTTTTTTTTGCTCTATGGCTTTTTTAATGATTTTATCATCTATATCGGTAATGTTTCTGGCATAAGTGACATCATAACCGTTTGCCCTCAAAACACGCGTGAGCAAATCAAATACAAGAGCTGATTTCGCGTGCCCGAGGTGAGCATCATCATATACAGTGGGACCACAGACATAGAGTGAGACTTTTCCTTCTTTAAGCGGAGTGAATTTACGTTTTGTTTTTTGTACAGAATCAAATATATGCACGGAGGTATTCCTTTAAAAGTAGTAGTAATGCGATAAGAACAAAAGAACTTACAGCCAGATAGATGAGATTTTTTGAACGAAGTATAGCAAAAAAGTTTTGCATCCCAAAAACCCTCAGTGTAAAAAAGAGACTTATAAAACCGCCTATGGTGCTTGCAAGTGCCAAACCTGCCACACCAAAAGGGGCAATGAAAGCTAAGGCAAAAGTAATGTAGACAACAAGAGAAATAGTGGCTATTTTTGCAGCTTTTGCCTGCATCTCTTTTGCATAAAGCCATAGAACAAAAAGCTTTTGTATGCCAAAAGGTAAAAGTCCGAGCATATACATTTGCAGTACGGCGCTTGTGTTGTTTGTATCATGTGCGTCAAAAGCACCTCTTTGGAACAGAAGCCAGATAATTTCGTGTGAGAGTATAATACCGCCGATAGTGCTGAGGGTAAGTAAAAAGGCCAAAAACCAAAAAGCTTTTTGCAGGTTTGCCACAGCTTTTGTTTCATCATTATTTTTTAAATAGCGTGCGATTCTTGGAAACAATGCTATAGAAGTAGCAATGGCAAAAAGCGCTAAAGGAAGCTGAAAAATACGGTTTGCATAGTAAAGGTAAGAGATTGAGCCTGTTGCTAAAAATGAAGCCAGAAATGTATCTAAAAAAGCAGAAACCTGTGCTGTAGAGTTACCCCAGACAGCCGGAAAGAAGTTTGTACGAAATTTTTTTGTTTCATTTTTTATGGATGCTGATTTGGCTTTAAAGTATTTCAGCCCGCCCAGAAGCAGCTTTGTAAGCCCCAGTTTATATATAGCGATACAGTGCACACTAAGCTGCAGCAGTCCGCCGATAACCACACCAAAACTTAAATAATAAACGATTTGGCTCTGGCTTTTGTCTTGTGAGAGGTACAACGCACCAATGAGCGAAAGATTTAGCAGGGCAGTCGAAAATGCCGAGGTTGCAAAATGGTGTCTATACTGCAGCATGGCACTTAAAAAGGTGACAAAAAATATAAGCGGAAGATACCAAAAGTTAATGGCAACATAGGGCGCGGCCAATGCTATAGTGTCTGCATTAAAACCTGTGGCAATTGCTTTTGTGAAAAGTCCGGGCACAAGGTTTACAAGTAAGGTTATCAGGAGTATTATAGAAGAGAAAATAAGTAATATATTTATACTAAATACAGCCTTATGTCTGCTTCGCGTAAAGGCAGGTATAAAAACTTGGGTAAAAGCACCTTCTGCAAATATTCTACGAAACAGATTAGGCAGTTTAAAGGCAATAAAAAATATGTCACTGTATATGTTTGCGCCAAGAGCTGATGCGGTTAAAAGGTCTCTGAAAAATCCTAACACACGGGAGGTTAGAATTCCAAAACTATTAGTAAATATTGCTTTAAACATAGGCTTCTTTGTCGATATAATATTAGTTTTACACAATTTTAACAAATTTTTGGTTAAAATCTTTTATAACTAAAATTAAAAAAAAGTATGGTAACTTAATTATGGCATTATTTGGCTCTGATAAAAAGACTAAAACAGCAAGAAAAGTCCGTCCGACAGTTATAAGAACTCAAAACGTTGCTAAAGAGATATTTAATATAGCAAAGTCTTATGAAATAAAGCCGGAACTGCTTGATTTTAATATACTTGATATTCAAACCTACACAAGAATAAAAAGTGATAAACAAGAAACAGAATGGAAAGAAGTATCACAAGATGAATTGCGTGAGCTTGATGATGAGAAAACCTACCTGAATCCTGATTTCCAAATTAAACAGACATATGAAGTGGAAGTTTTTTCAAAAAGAGTTCAAGAAGAAGATTTTTGTAAAAACTTTATAACAGCTGTCGGTGCCAATGCAACAAAATGTAAAGTTTACCTGAGTATTTCGGCCGGGTCGAGTATTGATTATAACCCCAGATTTGAAGATAATTTTATAGATTTGATTAATAAGAAAAAAATAAGAGCCGGAATTCTTGTGTATGTTTTTGATGAAATGCTGCCAGATGTGGTTTCAAAAATTTCTGCGCGTATAAGGGTTGCACAGCATTTAGAGTTTGAAAAAAGTGAAACACATTTAATTGCAGAAGGGTTTGAACCAACACCCACAACAGATGATGCATTGATACTACATTTTGAAAAAAATAAAGAGCTAAAAGATAATGAAAAGATAGATTATGCCTCGAGAGGGTTTATACAAAGTGTCAAAAAAGATGAATTACTTATAGAATACATCAAGCCAAAGCTCGGAAAACCGGGAAGAAACTGTCGTGGGGAGTATATGAATCCTTCTGAACCTGTTGTTAAACATGAACCGACATTTAAAGTTGACAGTACGATTAAAGTGGTAGAAGATGAAGAGTCAATAAAATACTATGCAAATGAAAACGGTTATATTGCTTTTGAGAATGAGACGTATGTCATTAAAAATGAAGTAGATGTCGGTGAAATTAGTTTTAAAACGACAGGGTCCATTCAAAGCGGTGTGGATTCCGATGTCGACATTTCCGTAAAAGAGACAGATGCAATCAAAGATGCTGTAGGTACAGGT